>NZ_JAUYGL010000047.1 GCF_030689745.1 Devosia sp.
GCGATGCTGGGTCAGGTCGAGCCGCGCGATTGGCAGGATTTTTCGGCCGAGGCCGATCGGGCGCGGCTGTCGGCGGTGGCGCTGAAGGCCTATCGGCGCCTGGTCGGACACTGGGGCCTGACCGGGCAGCAGGCGGCGGCACTGCTGGATGTGTCGAGCAGCACCTGGGAGCGCATGAAACAGGGTGGCAAGGACAAGCTGCTCAGCCAGGACCAGATGACGCGGATTTCCGCGCTGGTCGGCATCTACAAGGGCCTGCACCTGCTGTTTGCCGACGACATGGCCGATCGCTGGCTGCAGCTGGACAACAAGGGACCGCTCTTCAGTCAGCAGACGCCCATCGCATCGATGATCAGGGGTGGCATTCCGCAAATGCTTGAGGTGCGGCGCTATGTCGACGCCGTACGCGGGGGCCTGTGATTGGCCATTGATGGCGTGCCAATTGTTACCGTGGCCTTTCCCACCACGGTCCGGCTGGTGACCACGGCACGGCTGCGCGAATCGGTGCTGGCAGCGCTGGCCGATGACGAAGATGAACTGGCCCTGCTGGCGGAAATCGAGGGGGCGACCAGCACGCGGCAGCTGGCGCAGGATCGGGGCATTTCCGGCCTCGCCGCCAATGAACTGGTCTATGACGTGCCGCACGCCCATTTCATCAATGCCGCCTTTGCCTATGCCCGGCCGCAGCAGCCCAACCGCTTCAATGGCGCCAATCGGGGCGCCTGGTATGCGGCGCTGAGCGTGGAAACCTGCCTGGTTGAAGTGCGCTTTCACCTCACCCGTTTCCTCGCCGATACGGGCGTCTATGCGGCGGTGGTCGATTACACCGAGATGTATTGCAGCCTGGCGGGCGCCTATCTCGACCTGCGGCAGACGCCCGAGCACGCCGCCCTGGGGCCGGACGCGGCCGCGGCTTACCCGATTGGCAATCGGCTGGCCGAGGCGGCCCGCGCCGAAGGCCTCAATGGCGTGATTTACCCCTCGGTGCGCCACAGCGGCGGCACCTGCTTTGCCGCACTGCGCCCGGCAGCGGTGCAGTCAGTCCGCCAAGGGGCGATCTACCGCCTGACATGGCAGGGGACCCCGACACCGATGGTGGAGGGCCCCCTGCCGGCAGTGCAATAGCAATGGTTGCGCGCTAAACGTCCAGATTGGACACGCTGAGGGCGTTTTCCTCGATGAATTCACGACGCGGTTCGACCAGGTCGCCCATCAGGGCGGTAAAAATCTGGTCGGCTTCGTCGGTCTGGTTCACCTCGACCTTGAGCAGGGTGCGGGCATTGGGGTCGAGCGTGGTTTCCCAGAGCTGGGACGCGTTCATTTCGCCCAGTCCCTTGTAGCGCTGCAGCGAGACGCCCTTGCGGCCGGCATCGGTCACGGTCTTGAACAGCGAAGCGGGGCCAAAGATCTGGGTGGTCTCGCCCTTGCGGACCAGGGTTGGCACGCCGCCATAGATCTCGTCGAGCCGGTCGGCCAGCTGGCGCAGCTTGCGCGCATCGGCGCTCTGCATCAGCGATTGGTCGAGCTGGTGGGTTTCCTCCACGCCGCGCACGGTGCGCGAGAAGGCCAGGCCATCTTCGTCGGTGATGGCGCCGGCCCAGCCGCGTTCGAGTTCGTCCGAGATGCGGTCGAGCCGGTTGGCCACGCGGCTCAGGGTCTCGTTGATGCGTGCGGGGTCGCTGAGACCCTCGGGATCGAGCCCGCCGACAATGGCAGCCTGTTCAACCAGGCTGCGATTGTAGCGGGTATTGAGATTGTCGATGGCTTTGACGATATCGCGGGCCTGCTGCAGGATGCCCATCAGATCGGCGCCGGCGTGCTCGGTGCCGTGCTGGGTCTTGAACACGGCTTCGTCCAGGCCATAGTCGAGCAGATAGTCTTCGAGAGCGCGCTCGTCCTTGAGATATTGCTCGGACCGGCCGCGGGTGGCTTTGTAGAGCGGCGGCTGGGCGATGTAGATGTGACCGCGCTCGAGCAGTTCGGGCGTCTGGCGATAAAAGAAGGTCAGCAGCAAAGTGCGGATATGGGCGCCGTCGACGTCAGCATCGGTCATGATGATGATCTTGTGGTAGCGCAGCTTGTCGACGTTGAACTCTTCGCGGCCAATGCCGGTGCCGAGCGCGGTGATCAGCGTACCGACCTGATCGGAGGAGATCATGCGGTCAAAACGGGCGCGCTCGACATTGAGGATCTTGCCGCGCAGGGGCAGCACGGCCTGATTGGAGCGGTCGCGGCCCTGCTTGGCGGAGCCGCCGGCGGAGTCACCCTCGACGATGAAGATCTCCGACTTGGCCGGATCGCGTTCCTGGCAGTCGGCGAGCTTGCCGGGCAGCGAGGAAATTTCCAGCGCACCCTTGCGTCGGGTCAGTTCGCGCGCCTTGCGGGCGGCCTCCCGGGCGGCGGCGGCTTCAGCCACCTTGCCGACAATGACCTTGGCTTCGGCGGGATGCTCTTCAAACCACTGGCCGAGCTTGTCGTTGACGATGTTCTCCACCACCGGCCGCACTTCGGACGAGACCAGCTTGTCCTTGGTCTGGCTGGAGAACTTTGGATCGGGCACCTTGACCGAGAGCACGCAGGTCAGGCCTTCGCGGGTGTCGTCACCGGTCAGCGAAACCTTCTCGCGCTTGGCAATGCCCGAACTCTCGGCATAGCTGGTCACCTGGCGCGTCAGCGCGCCACGCAGCCCAGCCAGATGGGTGCCGCCATCGCGCTGCGGGATGTTGTTGGTAAAGCACAGCACGTTCTCGTGGTAGCTGTCGTTCCACTGCAGCGCGACTTCGACGGTGATGCCGTCCTTTTCGCTGATCATGGTGATCGGCCGCTCGATTACCGGCGTCTTGGACTTGTCGAGATAGTTGACGAAGGCTTCGAGCCCCCCCTCATAGAACAGGTCGACGCTGACCGGCTCGGGATGACGGTTGTCATTGAGCAGGATGTGCACGCCTGAATTGAGGAAAGCGAGCTCGCGCAGGCGATGCTCAAGCGTCTTGAAGTCGAACTCGACCATGGTGAAGGTCTGGTCGGACGGGAAGAAGGTAATCTCGGTGCCGCTACGTCCCTCATAGACACCGGCCTGCTTGTTCTCGACATAGCTGCCGATCTGCTCGAGCGGCGCGTCGGAGTCGCCATGGGTGAAGCTCATCTCGAAGACGCCGCCGTCCCGGCGAATATTGAGCTTGAGCCAGGCCGAGAGCGCGTTCACCACCGAAACACCCACGCCGTGCAGACCGCCCGAGACCTTGTAGGAGTTCTGGTCGAACTTACCGCCGGCATGGAGCTGGGTCATGATGACCTCGGCGGCCGAAATGCCCTCTTCCTTGTGAATGCCGGTCGGGATGCCACGACCATTGTCGTTGACGGACACCGAGCCATCGGCATTGAGGGTGACATTGACCAGGTCGGCGTGACCGGCCAGGGCCTCGTCAATTGCGTTGTCGACCACCTCATAGACCATGTGGTGCAGGCCGGAACCGTCATCGGTATCGCCGATATACATGCCGGGGCGCTTGCGCACAGCATCGAGGCCACGCAGCACCTTGATGCTGTCGGCGCCATATTCTTCGGGAACGGGATTTTCGCTATCGGTCATGGGGTCCGAATCAGTCAGTTTCAGAGTGCTTTTGTTCTAGCGGAACGGGGTGGTATCCCCAAGCAAAATGGCCGTTTTCAGGGCAAATGCCGGGGTTTTGCCCTAGTCGTGCTGCAAGCGACCGTCGCGCACGGTGATGGTCTGGGCGCGCTCACCCAGAGCCTCGAACAGGACGCGGTCCGTGCCGGTCAAAAAGCACTGCGTGCCGAGGCCATCGAGGGCCACGAACAGTGCCCGGCGGCGATCCGGATCGAGATGGGCGGCGATCTCGTCGAGCAGCAGGAACGGGGTGATGGTGGTGCGCAATTTGACCAGCCGGGCATGGGCCAGGATCAGCCCGATCAGCAGCGCCTTCTGCTCGCCGGTGGAGCCCAGGGCGGCCGGAATGGATTTCTGGGCATAGGTGACCTCCAGATCCACCCGATGGGGGCCGACCAGGGTGCGCCCGGCCGCGCGATCGCGACCGCGGCTGCGCTGCCAGCTCTCGCTCAACACGGTCTCAAGCGCCGCCGAGGCGTCCGGCTCGACAGTTTCGGCAAACAGCGGCGTCAGCGCCAGATGGGCGGCAGGGAAGCTGGCATCGTCCAGGCTCTGGCCGATCAGGGTCTGCAAATGGCTCAGACTGTCGGTGCGGGCCAGATGGATGGAGGCGCCCAGCTCTGCCATCTGCGCCTCGATGGCCCCCAGCCAGGCGGGGTCGCCATGGTCTTCGAGCAGGCGGTTGCGCTGCCGCATGGCCTTTTCATAGTCATTGACCGCGGCCGAATGGCTGGGGATCAGCGTGGTCACCAGCCGGTCCAGAAAGCGCCGCCGATCGCTCGCCGGGCCCGAGAACAGGCCGTCCATGGCCGGGGTGAGCCAGAGCACGCGCAAATAATCGCTCATCGCCTCGACCGAGCGGGCATTGGCGCCATTGATGCGGACCCGACGGCCGCCATCGGGCGCGGCACCGGTGCCGATATCGGCAGGACCATCGGCCGTTTCCACCGTCGCGGCCACGGCCCAGCCCAGATCGGCGTCGTGCGCCTGCACGGTCTCGAAAGCGGCACGGCGCAGGCCGCGGCCGGGCGAGAGCAGGGAAATCGCCTCCAGCAGATTGGTCTTGCCGGCGCCATTGGGGCCGGTCAGCACGACGTGGCGGGAATCAAGATCAAGCGCCGCCGCCGCATAATTGCGGAAGGCGGTGAGACGCAGGCGGGAGAGATGGCGGATCATTTGCCTTCTTCCCCTCTCCCCTTGAGAGAGAGGGTGGATCGGCGAAGCCGAGACGGGTGAGGGGTTCGACCAGTCAGCTTAGCCATGCCAACCATTGCAGACCCCTCATCCGCCCTTTGGACACCTTCTCCCTCAAGGGGAGAAGGGGGCATCGCGCGTGTGGACAGTCAGTTCACCGAACGATTAGACGCGCATCGGCATCAGCACGTAGAGCGCGCGGGTTTCACCATCGTCCTTGACCAGCGTCGGCGAGCCGGCGTCGTTGAACATGAAGATGGCGCTCTCGGAGCGGATCTGGCCGATAATATCGAGCAAATAGCGGGCGTTGAAGCCGATCTCGAAGCCGTCCGTGTCAAATTCCACCGCCAGCTCTTCGCTGGCCGTGCCGTGATCGGGATTGGTCACCGACAGCTCGAGCAGGCCGTCCGTGGCGTGCAGCTTGACCGCCTTGCCACCGCGCTCGGAGGCAATGGTAGAAACGCGGTCGACGGCGGTGGCGAAGCTGGCGCGGTCGACCGTCATCTGCTTGTCGTTGTTCTTGGGGGTCACCCGGTCGTAATCGGGGAAGGTGCCTTCGATCAGCTTGCTGAGCAGCACGACTTCACCCACCGCAAAGCGGATCTTGGTCTCGGAGACCTCCACCAGCACTTCGCCATCGGCGCCATCGAGCAGCTTCTGGACTTCGCCGACGGTCTTTTTCGGGACGATGATGCCGGGCATGCCC
This sequence comes from Devosia sp., assembly GCF_030689745.1. Taxonomy (GTDB): domain Bacteria; phylum Pseudomonadota; class Alphaproteobacteria; order Rhizobiales; family Devosiaceae; genus Devosia; species Devosia alba. Next base: position 5,532 of record NZ_JAUYGL010000047.1, read on the forward strand.
TTGGCGCCCTCGGGCGCGTCGATTTCGGCGCGCGCCATGCGGTGGCCATCGGTGGCCACGGCGCGCAGCACGGTGCCGGAAATGTCGACGGTATGGAAATAGATGCCGTTGAGATAGTAGCGCGTCTCCTCATTGGAGATGGCGAACTGGGTGCGCTCGATCAGCTCGCGCAACGCGGTGACCGGCATGGAAAACTCATGGCCAAAGGCGCCGGACTTGAGGTCGGGGAAGCTGTCGGGCGACAGGCAGGCCAGATTGAAGCGCGAGCGACCGGAGGTGAGAACCATGTTCTCGCCGCCATCGGTCTCGAGCCGCACTTCGGCGCCATCGGCAAGCTTGCGGACAATCTCATAGAGCGTATGCGCCGGCACCGTGGTGGTGCCGGGCGTCGAGACCATGGCCGGCACCGATTCGGTGACCTCGATATCCAGATCGGTGGCGCGCAGCTCGACCTTGTCATCGCTGGCCTTGAACAGCACGTTGGCCAGAATGGGATAGGTGTTGCGGCGTTCCACAACCCGGTGCACATGGCTCAGTGACTTGAGCAGGTGATTGCGTTCGAGCGTGACTTTCATGCGACGACTTCCCTGGCACTACGCGGCTGCACAAATGCAGCATAAACTCCCGGCGGGCGGGGTGTGGACATTTACAATTTGGTGACCAAAACGCAAGGGCAGCACGCGCTTTGCACCCAGCAAATGCGTGCGGCCGAACGGGCTGTATCGGCGGGCAAATCGGACTAGGTTTGGCGCACAGGAAACAAGAGGAGGCCCGGATGGCCGAATGTTTTGCAGCCGACGGCGTGGCGGTGATTACCGGCGGCGCCAGTGGCATTGGCCGGGCGGCGGCGCGACGTGCTGCCGCAGCCGGCATGAAAATCGCCCTGGTGGACATCAACGCGGCCAAGCTGGCCACAATCGGCGCCGAACTGGCGGGCGTGGTGGGGGGCGCCAATCTGGTGGTGGAACGGGTCGATGTCAGCGACACCGCCGCCATGCTTGGTTTCGCCCGGCAGGTGGAGCAGCAATTGGGCAGCCCGACCCTGCTGATGAACAATGCGGCAGCCTTTGTCAGTGGCGGGCCGGGCGGGATCCTTGATGCCAATGAAAACTGGCAGCGCGTGTTCGCGGTCAATGTATTGGGGCCGGTCAATGGCGTGCAGGCGTTTCTGCCCGGCATGCTGGCGGCAGGGCGCCAGGGGGTGATCATCAATACCGGCTCCAAGCAGGGGCTGACCAACCCGCCGGGCAATCCGGCCTACAATACGTCCAAGGCCGCCGTGAATGCCTATAGCCAAAACCTGGCGCGCGATCTGCGCGAGCGCGAAGGCTGCGCGATCAGTGCGCATCTGCTGATCCCGGGCTGGACCACGACGGGCGACGCCGAACATCGCCCCGGCGCCTGGCGGCCCGAACAGGTGGTCGACTATATGGCGGCAGCAATCGCGCAGGACCGCTTCTTCATCCTGTGCCCGGACGAAGAAACGCCCAATGAAATCGACCACAAGCGCATCTTGTGGAACGCCATGGACATTATCGAGAACCGCCCGGCCCTGTCGCGCTGGCATCCCGATTACCAGCAGGCCTTTGCCGATTTCATGGAACAGGACCTGCCCGTCAGGCCCAAGAACTAGCCTTGGAAACAGTAATGGCGGGCACCGGGCCCGCCATTTTCGTCAATCTTGCGCGGCGCTACTCTTCGAGCATGCGCTTGAGCAGTTCGATTTCCTGACCCAGCTCCACGTCATCCTTGATCATGGACTCAACCTTGCGCACCGAGTGCAGCACGGTGGTGTGATCGCGGCCGCCAAAGCGCCGGCCGATTTCGGGCAGCGAGCGCGATGTCAGCGCCTTGGCCAGGAACATGGCGATCTGGCGCGGGCGCACCACGTCGCGCGAGCGGCGGGCCGAGAGCAGTTCGTTGCGCGGCACCTTGTAGTGGCGCGAGACGATACGCAAAATGTCTTCGATGCGGACCCGGCGCGCCTCGCGGTTGCGGATCAGATCGCCCAGGGTCTTTTCGGCCAGCGGCACGGTGATCAGTTCGCCGGTCAGCTGGTTGGCGGCCACCAGACGGTTGACGGCGCCATCCAGATCCCGGCCATGGCTGATCACGGCGCGCGAGATATAGTCGATGACGGGTGCCGGGAAGTGCATGCCGTAGCGGGCGGTGGACTGATCGGCCCGGCGCTGCACGATGGCGCGACGCAGCTCGAGATCAAAGCCCGAGATCGGTACCACCAGCCCGCCCGAGAGCCGCGAGCGGACGCGCTCATCGAGCATTTCAAGATCACGTGGCGGCGCATCGCCGGCCACCACGACCTGCTTGGCCCCGGTGAGCAGCGTGCCCAGCGTGTGCCCAAATTCGGTGGCCGACTTGCCCTGCAGGAACTGCATGTCATCGATCAGCAGCAGATCGACGCGGCGCAGCCATTCCTTGAAGCCGAGCGCGGACTGGCGCTGCACGGCGGTGATGAAATGGTACATGAAATGGTCGGCGGTCAGATAGACGATGTTCTTGGTGCTGTCGGCCTGCTGCACGGCGTGCGCAATGGCGTTGAGCAGATGGGACTTGCCCAGTCCGACGGTGGAATGGATGTAGACCGGGTTGAAGGTGACCGTGTTGTTGGCGGCCGCATTGGCGATCTGCTTGGCAACGCCGAAGGCCATTTCATTGGCAGCGCCCGGCACGAAACTGTCAAAGGTCATGCGCGCATCAATGGCACTGCCCGAGAGGGCATCGCCCTTGGCAGCGGCGGTGTCGCGCGGGAAGCGCGCCATGCTGGCGAGCGGGGCCTGTGTCGGCGCGGCGGGTGGGTTGGGCGCGTCGCTGGCCATAGGTTCAGCGGCAGCCGGGGTAAAGCGCGGACGGGCCTGCCCATTGACGCGCAGCGTCACCTGGATGCGGTCGGTTTCGGCAAGATCCTGACGGAAGGCCTCGAGCAGGCGCTCGGCATAATTGGATTGGACCCATGAGCACAGAAAACGCGTCGGGGCCGACAGATGCACCACATCATCGACGATTTCTTCCAGCTCCAGGCTGGCGAACCAGGAGGTGAACACATCCACGCCCACAGCAGTCTTGATGCGGGCGCGAACCCGGGTCCACAGCTCACGTTGGGCTTCACTGGAATCGGAGGTGGTCATGACAGGATTATCGCCCTTGTTGATTGTGCTTGTCATTGCAGCATTGGTCTCAGGCCAATTGTCCCTGCCAGCGGTCGCCTGTCGCGTCATCAAGTGTGCCCCGTTTTAACTGTTCGACCGGTCCGCAAAGTCCGGTCTGCATCTGTCTGCGCCGTGGCTGCTCTGTGTTTGCCCACACAGCCATGGCTTCGCCCCTGCCCCCGCTCATGCGAACGCATTATTCCTGTCCGCCGGAATGGACCGGCGGGGTTTATCTATTCCACTGTCATGAACCCGGCCGTACAAGGCCAATGGCTTAATAATAACGCTCCGGCCCCGATCATACCACCAACCACGAGGGCTGGAGACACGGTCTTCACCGTCTGAAACCATCCCGGCATTAGCCGAGCTTTTGCTAAAAACTACGCCCCGAAAAATGACCCCGACAGCTCAGTCAGACGCTCATTGACGGCGCCGTCTCTCAAGCTGACGGGCTTACTTTAGAGGCACGATATGGGGCTCGCAACCGTGGAATCAGCAAAATGGGGGCTTGACTCTGAGGTTGTATTTTTGGGGCCCATCGAAGGGTCCCGACCCCTTCCGGGCAAGGCGCTGGGACTCAACGCAGATTCGCGTCGGGGGGTAATCTGATCGGAAAAAAATTTATTTCCGGAAGGTCAGATTATTTCCTGTCTCGTGGTGCTGCTGCCCGTTTCAACAATAGCCAGCACCGGGCCAAATCCCTCTGAGGGCTCAAGAAATGTCGTCGGTTGACACGATCGGGCGCGCTGGCAAGTGGCGTCACGGCAATGACATATCCCGGGCCAGCCGAAAAACGATACTCACTACCAAACAAACAAAAAGGGCCCCTTGCGGAGCCCCGTTTCGTCAGGTGACCGGCTGCCTTGCAGGCGCCAGTCTCGCCGGCAGTTAAGCGCTGAGCGCCTTCACCCGGCTGTTCAAACGGCTGACCTTGCGCGCGGCCAGATTGGCATGAACAATGCCCTTGCTGGAAGCGCGGGCGATCTCGGGAGCCGCGACTGCCAGGGCTTCCATGGCCAGCTTGTGGTCACCGGCAATAATGGCTTCTTCAACCTTGCGGATGAAGGTGCGCACGCGCGAACGGCGCGACCTGTTGACCGCCGTGCGGGCTTCAATCTTGCGGGTAGCCTTTTTGGCTGAAGGCGTATTGGCCATAATGGTCCTCTTGGCGTCCAACCGGCCGATCGCGCCACGAGGTCGCATGCGTCCGGGATGAAAATGAAAATCGGCGGCCTATCGATAGCCGCCAAGTTGCGCGGTCTATAGGGGATGCCGGCCCGAGCGTCAACTGGATTCAGACCAGCCTGGGTCAGGGTTTGGTCTGGCAGACGGGACAAAAGAAGGTGGATCGGCCCGACTGGACGATGCGCTGGACCACACCAGTGCAGCCAGGGGTGGCGCAGGGGTCGCCCTCGCGGTCATAGACGGCGAAATTGTGCTGGAAATAGCCATTGCCACCCTCGGCATTGCGGAAGTCACGCAGGGTGGAGCCGCCCGAGGCGATGGCCTCATTGAGGACGGTGCGCACGCCGGTCGCCAGCTGCTCCAGCGCCGGTTTGGGCTTGCCCTTGGCCGTCACCAGCGCGCCAGCCAGCACTGTGGGCAGGATATGGGCGCGGTGCAGTGCCTCGGCGACATAGATATTGCCCAGTCCCGCCACCACGCGCTGGTCCAGCAGTGCGGCCTTGATGGGGGTCTTCTTGCCGGCAAATTTGTCGGCCATCGCCGCCGCATTGAAGTCATTGCCCAGCGGCTCGGGACCCAGGCCCAGCAGATAGGGGCTGAGGGTGATGTCATCATAGAGATCGACAAAACCGAAGCGGCGCGGATCGGCATAGATGAGATGGCTCCTGCCGTGCGCGGGATGATCGAGATCGAGCACCAGGTGATCGTGCTTGGGCGGGGTCGCGGTTTCATAATAGCGCGGTGGCTTGTCGATGCCGTGTTCGGCAAAGCGCCAGGAGCCGGTCATGCCCAGATGGCTGAGCAGCGTCTTGCCATTGGAGAGCTCGATCAGCAGATATTTGGCGCGGCGGCCCACCGCCACAATGGTGCTGTCCGCCAGCCCATCGGCCAGGCCCTGCGGGAAGGGAAAGCGCAGATTGGGACGGTTGAGGGTGACGTGATTGATGCGCGCGCCTTCCAGCCAGGGCTGCAGGCCGCGTCGCACGGTTTCGACCTCGGGCAGCTCGGGCATGGCGATCCTCTTTACCTGTGCGGCTTTGCGCGATTGGCAAAGCCCATAACGCTTCTATATGGTGCGCGCCAACATCATTACAGATTAAGAGCATAGCCATGACCGAGGCGCGCGAGACCACCCATTTCGGCGAGCAGACTGTTGCGCTGGACGACAAGCAGGGCATGGTCAACCAGGTGTTCCACGGTGTGGCCGATCGCTACGACCTGATGAATGATCTGATGAGCATGGGCATTCACCGGATCTGGAAGGATGCCATGGTCGCCGATCTGGCGCCGCCCAAGTCCGGCTCGCGGCCCTATCGGGTGCTCGATATGGCCGGCGGCACCGGCGATATTGCCGAGCGCATCATCAATGCCTCGGTGGGTTATGCCGAAGTGGTGGTCTCCGACATCAATTCGGACATGCTGCGGGTCGGGGCCGAGCGCGCCAAGAGCTGGCGCTTTCCGGCGCAGGCCAGCTTTGTCGAAGCCAATGCCGAAGAGTTGCCATTCGCGGACAATAGCTTTGACGCCTATACGATTGCCTTTGGCATTCGCAATGTACCGCGCATCCAGCAGGCGCTGAACGAGGCCCATCGCGTGCTCAAGCGCGGCGGTCGGATTCTGGTGCTCGAATTCAGCCAGGTTGATGTGCCCGGGCTTGACGCCATCTACAAGGCATTCTCGGATACACTGATCCCGCCCATGGGCAAGCTGGTGACCGGCGACGCGCAGCCCTATCAATATCTGGTGGAATCGATCCGCAAATTCCCCAACCCGACGTTGTTCCAGTCCATGCTGAGCCAGGCGGGTTTCAAGCGCGCCAAATTCACCCCGTTCAGCGGTAATATCGCCACGCTGTTTTCTGGCTGGAAGCTCTAGCGCATGCCGTTTTCCGCCTATTTCCGCCTGCTGCGCGCCGGCTATGTCCTGGCCCGCGAAGGCGCGCTTTCGATCATCTCGACCAGGGATCTGCCGCCCGCTCTGGCGCCGCTGCGTGCCGGCATCTGGCTGGGCCGGTTGATCGAGCGCCCCAGCGTGCGCAAGACCGGCCATGTCGAGCGGCTGACCAGGGCGTTGAACCTGCTGGGGCCCACCTATGTCAAGTTTGGCCAGACCCTGGCCACGCGGCCCGACGTGGTCGGGGCCGCCATCGCCAATGATCTGGCTGGCCTGCAGGATCGCATGGATCCATTTGATGCCGCCCTGGTGCCCGGCATTCTGGCGGCGGCGCTGGAGGACAAGGCGACCGAGCTGACCGAGCTGAGCGCGCCCATCGCGGCCGCCTCGATCGCCCAGGTGCATCGCGCCACGCTCAAACCGGCCAATGGACCCAACAAGATTGTCGCGGTCAAGATACTGCGCCCCGGCGTGCAGGCCCGCTTCATGGCCGATATCGAGAGCTTTTACGCCGCCGCCCGGCTGGCCAACCGCTTTGCCGCTTCCACCAAGCGGCTGCGCCCTGTTGAGGTCGTGGAAACGCTGGATCGCTCGGCGCAACTTGAGCTCGATCTGCGGCTGGAAGCGGCGTCGATCTCCGAGATGGCCGAGAATATCAAGGACGATACCGGCTTTGTCATTCCCTCGGTCAGCTGGGACCACGTGGCGCAGAATGTGCTGACCACCAGCTGGGTCGATGGCATCCCGATCCGCGAGCACGCCGCGCTGGACGCGGCGGGCGTCGATCGCAAGGCGCTGGCCGCCAATCTGCTGCAGAGCTTTTTGCGCCATGCCATTCGCGACGGGTTTTTTCACGCCGACATGCATCCGGGCAATCTGTTTGCCGATCCGCGCAGTGGCGATGTGATTGCCGTCGATTTCGGCATTATGGGCCGCATCAACCGCCAGGAACGCCGCTTTCTCGCCGATATCCTCTATGGCTTCATCACCCGCGACTATCGCATGGTGGCCGAGCGGCATTTCGATATCGGCTATGTGCCCAAGGGCCAGTCGGTCGACGATTTTGCGTTGGCGATCCGCTCGATCGGCGAGCCGCTGCACGGCCGCACCGCCGCCGACATTTCGATGGCCCGCGTGCTCGGACAATTATTCGCGATCACCGATCTGTTTGACATGCAGACCCGGCCCGAACTGGTGTTGTTGCAGAAATCCATGGTGCTGGTGGAAGGCGTGGCGCGGGCGCTCGATCCCGATCTGGATATCTGGAGCGTCTCCGAGCCGGTGGTGGGTGAGTGGTTGCGCAAGCAGGCCGGGCCCATGGGCCAGATGGAAAGCCTGGGCGAACACCTCAAGACTGCGGTCGAGGCGGCCGGAAGGGTACCGACAATACTGGCCCAGGCCGAATTGGCGCTGGCCGATTACCACGCCAGAAAGCAACAGCCCGCCGATCTGGTGCTGCGCCGGGCGCTGCTGGGGCTGATCGGCCTCGCCGCAGTGACGCTGCTGGCCGTGCTGTGGCGGGTGCTGACTCTGTAACAGCATGCCGCTTGCCCGCGCTGCAGCGACGCCCTAGTCTGAGCGCCAATAAGCCAAGGATTCGAGCCAGTTATGCCCACCAGCCCGATCGCCATTCCATTGCGCTGGCTTGAGCATGGGCGCGGACTGAAGCTGCCGGCACAGCAGACAGCTGGTGCGGCCGGGCTCGATCTGGCGGCGGCACTGGCGCCCGATGCGACGATCGAGATTGCCCCAGGCGCCTATGCGATGATCCCGACCGGCTTGGCCATTGCCTTGCCGCAGGGCTATGAGGCGCAAATCCGGCCGCGCTCGGGACTGGCGGCAAAACATGGCATTACGGTGCTCAATGCGCCCGGCACGGTGGACGCCGACTATCGCGGCGAGATCAAGGTCGTGCTGATCAATCACGGCACCACCCCGTTTGTGGTGCGGCGGGGCGAGCGAATTGCGCAGATGGTGGTGGCACCGGTGAGTGCCGTTACCCTGGTCGAAAGGGAGACACTGGATGAGACTGAACGCGGCGATGGCGGGCATGGTTCGACGGGCCGCTAGCCTTGTGGGCATGCTCGCCCTGCTGGCCGGGCCGGCCCTGGCGGGCGACCGGGCCCAGATCGACCTGATCGGCTATTCGGCCGATGGCAGCTATTTCGCGTTCGAGGAATTCGGCATTCAGGATGGCTCGGGCTTTGCCTATTCCAGCATCTATGTCGTGGATCTGGTCGAGGACAGCTGGGTGGTCGGCACGCCGTTCCGCCTGCAGGCCGACGAGGAGCGGACGACGCTGAGCGACATTCGCGCCGCCGCGCGGGCCAGGGCGGCCGATAACATTGCAACGCTGGGCATTGAGGTGCCGGGCGAATTGATCGCCATGATCGGGGACGGCGCGGCCGAGGCCGACGGGAAAACCCTGCGCTTTGGCGCGCCCGGCTTCGAGCCCGGCGCGACTATCGGCAGCTATACGCTGACCCTGACCCAGTTCGACACGGTTTCATCGACGCCCTGCGCGGAATGGTTCGACGCGGTGCCGCAGGGCTATTCATTGAGCATCAGCGATGAAAATGGCGAGCGCGTGGTGCATCACGATACCAGCCTGCCCCGCTCGCGCGGCTGCCCGGTCGAGTACCGGCTGTTTGGCGTGGTGCAGCCGTTTGCGGACCAACCGCTCAGCCAGGCGCTTGGCATCATCTCGGTCTACAGCTTTGGCTTTGAAGGCCCGGACCGCCGCTTCATGGTGGTGCCACTTGGCCTCTGACCCCCTTTCCGCCGCCGAAACCCGGCGCTATGCGCGCCATCTGGTGCTCAAGGGCATGGGCGGGCGCGGTCAGCAGGCGCTCAAGGCGGCACGGGTGCTGGTGGTGGGTGCCGGCGGGCTGGGCAGTCCGGCCATCGCCTATCTGGCAGCCGCCGGCGTGGGCACGCTGGGCATCATCGACAATGACACTGTCTCGCTGTCCAATCTGCAGCGGCAGATGATCCACACCACCGCCGGGATCGGCATGGGCAAGGCGGCGAGCGCCGAACGATTCGTGCAGGCGCTGAACCCTGAAATCACTGTCCGATTGCATACCGAGCGGCTGACGCCCGCCACTGCCGCCGTCATCCTGGCCGATTATGATCTGGTGCTTGATGGCACCGACAATCTGGCCACCCGCCGCGCCGTAGCCGCAGCGGCCGAGGCGCTGCAGCGGCCACTGGTATCGGGCGCAGTGTCGATGTTTGATGGCCAGGTGACGGTGTTTGTGCCGGACGGGCCGCGCTTTGCCGATCTCTATCCCGAGGCCGCCAGTGACGATGATCTGCCCAGTTGCGAAGCCACCGGCATATTGGGGCCCCTTACCGGCGTCATCGGCACGCTGATGGCCATGGAAGCGATCAAGCTGCTCACCGGCATTGGCGAACCGCTGATCGGACGGGTGCTGACCTATGACAGCCAGGGGGCCCGGTTTTCGGAATTTTCGTTTTAGGCGCCGGCTTTTCCTCCCCCTCAGGAGGCGAAGGGGACCCCGGCGGGTGGCTTAAGCATCGGGGTGCTTGAACACCAGGGCGGCGTTGGTGCCGCCAAAGCCGAACGAGTTGGACAGCACCACGCCCAGATCAACGTCATCGCGCCGCTGCTGGATGATGGGCATGTCTTCAAAGGCCGGGTCGAGCTGGTCGATATTGGCGCTGGCGGCGATGAAGCGGTGCTTCATCATCAGGATCGAATAGATCGATTCATGCACGCCGGTGGCGCCCTGGCTGTGGCCGGTCAACGACTTGGTGGCCGAGATGGGCGGACACTTGCTCGCATCGCCGAACACGTCGCGAATGGCTTCGATTTCCTTGAGGTCGCCGACGGGCGTCGAGGTGGCATGGGGGTTGATGTAGTCGACCTTGGGACCGACATTTTTCAGCGCCATCTGCATGCAGCGCGCCGCGCCCTCGCCCGAGGGCGCAACCATGTCGAGGCCATCGGAGGTGGCGCCATAGCCGACCAGTTCGGCCCAGATTTTTGCGCCACGCGCCTTGGCGTGTTCGTATTCTTCGAGCACCAGCACACCGGCGCCGCCGGAAATCACGAAGCCATCGCGATTGACGTCGTAGCAGCGCGAGGCCTTGTCGGGAGTGGCGTTGAAGTTTGAACTCATGGCCCCCATGGCGTCGAACAGGTTCGACAGGGTCCAGTCGAGATCCTCATGGCCGCCGGCAAACACGATATCCTGCTTGCCCAGCATGATCTGCTCCATGCCATTGCCGATGCAATGCTTGGAGGTCGCGCAGGCGGCGGTGATGGTGTAGTTCACGCCCTTGATGCCAAAGGCGGTGGCCAGCGTCGCCGAGGCGGTGGAACCCATGGCCTTGGGCACGGCCAGGGGACCAATGCGCTTGGGGCTGGAATTCTTGCGGGTGATGTCGGCGGCCTCGACAATGGTGCGGGTGGAAGCGCCGCCCGAGCCCATGACAATGCCGGTCATGGGGTTGGAAATGTCGCTGTCTTCGAGACCCGCATCGGCGATGGCCTGCTGCATGGCCAGATAGTTCCAGGCCGCGCCCTTGCCCATGAAGCGGGTGACGCGGCGATCAAGCAGCTCAAACGGGTCCAGGCGCGGATCGCCCTTGACCTGGCTGCGGAAGCCCAAATCGGCATAATCCTGGGCAAACACAATGCCTGGCTTGGCCGCAAGCAGGCTTGCGACCACCTCGTCGAGCGAATTGCCGATCGAGGAAATGATGCCCATGCCGGTGACGACAACTCGTCTCATCTTGGCCTCGCTTAGTCCTGGTGTGACGCGCGTGCTTGCAGCGTTCTTGTTAATGAATGCGTCAGTTTGTGGGCGGTTCAGGCGCCCTGCTGCGCCTGCATCTGGGCGTCGGTGAACAAGCCGACGCGCAGTTCCTTGGCCTCGTAGATCACCTTGCCGTCGGCCTTGACCCAGCCATCGGCGATACCGAGGGTCAGGCGACCCTTCATCACGCGCTTGAGGTCGATGCCATATTCGACCAGTTTTACGTCATTGGTCACCTGGCCGGTAAACTTTATTTCGCCGCCCAGCGCGCGCCCCCTGCCGGGCTGGCCGATCCAGCTGAGGAAAAAGCCGGTCATCTGCCAGATGGCGTCCAGACCCAGGCAGCCGGGCATCACCGGATCGCCGATGAAATGGCACTGGAAGAACCAGAGGTCGGGATTGACGTCCAGCTCGGCGCGCACCTGGCCCTTGCCATAGGCGCCACCATCCTCGGAAATCGAGGTGATGCGATCAAACATCAGCATGGGTGGTGCTGGCAGGCGGGCATCGCCCTGGCCTGGCAGTTCGCCCCGGCCATGCGCCAACAGCTCTTGATACCCAAATGCGCTTTGCCGCTCGGCCATGCATCCAACCCCGGTTAACCTTGTGTTTGTCTCGTATAGGGGCACGCTGGGAGGGTCAAGCGGGCGCCAGGGCGGCTTTGGCCGCGCGGGGCCAGGCGAGGGCGCGCCGACTTGTGCCGGCGGGGCGTGGTCGCTATAAGAACCCCAGCATCTTCCGGCCCTTTCGAGCATTCAAGGACCCCATGACTGATCGTAGCCAGACCGTCCGGTCACATCCGTCGCGCAAACCGTGCCTCACGGCAGTGCTGCGCATGGCCGGCCTTCGCCCGACCCGGCAGCGCGTGGCGCTGGCCGAATTGCTGTTCGGTGGCCCCCACCGCCATGTCAGCGCCGAGCAATTGCACGGCGAAGCTGGCGAGGCGCGGGTCAATGTCTCCCTGGCCACCATCTACAATACACTGCACCAGTTCCACGAAGCGGGCCTGCTGCGCGAAGTGGCGGTGGATGCCGCCCGCTCCTATTTTGACACCGACACCTCCGATCACCACCATTTCTATGTGGAAGACGAGCAGCGGATGATCGATATCCCGGCCACCGCCGTTGAATTCGCCAAGCTCCCCACCGCGCCCACGGGCATGGAGGTCAGCCATGTCGATGTGGTGATCCGCGTGCGTCGGGCCGGTACCCGCGCCTGAGCGGCACAATGCCATCAATCGGCGCCGCCGCGCGCGGCCCCACGGTGCAAATGGCCCCTGTCTAGCCCCATGACGCACTGAAATGGTAAATCGGCCACGGTGACAGCGGGCGACCGATCACCCATATTGGCCCAGTCCGACAATAGCGATAAGGGTGGCTGATGCGCCAAAAGGTCAATCTGAAAGGCTATTTCGAGCGAATCGGCTTTGCCGGCTCCATCGCCCCGACCTTGGCGACCCTCGAATCGCTACACGCGCTGCACCCGGCAGCCATTGCCTTTGAAAACCTCAATCCGCTATTGGGCCTGCCGGTCAATATCGACCTGGCGAGCCTGCAGACCAAGCTGCTGACCGAGCGGCGGGGCGGCTATTGCTATGAGCACAATCTGCTGCTCAAGGCGGTGCTCGAGGAGCTTGAATTTACCGTGCGCGGACTGGCGGCGCGCGTCTTGTGGAACAATCCGGACAATGTCGCGGGCCCGGCGCATCACATGTTGCTGGCCGTGGACATTGGCGGCTCCAGCTATATTGCCGATGTGGGTTTTGGCGGGCTGACGCTGACCGCGCCGCTCAAGCTCAAGACTGATGCCGAGCAGACCACGCCGCATGAGACATTCCGGCTCACCGGCGGCGATCCGGTGTGGCAGCTCGAAAGCAAAATTGCCGACAGCTGGCGACCGGTCTATGCGTTCGAGACCAGTGAAGCGACGCCGGGCGATTACGAAGCGTCCAATGCCTTCCTGTCCACCGATCCAGCCTCGCAGTTCCGCGGCGAGCTGCGCGTGGCGCTGTCGCCCGCTGGCCAGCGGCTGGCACTGCGCAACAACCGCTTCACCACCTACGCCGGAGACAGCGAGCCGGCGGTGCGCCTGCTGGGCAGCGTGGCGGAAATGCGTGAGGTGCTGAGCAGCAATTTTGGCATTCAGCTGCCGGCGTCCGAGCTGCTTGATCCCAAACTGGCCGAAATCCTCGCCGCTGCGGGCATTGAGCCACCACCGCCCGAGCCGACGCCTGAGGCGGTGGAGGGCTGAACCATGGCACCGGTTCAGGTCGATCCGGACAAGGTCAGGCGCTTTGCCAATCAGGCCGCGTTCTACGACTGGCTGGGTGCCCATCACGACAGTGCTGACGAGATCTGGATCCAGATCTTCAAGAAGGCCAGCGGCACGCCGACCATCTCCCCGACCGAGGCAGTCGAGGTGGTGCTGTGCTGGGGCTGGATCGACGCGATCCGCAAATCCTGGGACGATACCTCCTTTGTGCAGCGCTATTGCCCGCGCAAGGCCAAAAGCGCGTGGAGCCAGATCAATCGCGACCATGTCGCCCGGCTGATCGCCGATGGCCGGATGACGCCGCATGGCCTCAGACATGTCGAAGCTGCCAAGAAGGATGGCCGCTGGGACGCTGCCTATGCGACCACGATGGCGCCACCGGCCGACCTGCTCATGGCCATTGAGGCCAATCGGGCAGCCAGCGAGGTCTATCGCGGGCTGAGCGCGCAGAACCGCTTTGCCCTGACCTTCCGGGTGATCAACCTCAAGACGCCGGCGGCCCGCGCCAGAAAGATCGCCGGTTTTGTCGACATGCTGGCCCGTGGCGAAACCATCCATCCGCAAAAGCGCCCGTCATGAGCCGCTATCTGGCGTTTCTGCGCGGCATCAATCTGGGCAAGCGACAGATCAGGATGGCCGATCTTGTGGCCTGTCTGGCCGCAATGGGTCTCAGCGAGATCAAGACCATATTGGCCAGCGGCAATGTGCGGTTTGCGGCAGTCGCGGACACTACGCTCAAAGCGCACATCGAGGCGGCCATCGCCAGGCAATTCGGCTTTGCCGTTGGCGTGGTGCTGCGCGGCGAAGACGAGATCGCCGCCATGCTGGCCGCGGCGCCATTTGGCCAACTCGATCCCCAGGCTGATGTGGCACGCCATGTCATGCTGTTTGACGCGCCGCTGCCGGCCGATCTGGCGCTGCTCAACCGGCCCCTGCATACCGAGGTGCTGCGGATCGACGCCCGGGAAATCTATCTGGCCTGTTATCGCCAGCCCAATGGGCGTTATACCGAGGGCCTGATCGAGCTGGGCAAGCAGCTCGATCAGCAATTGGGCAAGGATTACCTCGTCACCACGCGCAACTGGAACACCATCGAAAAGGCCCTGGCATGATCACCGTTTTCGGCTCGACCAATCTGGACCAGATCGGCACCGTGCCGCGCCTGCCGCAACCCGGCGAAACCGTGGCGGGCGGGGTGTTTTCCATGGCCGCCGGTGGCAAGGGCGCCAATCAGGCGCTGGCGGCGCGGCGCGCCGGGGCAGCGGTGCGCCATGTTTCGGCGGTCGGGCGCGACAGTTTCGCCGATGCGGCGCTGGCATTGCTCGCTGCCGCCGGCGTTGATCTGGGCGCGGTCAGGCGGACCGAAGGGGCCACCGGCATTGCCATGATCTTTGTCGACGCGGCCGGCGAAAACGTCATTGCCGTGCTGCCGGGCGCCAATGGCACCATCACCGCGGCGGATGCGGCGGTCGCGCTGAACGGGCTGGGCCAGGGCGATCTGCTGCTGGTGCAGCAGGAAATCCCCCAGGCGGCGACGCGGCGGGCGCTGGAGCTGGCGCGGGCGCAGGGCGTCACCAGCGTGCTCAACACCGCGCCCTTTCTGGCCGACACGGCAGACATCGCCCCCCTGGCCGATATCGTTGTCGCCAATGAAACCGAATTCGCCCTGCTCAGTGGCCGCCCGGAAAGCGACCTTGACGCGGCAATGGCGGACTGGGCGGCGGCACACGACCAGATCCTCATCGTCACTCTGGGCGGCGACGGGGTGAAGGCGATGACGGACGGCAAGCTGCTGCACATTGCCGCCCTGCCGATCAAGCCGGTCGATACGGTGGGGGCCGGCGATACCTTCTGCGGCTATCTCGCCGCCGGGCTCAATGCCGGGCTGGACCTCGAAACCGCCCTGCGCCGCGCCGCCGCGGCCGGGAGCCTCGCCTGTCTCAAGCCGGGGGCACAGCCGGCCATTCCCGTGGCGAGTGAGGTGGATGCGGCGCTGGCGGAATAGGGGGGTTGCGGACTGGCAACCAGGCGCTTAGCGTCTTGTGAAATGCAGTTCCGCTATCGTGCCGGCCTGTGCCGGGCCTCTCCCGGTGCAAGTTCGGTCTCGTCGGCCGCGTCCGGCAGGCGCCGAACCTCAACGTGATGGGGCTGGAACCGCATCCGCAGCCCGGCTTCTTGCATTGCCTCCTGTGCGGTCGCCGCGTTCACCTCCCAGTGCTCGCTTGCGTCGGTCTCGTCCTCGACCCAGGTTGCTTTCACCATCCAGATGGCCATTTCCGCTATTCTCCATGTGAAATCGTCTACGGCACCCACGCCCAGCGCCTGGTGTCCCCAGGTTATGCCTGCACGGGCGGGCTGCGTTCTTGATTTCGATCAATCGTCTCGGCCTGCGCACGACCCGAATGCGGTCCCAACCGGCTGTTGCAGCGCCTGCCCCGCCCTCCAAACGCAAAAAGGGCAGCCCTGCGGCTGCCCCTTGCGATTCTGATCTGGTCGACCGCCCTTATTTAGGCGCCAGGACCATCACCATCTGGCGACCCTCGGAGCGCGGCTGGCTTTCCACCTTGGCGACGTCCTCGGTCTGGGCGCGCACCTTGAGCAAAAGCTGCATGCCCAGGTCCTGATGCGCCATTTCGCGGCCACGGAAACGCATGGTCACCTTGACCCTGTCGCCGTCGTCGAGAAAGCGCTGTACCGCCTTCATCTTGGTCTCGTAGTCATGCGTGTCGATATTGGGCCGCATCTGGACTTCCTTGACCTCAATCACCTTCTGCTTCTTGCGCGCATCGGCAGCTTTTTTCTGCGCGGCGTATTTGAAGCGCCCCAGATCGAGCATCTTGGCGACCGGCGGGACGGCATTGGGAGAGATCAAGACGAGATCGAGGCCCTGGTCCTGGGCCTCTGCGAGCGCTTCGCGGGTATTGACGACCCCGCGGTTCTCACCTTCAGCGTCGATCAGCTGAACATCAGCGCTGGTGATATCTTCATTGGCGGGCGGCCCATCTTTTTGGGGCGTGACTGGTCTCATTGGACGGCGAATGGCAAATGATCCTTGTGTTATTAAGCCAAGCGGGTGAATTCGGGCATAAAATCGTGTTACCGAGGCGATAAGTCAACTGGCAAAGCGTGCGATTTTCTTGCCTATTGCCGGTTCAAACCCCGGCAGCCGGCGCACTATAGCCTCAACGGCTGCGCCGCGCCATCTGTTCCCAAGAAAGCTCAGCCATGTCTGCCACACACAGCTCAAATCTCACCGTCGGATCGGGTCCGGCGGCCCGCACTATCGCCATCGAAACGCGCAGCGGTGGCGCGCCCGGGCTGTTCTGGCTGGGTGGCTTTCGCTCCGATATGCGGGGCAGCAAGGCGATGGCGCTGGATGGCCTGGGGGCCGAGCACGGACTGGCGGTCACCCGGTTTGACTATTCCGGGCACGGCATTTCGGGCGGTGACTTCAATGAGGGCACCATCAGCCGCTGGCTGGAAGAGGCCGAGGCGGTCTACGCCACCACGCATGGCCCCCAGATCATCATCGGCTCATCAATGGGTGGCTGGATTGCGCTGCTGCTGGCGCGGGCGCTGCTGGAGCGCGACACCCCGGCCCATGGGCTGGTGCTGATCGCGCCGGCGCCCGACATGACCCATGAACTGATATCGCCCGGCTTCACGCTGGAAGAGCACCAGGCGCTGCAGGCCAATGGCTATGTCGATCAACCCAGCGTCTATTCCGATGAGCCCTATCGCATCAACCAGGCGCTGATCAGTGATGGTGCGCAGCATTTGCTGTTTGGCAGTGTCATCGAGACCGGCTGTCCGGTGACGATCCTGCAGGGCGGGCAGGATGAGGATGTGCCGCCAGCGCACGCCATCAAGCTGGTCACCCATATCCTGCATGACCCGGTGACCCTGACCCTGATTCCGGATGGCGACCATCGCCTGAGCCGGGAGCAGGATCTGGAGCAGTTGAAGGACGCGGTGCTGCGGCTGGTGGAGGCAAAATAGCCTTCGCCGGTGCCGTGCTGACGCACGCATTGCGCCAGCACGGTTGATTGTCAGGCCGAAATGCCCTAATCGCCCCCTAGCGGCAGCAGGGGTAGTGCCATGAGCGAACTAGCGGTTTTCAGCGGTAGTGCCCACCCCGAGCTGGCCCAGCAGATTTGCACCCATCTCGGTGTGCCGCTGCAGCCCACGCTGCTCAAGCGCTTCTCCAATGACTGTCTCGAAGTGCAATTGCAGGCCAATTGCCGCGAGCAGGATGTGTTCATCATCCAGCCGCTGAGCACGCCGGTGCAGGACAATCTGATGGAGCTGTTGCTGATGCTGGACGCGGCGCGTGGGGCGTCAGCGGCGCGCATCACCGCCGTCATCCCCTATTTTTCCTATGCACGCTCCGACAAGAAGGACGCGCCGCGCATCTCGCTGGGGGGCCGTCTGGTCGCCGATCTGCTGGTCGCCGCTGGCGCCAATCGCGTGCTGACCATGGCACTGCATTCGCCGCAGGTGCATGGCTTTTTCAGCGTGCCGGTTGATCAGCTGCATGCGTTCAATGAGCTGGCCGCCCATTTTCAGGCCTATGATCTGAGCAATGCGGTGGTGGTATCGCCCGATCTGGGCAATGCCAAAAACGCAGCCGCCTTTGCCAAGCGCCTCGGCCTGCCGGTTGCCGCTGCCGCCAAGGAGCGCATTGACGACACCACCGTGCGGATCACCACGCTGATTGGCGAGGTGCGCAATCGCGATGTGATCGTGCTGGACGACGAAATTGCCAGCGGCGGCTCGATTCTCGAACTGCTGCAGCACTTGCGGGCGCACGGCGCGCGCTCGGTGCGCGTGGCCACGACACATGGCATTTTTGCCGGAGCCAGCATCGAAACACTGGCGGGCGAGCCCGACATACTGGAGATCGTCAGCACCAGCACCGTGCCCATCGCGCAGAGCAAGCGCCTGCCAAAGCTGACGGTGCTGTCGGTTGCCCCGACCTTTGCCGAGGCCATTCGCCGCATCAATAGCGGTGAGTCGATCAGCGCGCTGTTCTATAGCGAGGCCGACGCAGCCAGGGCCACCGGCACCGCAGGCTGAACGATCAGACTAGACCTGGGCGCGCGTCGCCAGCCTGCTCAGCTGCTGGCCGTCCGCGTCGAAATTGTCCGGGCTGAGCCAGCGCTCATATTCGGCGCGCAGGGCCGGCCATTCACCGTCAATAATGGAGAACCAGGCGGTGTCGCGGCTCTCGCCCTTGACGATGCGGTCCTGGCGAAAAATCCCTTCAAACTGAAAGCCGAAGCGCAGGGCCGCCGCCTTTGAGGGATCGTTGCGATTGTTGCACTTCCACTCGAAGCGCCGATAGCCGAGATCGTCAAAGGCGTGGCGCGCGAACAGGAACAGCGCCTCGGTGGCCAGCGGCGTGCGGGCCATGGGCAGGCCCCAATAGACGCCGCCGATCTCGATCGAGGCATGGTCGGGGAAAATGCGCATCCAGGCCTGCTGGCCGACGGCGCGGCCGCTGCGCTGGTCGATGATGGCGACATAGCGGTCGGACCCGGCATTGACCGTGTCGATCCAGCGTTCCAGCTCGGCCACGCTGCCGGGGGCCTCGCTGAACAGCCAGCGAAAGCGCTCGGGCCCGCCGGGCAGAGTGGCCACCGCGAACAGGTCGGCGGCATGGCGTCGCTCGATCGGTTCGAGCCGGACATAGCGGCCGGTCAGGTCACGGCGTTCGGGGGCGGATTTGGCGGCAGCAACGCTCATTGGCGGGTTTCCAGAATCTGGGCCAGGCCCTCGCGATAGGTCGGATAGAGCAGCTCGATGCCCAGCGCCTGCTTGATGGCGGCGTTGGAGCAGCGCTTGTTGTCGGCATAAAAGCTCGCCTGCATCGGCGTCATGGCCGCTTCGACAAAAGCCTGTTCGGGGGGCGGTTCAATGCCGAGCAGGTCGGCAGCGTGCTTGATGACGTCCTGCGGCGGCGCCGGCTCGTCATCGCCCAGATTGAAGGTGCCATTGAGCCTGGCCGCGGCAGCCAGCGCCGTCACCCGGCCGATATCGTCGACATGGATGCGGTTGAATACCTGTCCGGGTTTGGCGATGCGGCGGGAGGTGCCCTGTTCGAGCTTGTCGAAGGTGGACCGGCCCGGGCCATAAATGCCGGCCAGGCGCAGAATGGTCAGCGGCACGCCGCGCGCTGCTGCATAGTCGCGCCAGGCCTGTTCGGCAGCGACGCGGCGATCCGATCGCTCATTGCGCGGCACCAGCGGGGCCGACTCATCAATCCAGGTGCCACCGAAATCGCCATAGACCCCGACCGTGGAATAGTAGCACAGCCATTCAAGACCCGTCGCCGCATCGAGATCGGCGCGGTGCTGCAGCAAGGCCGGATCGCCATCCGGTCCGGGCGCGATGGAGAAGATTACATGCGTGGCAGCCCGCAGGTCCGGGCCCAGGGTGTCGCCGGGCGCGGTGCCATCGAACAGGTGTGGGGTGACGCCAGCCGCTGACAGCCGTTCGGCCTTCTCAATGCTGCGAACGGTGCCGCAAATGTTAACAATGTGTGAATCGATACGCAGCGCCTTGGCCGCTGCTGCTGACGAAAAGCCAAAGCCGAAAAACAAAGCGTTCATGCGAGATCCACGGTCCATTCGCTGGCTACGTCAGGGTTATCCTCACGCAGCAGATAGGTTTGGCTGAGCGCGGTGGCCCGCTCAGGCGCCAGCCGCCGCAGCGCCCAGATGGCGGCGCCGCGTACCAGGGCACTCTCGTCAGCAAGCCGGGCTTCGACCAGTGGCAACAAGCCTATATCGGCTGAATTGCCGATGCCGATCAAGACATTACGCAAAAATCGCGCCAGGCCGATGCGCTTGACCGGCGAGCCGGCAAACAGCGCGCGAAAGCCCGCATCATCGAGCTGGACCAGGTCGGCCAGCGCCGGACGCTCCAGTTCGTCGCGGGCGCGCAGGCGGGCCTCGCGACTGACCGAGGCAAACTTGTTCCACGGGCAGACCGCCAGGCAGTCATCGCAGCCATAGATACGATTGCCCATCGGCACGCGAAACTCCAGCGGAATCTGGCCCTTATGCTCGACCGAGAGATAGGCCAGACAGCGCCGCGCATCGAGCTGGAACGGCGCGGGGAAGGCATTGGTGGGGCAGACATCAAGGCATTTGGTGCACGAGCCGCAACTCTCGGCATGCGGCTTGTCCAAGGGCAGCTCGGCAGCGGTCAGGATGGCGCCGAGAAACAACCAGGAGCCGAACGCGCGACTGACCAGCACGGTATGCTTGCCCTGCCAGCCCAGCCCGGCGGCCTCGGCCATCGGCTTTTCCATCAGCGGCGCGGTGTCGACAAATACCTTCACCTCGGCGCCGGACCGGCGGGCCAACAGGCCTGCCAGTTCCTTGAGCTTGCCCTTGATGATCTCGTGATAATCGCGATTGCGGGCATAGACCGAGATGGCGCCCAGCGTGGGCTCGCCCAACAGGGCCAGCGGGTCCGATTCCGGGCCGTAATTGATGCCGAGCACAATGATCGATTTCGCCCCGACCCAGAGCTGGGTCGGGCTGCCGCGGCGCTCGGCAGTGTCGGCCATCCAGGCCATGTCGCCATGCCAGCCAGCAGCCAGGGCAGCGTTCAGTTTTTCTGGCAGGTCCGGCCGTGCATCGGCCGGGGCAATACCGAAGCTGTCAAAGCCCAGCGCCATGGCGCGGGCGCGCAGTTCCGCAACGAGGGCGTCAGGAGCGATCAAAAATCAAGGTCCGCATAGCCTTTGTGCGGCGGCATGGCGAGGACGCGGTCATTGAGCAGGGTGCGGAAGGCGGGGCGGGACTTGATGCGCGAATACCAGTCGCGTGTCTCCCCCGCCTTGCCCCAGTCGATGTCACCGAGATAGTCGAGCGTGGACAGATGGGCCGCCAGGGCGAAATCGGCCAGGGTCAGATCGTCGCCGGTCAGCCAGGAGCGATTGGCGAACAGCCAGTTGAAATACAGCATGTGCTCGTTGAGATTGGCCTTGGCGACGCGCAGCACGGCCGGATCTGGGGTCGCGCCCCTGTGGTCGCGCTTGACGATCTTTTCTTCCAGCACATAGCGCGTCACTTCGTCATTGAGCTTGAAGATCACCCATTCGATCAGCCGCCACATTTCGGCCCGCGCGAGAGGGTCGGGCGGGATCAGGCCGGCAACCGCGCTGGGCGTATAAAGATCCTCGATCAGGTGGATATTGGCCAGCAGGCCGACAATGGGCTGATCATTGTCATCGATCAGGATGGGCAGCGTCGCTGCGGGATTGATCTCGAGCAGTTCGGGCGTGCGCAGCCAGGGCTTGATCTCCTCGACATCGAGCGGCACGCCATATTCGGCGCACATCAGGCGGATAAGGCGCGAGGCGG
The DNA here is from genome assembly GCF_030689745.1 of Devosia sp. Classification (GTDB taxonomy): domain Bacteria; phylum Pseudomonadota; class Alphaproteobacteria; order Rhizobiales; family Devosiaceae; genus Devosia; species Devosia alba. The sequence continues at coordinate 27,207 of NZ_JAUYGL010000047.1, forward strand.
GATCAAGGGGATGATGCAGCAAGCTGGGCATTGTACGCTCATCTCTTTTTGGGGGCACGACATCAGCTAGCTTGGCGCTCCTGACGAAGCAGTCTAGAGCTTGGCCCGCCGCGCCAGGCAGTTGAACAGAGTTAGGGGATCAGATGAACGCCGATCAAGGTCTTTTTGTGCCGCTGATTCTGGGAATACTCGAAGGGCTTACCGAATTCTTGCCGGTCAGCTCGACCGGACACCTGCTGCTGGCAGGACATTTCTTCGGCCTGACCCAGCCTGAGACCTTTATCGTGCTGATTCAGCTGGGCGCCATCCTGGCCATTGTTACCATCTATTTCGCCAGATTGGGCGTGTTGATCCGCGATGCGCTGACCGGCAAGGCCTATGCATGGCGGTTTACCCTGTCGGTGGCGCTGGCCTGCATTCCGGCAGTGATCGCCGGTGTGCTGCTGCGTGACTTCATTCAGGGCGCGCTGTGGCACTCGCCCATGCTCATCTGCGTCTCGCTGCTGCTGGGCGGCTTTGTCCTGTTGGCCGTCGACCGCATGCCCAAGCGGGAAATCTATGACGACGCCTACCAGTATCCCTGGCATCTGGCGCTGATCATCGGACTGTTTCAAATGCTCAGCCTGGTACCGGGTGTGTCGCGCTCGGGCGCGACGGTGGTGGGCGCCATGCTGTTCGGCGCCAGCAAGCGCAGTGCCGCCGAATTCACCTTCTTTGTCGCCCTGCCGATCATGACCGGAGCCTTTGGCTATGACCTCTACAAGAGCCGCGAGCTGATCGATGCCAGCATTGCGCTGAACGTGGCGATCGGCTTTGCCGCTGCCTTCGTGGTGGGGGCCATCGTGGTGCGCTATCTGCTGGCCTTTGTGGCCAATTACGGTTTTGCGCCCTTCGCCTGGTGGCGCATCGTGGTGGGTGGCGGCGGCATCATCGCGCTGCTGATGCTGGGCCAGTAGGTCAGCCCTGCTTGAGCGGCTTGTAATTGGCCGGGATGGAGAAGTAGCTGCGCGGAATCTCGCGGTCCTTTTCCACATCATAGAGCGAAAAGGTCAGCTCGGCGCCGCTGGGCTCGACCAGGCTCCACTGCACCAGATCGAGCGTATCGGTGCCAAAGACCAGCGACACCTGCACCGTGCCGGCAATGGTCTCATCGATCACCGTGACTGACATGTAGCCGTCCGAGGTGGTGACATCGATCACATTGGCGTCGAGCAGATTGATGGAATCCCCGAGGAACTGCCGGAGCGGAATGGAATCCTGGGGATAGGCATAATAGGTCTCGTCGCGCCGGTTCAACACGTAAAAGCCATTGCCGATCGAGACAATTTCATCGCGGCTGGGCGGCGCATAGCGGAAGGCAATCTTGTTCGGACGCTCCAAGAAGAACGTGCCTTCCGAGCGGCCGCCATTGGTGTCGATCTGCAGGAAGCGGCCCACCATGGTGCGGATGGCCGAATTATGCGCGCCAATATTGGCGATCATCTGCTGCTCTTCAGGGGACAATGCGCGGTCGAGCGCCCAGGCGGAGGTGCTCAGGGCGAAAACGGCGGAAAGGCCGAGCAGCAGGGCATCGCGGCGAATCATGGCATCTGGTCCCGGTCTAGGTGGTCGTTGCACGCTACCCTAGAAACCAATTGCGGCAACAGCTGGTTCCGTCGTCGCAGGCAAGAGGTGCCAATCAATACTGATCGGCACCCACCAGGATCTCCCGCTTGCCGGCATGGTTGGCCTGGCTGATGACGCCTTCGCGTTCCATGCGCTCGATCAGCGTCGCGGCCTTGTTGTAGCCAATGGCCAGGCGCCGCTGCACGTAGGATGTGGACGCCTTCTTGTCGGTCAAAACGATGTGGACGGCCTTGTCGTAGAGCTCATCGCCCGAACCGGCATAGTCATCGCCACTGCTGCCGCCACCGCTATCGCCCATCTCGCCATCGTCCTCGTCGGCAGTGACCGATTCAAGGTAGTCGGGCGCGCCCTGGCTCTTGAGATGGGCCACCACGGCCTCGACTTCGGCATCGGAGACAAAGGGGCCGTGCAGGCGCTTGGTGCGGCCGCCTGAGGCCATGTAGAGCATGTCGCCGTTGCCCAGCAGCTGTTCGGCGCCCTGCTCGCCCAGAATGGTGCGCGAATCGATCTTCGACGTGACCTGGAAGGAGATCCGGGTGGGGAAGTTGGCCTTGATCGTGCCGGTAATGACATCGACCGATGGACGCTGTGTCGCCATGATGACGTGGATGCCGGCCGCACGCGCCATCTGCGCCAAACGCTGTACGGCGCCTTCGATGTCCTTGCCGGCCACCATCATCAGATCCGCCATTTCGTCGATCAGCACGATGATGTAGGGCAGCGGCGTCAGATCGAATTCCTCGGTCTCGTAAACCGCTTCACCGGTATGGCGATCGAAACCGGTCTGCACCGTGCGGGTGATCGGCTCACCCGAGCTCGCCGCCTGTTCGACGCGGGTGTTGAATCCGTCGATGTTGCGGACCCCGATCTTGGACATTTTCTTGTAGCGCTCTTCCATCTCGCGGACGGTCCATTTGAGCGCCACGACCGCTTTCTTCGGGTCGGTTACCACCGGCGTCAGCAGATGCGGGATGCCGTCATAGACCGACAGTTCGAGCATTTTCGGATCGATCATGATCAGCCGGCATTTCGACGGATCCATCTTGTAGAGGATCGACAGGATCATCGTGTTGATCGCCACCGACTTGCCCGATCCGGTCGTCCCTGCCACCAGGAGATGCGGCATCTTGGCCAGATCGGCGATCACCGGCTCGCCGCCAATGGTCTTGCCGAGCGCCAGTCCGAGCTTGGCTTTCGAGGTTTCAAAATCACGGCTGCCGATCAATTCGCGCAGATAGACGGTTTCGCGCTTCTGGTTGGGCAATTCGATGCCGATGGCGTTGCGTCCGGGAACCACCGCGACACGCGCGGCAATCGCGCTCATCGAGCGCGCGATGTCATCGGCAAGCCCGATCACGCGCGAGGACTTGATGCCCGGCGCCGGTTCGAGTTCATACATCGTCACCACCGGACCCGGGCGGACATGAATGATTTCGCCCTTGACGCCGAAATCCTCCAGCACGCCTTCCAGCATGCGCGCATTCTGCTCAAGCGCCTCTGGCGACAGCGAGGAATCCTTGACCACGTTGCGCGCCTCGGTCAGCAGATGCACGGACGGCAGCGCGAAGCCTTGCTCCTTGAGCATCGACCCTTGCGCGTCCCGCTGCACGCGGTTTCCGGGCTTGGGCCGCTCGGCGGGGGCGGAAATGCGGGGTGAGGCCGCGCCCGGCCGCGCGGGGGGCGAAGGCCGCGAGGGTGCGTCCTGATAGCGCCAGTCCGATGCCGGATCGTCGTCCTCATCGTCGCTTCCCGACAGCACGCCTGCGGGCAGTTCCTCGTCATCGATATCGAATGGCGGCGCATCATCGAGCGGAATGGTGCGCCCTCGCGACGCCTGTCCGAAGCCGGGTTCGACCCTTTGCGATCCGGCCGGCGTCAGCTCTCCGTAAGGCGAAGCCGTGGATCGCTCATAGTCGCTGTTGAGATCGAGCGGGCCATCGGGCACGGCCCGCAGCCTTTTCGACGTGGCCAGACCGGCCAGGCGTCTCAGCCGGCCACGCAGCGTGTACCAGCCATGGACGAGGGCGCCGAGCGCCAGCGCGCCGCTTGAAACCTCATCATCATCGCCATCCTCGGAAGCCTGGGCTTCGCCCGCTTCCTGCGCAGCGGCCCGGCCGATCAGGCCCGCGCCGAAGCCAAGCAGCCAGCAAGCCGGCGGCGCCAGCAGCAGACCCAGGATGACGGCGACGATGCCGGAGGGGAATCCGCCGATGAACACGGACGGGATCTTCAGCGCCATGTCGCCGAGCACGCCGCCAAGGCCGTTCGGCAACGGCCAGCTTTGCGAACTTGGCATCAGTCCGAACAGGGCCGCCGTCAGCCAGGCGCCGCCGAACCAGGCAGCGCCCCGGCGCGAAATCCGGTCGACGGGACGGTTGCGCATGAGCCCGATGGCCCAGAACAGGGCGGGCAGCAGCGCGATCACGCCGGCCAGCCCGAAGAACTGCATGACCAGATCGGCATAGGCCGCGCCGCCGAACCCGAGAGCATTGTGCGGCACAGCGCCATTGGCGTTGGAAAAGCTTGGATCGGCGACGTTCCACGTGGCAAGCGCGGCGATGGCCAGCGCCAGACCGGCGAGGATCAGCAGTCCCATAACAAACCTGATCTGCCGCCGCAACAGGCCGCCGAGCAGAGTGCTGCGAGATGAGACGCCCGATGAAAGAGTGGAAGAGCCTGACTGCATGGTTCAAAGTGTCCGAATCTTGGTTCGGGCCCTGGCGACCCGATCTCGGGCAAACCTAACCGGTATGGGGTTAATACGGCATTAACCATCGAGCGTTGGCGCGGCACCAAACGCAAAGCGCGGCCCGAGAATCGCGGGCCGCGCCTGTCTTGCGGGTCTTGGAGACTGGATGTTCAGCCGTGGTAGGCCGCTTCGCCATGTGAAGCCAAGTCGAGACCCTGGCGTTCGTCTTCGACACTGACGCGCAGGCCGACTGTCATGTCGACGATCTTGTAAAGGACAAACGAGATGATGCCGCACCACAGGATGGTGATGCCCACCGCCGAGGCCTGGATCAGGAACTGGGAACCGACGGCATAGTCCTCACCACCGGCGCCGCCAAGCCCCGGCATGTTGACAACGGCAGTTCCAAGCGCACCGACAATGCCGCCGATGCCATGAATGCCGAACACATCGGCCGTGTCGTCATAACCGAACTTGTTCTTGACCACAGCGACGAAGTAGTAGCACAGGCCCGAAGCAACCGCGCCGAGCGCGATAGCGGCGACCGGTCCGGCGAAGCCTGCGGCCGGGGTGACAGCGACCAGGCCGGCGATCATGCCGGAAACCGCGCCCAGCAGCGACGCCTTGCCGCGGTGCAAGGTTTCAATCGCCGTCCAGGCCAGAATTGCGCCTGCGGTTGCGGTAAACGTGTTGATCATGGCAAGTGCCGCGCCACCATTGGCTTCAAGGTTCGACCCGGCATTGAAGCCGAACCAGCCGAACCACAGCAGGCATGCGCCGACCATGGTCAGCGTCATCGAGTGCGGCGCCATCATGTCGCGACCGAACCCGGTGCGTTTGCCGATCATGATCCCGCCGACGAGACCGGCAATGCCGGCATTGATGTGAACGACGGTGCCACCGGCGAAATCGAGCGCGCCCATCTTGAACAACAATCCGTTGGCGTCCCAGACCATGTGGGCGACCGGGAAGTAGACGAAGGTCACCCACAGCGCCACGAACAGCAGGACCGCTGAAAACCGGATGCGTTCGGCGAAGGCGCCGACGATCAGCGCCGGCGTGATGCAGGCGAATGTCATCTGGAAGGCGATGAAGATATATTCGGGAATCATCACGCCTTCGGAGAAGGTGGCGGCTTCGCTGGCCGGCGTGACGCCCGCCAGGAACAATTTGGCGGTCCCGCCCCAGAATGCGCTTTCCGAACCGCCGAAGGCGAAGGAATAGCCGTAAAGCACCCAGATCACCATCACCAGAGCGGTGATCAGCGTGCATTGGATCAGGAGCGAGAGCATGTTCTTGGTGCGAACCAGGCCGCCATAAAACAGCGCCAGGCCGGGCAGGATCATCAACAGCACCAGGATGGTCGAGACCAGCATGAAGGTGGTGTCACCCTTGTCCATGGTTGCGGCGACGGTTTCGACGGCCGGAGTGACGGCGTCCTGGGCGAATGCCGGCAGGGCGAAGGCAGCCAGTGCGCCGGCCGCGA
>NZ_JAUYGL010000049.1 GCF_030689745.1 Devosia sp.
AAGGGCTGCACTCACTACCAAGGGTATCTGTTTGGCAAGCCGGTACCGATTGAGCAGTTCGAAGTGCTGCTGAAACAGGGCTGATTGCTGTTGATGTTGTTGTGGCGGAAACCGAACGGCCGTTTCGGAGCAAGTCGAAGGTCGGCTTTGTGGACTTTGCGGACGGTCGCAAACCAAAAAACCTATCGGTGCTATCGGACGACCTACGACCTTCCGTGGGGTCTATATTCTGTCTTCTCAGCCCTAATACAAAGCATTAGCTGTGTGCTGGGCAAGTCAGACAATAATTGTATTAGCCGAGACGGTTATCCGCCGGATGGTACAGAGGGTCTTCCAGCACATTCACTTCGATCATGCCTTTGGCTTTGTCCAACAATTCCAGGCAATCTGGACTCAAGTGGCGCAGGTGTAATTTCTTACCCAACTCGGCGTAGCGCTCTGCCAGCTGGTCGATGGCTTCAAGGCCGGAATGATCCTTCACACGCGCATTCTTGAAATCAATCACCACTTCTGCTGGATCAGTCTGCGGCGTGAACAAGGTCAGAAAATTCTGCGACGAGGCAAAGAACAGTGAGCCGTGCAGGTCATACACTTTCCAGCCGTGTTCTTCGGTACTCACGCGCACATCAATGTTCTTGGCATGCTCCCAAGCAAAAGCCAACGAGGAGATGATGATGCCGACGATCACCGCAATCGCCAGATCGGTGAGTACGGTTACTACGGCGACGGTGATGCCGACCACGATGTCGGTCTTGGGTACTTTGCCAAATAGATTGAAGCTGCCCCACTCGAAGGTCTTTTCAGACACGACGAACATCAGGCCGATTAGTGCGGCCAACGGAATCATCTCAATCCATTCCGAGGCGAACAAGATGAAGCACAGCAAAAACAGCGCAGCAGCGATGCCAGATAGATTCTTTACTGCGCCATTGGTCACGTTGATCATGCTCTGGCCGATCATGGCACATCCGCCCATGCCGCCAAAGAAACCGGTCACCACGTTGGCGACACCTTGACCGACGCTGGCAAGATTGGGTTTACCGCGCGTCTGCGTCATGGTATCGATGAGGTTCAATGTAAGCAGAGATTCAATCAAACCGATGGCGGCGAGAATCAGGCTGTAAGGCAGGATGATCTTCAATGTCTCCAGATTCATCGACACATCGGGTAGGTGGAACTGGGGTAAGCCACCGGCGATGGAGGCCATATCACCCACGGTCTTGGTATCAATGCCTGCGAAGATCACCAGTGCAGAGACAGTGGCAATCGCGGCCAAGGTGGAAGGGATGACATTAGTCAGTTTGGGCAGCAGGTAGATGATTGCCATGGTCAAGGCGATCAAGCCCAGCATGGTGTAAAGCGGCGCACCAGACATCCATGTTTGCACGCCATCCGCACTGGTGACTTTGAAGTGCCCCATCTGCGCAAGGAAGATGACAATAGCCAAGCCGTTCACAAAACCCAGCATCACGGGGTGCGGCACCATGCGAATGAATTTACCGAATTTGGCGAGACCAAAGCCGATTTGAAAAATGCCCATCAGCACGACGGTCGCGAACAAATATTCCACGCCATGCGTCACCACCAGCGCCACCATCACCACGGCCAGCGCACCCGTTGCGCCAGAAATCATGCCGGGACGACCACCAATTAACGAGGTGATGATGCTCACCATAAAGGCGGCATACAAACCGACTAGCGGATGCACATGTGCCACCAGTGCGAAGGCGATAGCTTCTGGAACGAGTGCGAGGGCGACGGTGAGGCCGCTCAAGACATTGGTCTTGGCTTCGGCAAAATTGTTGATTTTCATAAAAACTGCCTCAAAAAATATAACGCTGCCCATGCGTGAGGGCAGCAATGCTAAGTGTTTGTAATGGATGCGGCGGCCTGTGATACTTAGGCGATTAAGGCGTAGATGGATTACATCGGAATGGCTCAGATAGGTCGTTGGCGTGATTATACTCGGCACGTTTGTAGCAGCCGCTCACCATTTGCAGCAAATGGCCGATCAGCGAAGTTCAGTTTTGCAGAACTCCAAAACTATGTATGGCCGCACTATTCACGATGCGGAATTTCGCCCTTGTAAATTGGCGGCTATAAAGCGGTCGGTCGTGACTGACTCCAGTGTGTCGATAGGGTGAATTCGCGAGCGTCCGCTGTCGAGCAGTTCAGTTTTTTGCGCACACGGAAATTTTGATTGCTCTGAAGCTGACGCTCGCGAATTCACCCTATCGACACGCAGCGGCTGTAGTGCAATTCTGACAGCATGCCACAAAGCGGACGCCCATAGTTAACTCAGCCCAGACTGGAGCGACAGTCCGCAATGGCCGATTATGGACGATGCCTGTCAGATCAAATCTGCAAAACTACAACTTAAGAAGCTCTTCAATCGCCGTGCATGATTTTCATGTTGTTCTATCATTGCACGGCAATTACTTCACACACCGATCTACATACAAGCGCCGAACACCACTTCTGCGGAGCGCTCTAACCAGCTCATCCTCTCGCTCTTTGGACTCGGCGGCTTCCCTGTAGATTTGCCTCCAGTCGTCAGGTGTGAAGTTCTTGGCGTTCTCTGCAGAGCGCCTTTCCATCCTAGATGTACTTGGCCACATCCAAAAGACAAACCACAATAAAAAGATCGCAACTAGCAATCCAAATACCGGATTAATTATGGAGGTGCCAGCGATCATACAAAACCACACAAGCAAGAAACGACTATCAGCAGTGGCTTCCTTCCAAGACCCCATCAAGTCGTAAAAATACTGCTTAACCGGATGATCCATGTACACGACAGCCGCGTAGTTGTGCTTGTTCGGCACGATCACGTCGCGGTAGCGGGGGAGGCCAAAGAGGCCAGTCTCGCCCTTGTATTGCGGAAGGTCATTCAAGTTCGTCAGCACCTTGCCATGACCCACTCGGACAAACCTTTGTTTCTTCGTCACGGCCGTCATCGGTTGATGCGCAACGAAGCGACGATATGCGCTGGCCACCTGTTTGGCTACCCAAACCAAGATCGTGGCGGCGCCGATTGCAAATACAACCAACAGAACGATTCCCAATCCAGTATTCATTTTCCTTACCTCCTCAACTAAGCCGCCAGCCGTTGCAGCGGTTTTATCTTCGGCCCAGGCGTTTGTTTTGCTTGCCACAAGTCAAACTGTGTTTGCATCCCAAGCCAGACTTCCGGTGTTGTGGCCAGCCATGCAGAAAGGCGCAATGCTAAATTCGCAGTTATGCCTCCCTTGCCATTAAGTACCTTGGATAAGGTCACTCTCGATACTTGCAGCGCCTGCGCTGCAGTCATCACCGTCATTCCTTCGGGGATCCACTCCCGCAAGACTTCACCAGGATGTGGGGGGTTATGCATTCTGCTCATGTTCATTTCTCCTAGTGGTAATCCTGATAATCGACAATCTCGGCATCTTGTGCATCAAAGGTATATGTCATGCGCCAGTTGCCATTTACCGTTACCGAGTAGTGACCCGCCTTATCGCCTGTGAGTTGGTGAAATCTCCAGCCCGGAGCATTCATATCATCTGGGCGCTTGGCGTTGTCCAGCATAGTCAGCATCAGTCGCAGTCTTCCAGCATGCTTGGGTTGTATCCCGGCTTTGCTGCCAGTTTCAAAGAATGCTTTGAGTCCCTTGTGCTTGAATGACTTGATCATGGTCTGGAAGTGTAAATAGTAAATATACAGATGTCAAGACGCCGCACAGCAACTTTGGGGTGCCTGTAGCGCAACTAGGAGTTGAAGGATTTTCCACAGCACCTACAGGGCATCTACAGAACGCGTGCCTGAACGCCGCTTTACACACACGCGCTCCCCAGAACATCTACAGCACATCTGCGCTTTGAAACCCGCCGAATCGTCCTGAAGAAGCTGTGGGAATGCGGTTCAAATTTGAACCGCATTCTTGGGATTTCCTCTGCCCAAATATCTAGACTTCGCGAGTCATTCAAGTGGAAGTAGCTTCGTCATGGAGAAACACCAAGCAATCAAAATAGATCCCTCTGCATTCAAGTTCATTGCGATCCTGGACATCTTCGGAACGTCATTCATTAAGGATGAAGACCTGTTTCCTCCTGCCGCAGACTCATTTGACCGGATCGCCAGATGTGACGAATTCTTGGCTGAATTGCCGTATTGCTCACCTTACGCGATCTCAACAGGGGATATGAAGCCCCGCAGGTTTGAGTACAAGGACAAGTTCATCCAGTTTTCATCCAGCCCAACCGGTCTACCGACCATCCGGGATTTTGACATGCTGATCTATTGCGTTACCTGGATAGCCAATGCTGCGATGGATGGAAGGGAAGTTGATGTGGGGCCGGTCTACCAATTCGACGTAGAGGACTTCTACAAGTTTTCTGGACGCGCCCAAAATGGCGAGCGCGAGAGCATATTCATCCAAGGGCTAAAGCGGCTTGCCGGCAGCACCATTCTCTCCAACACCAAGCCTATTGGACTTGATGCAGCATCTTTCAATCTCGCTGAAAAATATCAACTGGGGCGAGATGAAGCGGGGCGCTTGAGGACGGTCAAAATCAGGCTTCCTCACATGATTTATTGCCTCACCCACAATGAATTCTTTGACCCGATCCACCCCGATTATTTCACCCTCTCTGCCGCTCGCAGACTGATCTATCTATTCCTCAAGCAGCACTGCGGTAGTGCCGAGAGATTGCCGGTGCCTTTTGCCAAACTGCATGCAGTGACTGGATCGGCATCGCCTCTGCGCAAGTTTCATCCCGTCATCAAGGAGCTTGTGGTCAAGCCACTGCCGGAATTTTCCTCTGAAGAAAATGGGGAAAAGGAAAATTTGTCTTTCATCGGGATGGCGTAAGAAATCTCGCGACCAAGATGATTTTTCCGCATTCAACACTATGAAATTTAAGAAGATAAATTTTCCGCAGTTGCCAGACGAGAATTCCGAAACACAAGGCGCAAGCGAAATTCAAGACGAATATTCCGCTGCCAGACGAGCGTTCCGCCCATTGGTTAAGCGCTCATTCCGCGCTCAACTTGATGATTCGATGGTGAGTATCTATTGCGATTCGGGATTGCTTGGGGCTTTTGTGGCTTGGCAATTTACCGCGCCGACCGAGCCTGATGGCGCAGAAGTAAAGGTGCGCCAAAACAGGTCAATCCGCACAGTGTGTAAAGGTGAGTTGTGGAATTAACCTTGGAGGATGTATGCAGACAGCAAATGGATCAGGAAACGTAGAAATCGCCATTCAATCCCTACGGAATCATGTCGAGGAGCTTGGCGTAAAAGCCATGGACTTGTGCCAGCAACACTTCAATCTTGTGATGGCGGAAAACAAGCTGAAGTCATGGGATGAAAAGAGTGTGTTGTTCGTGCAGACGCGGATGCGCGGAAATAGCTTGACGGCGAACTGGTACGAAATTGGGTGGTATGGGTCAAAGACCGCAATGACACGCCGTATGACAAAGAGGCTCATCACCAGGCAGAAAGGTGACTATGGCTACAACATGGCTGTCTTGCTCAAGCTGGCTCAACCTTGGGAAATCGAGATGATTCAAACCATCGAGCCTGAGCTAAGAGAAATTCGCCGAGAAGTCACCCTGACAAGCAAGGCGATCATACTGCTCAAGCACGCCAATAAGACCGAATGAACGAGCTCGGCCAACTCATCGGGGAGCTGGCAACCCTCTCGTGGCGGTACAACACCTTCCGTGGACGTTGGGCCGAAATGCCCGACTCAACCGGCCTGTGCATCGTTCTAGGCATCCTGTCGTTCACCTCCAGCGTGCTGGTGATCTGGGTGGAATATGGCGGTGCGGTCGCTATGGCAATCCCTGTGGTCTGGCTATCGGCCATCTGGCTGTTCGCAACTGACGGATTCAGCGTCCGGGTAAACAAGCGCCTTGCGTCCGCCGTCTTCCTGCTGTCGATTCCAGCGATGCTCATCCTTGCAATGGTCGGGAGTGGCCAACAGCTTATCGAAGTGCTGGTGGGAATGTACCTATCGGCGACCATCCTCACACTCAGAACAAGGGAATAGTGCATGGCTGAATCGTTTGATTGGGAGAATCCTTGGCGGCCGAACATCGAAGCCAAGATGGCGATGGTGTGGGGCGGGGCGGCTACGGCAACCCTGCTGATAGGCAAATACATGCCTGTACCTATCCCCATGAAGTTCAGCGCGGTTGCAGCGCTCGTGTGTACCGGGATGGCTGCATACCGCGGCATAGCCGCTTGGAATCGCTACGTGGGCAGCTCAAGGCTGGAAAACTTCGGCATAGAATTCATGACCATTGCAGAACTGGCCCAGAAAACTGAAGAAGCGAAGAAAAAGAAAGCAGTCTGGCTGGGTGACGGTTTTGACTGGACGGACATCGAAGCCCAAAAGATGCACTCGATGATCGGGCTGGGCATCGCAAAGACCATTGGCAAGAGAACCGACGAACACCGTCTGAACGGCGCGTACTGGCTTCACGGCCTCGACAAAGAGACCGCCCGCTTCATGGATGTTGGCAACCTTGTGGGTCATACCGGAATTGTCGGAACGACACGAGTGGGTAAAACCCGCGCGATGGAAAACCTGATTGGCCAAGCGATCCTTCGTGGCGAGTGCGTCATCATCATTGACCCCAAAGGCGATCACGAACTGGCCGAGAATGCAAAAAGGATATGCGAAGCCATGGGGCAGCCGGAGCGCTTCGTCTATTTCCATCCCGCGCACCCTGAAAAGTCAGTCTCCATCGACCCGATGCGCAACTGGAACCGCCGTACAGAGCTTGCCAGCCGCGTTGCCGCCCTGATTCCATCGGAGACCGGCGCAGACCCGTTCGCAGCGTTCGGCTGGAAAGTGCTCAACGACATCGTGAACGGCCTGGTGGCCACCGGCGTAAGCCCGAATTTGGCTCACCTAAAACACTACATCGAGGGCGGCGCGGACAACCTCGTGTTGAATACCCTGCGTCACCACTTCATTGATTACGTGGCGGACTGGGAATCTCGCTCAAGCGGGTTTGTGAAAAAGCACAAAGACAAAGTACTGGAAGCCTATATCGACTTTTACAAGCAGATCGTCATCCACGAAGCCCAGTCATCCGATCTGGACGGCCTGATCTCGACCTTTGAGCACAACCGGGACCACTTCCAGAAAATGGTCGCTTCGCTCATCCCGATTCTGTCCATGCTCACCTCAGATCCGTTGACTGACTTGCTGTCGCCCACTTCCGAGATGGGCGGCAAACGGCAATCGACCGACATGGCCAAGATCATCAACAACAACCAAGTCCTCTACCTCGGACTGGACAGTTTGGCGGATGGCACGGTCGGTAGCGCCATCGGCTCGATCATGCTGGCTGATTTAACTGCCGTGGCCGGTGACCGCTACAACTACGGCATCGATTCCATCCGTCCGGTGAACCTGTTTATTGACGAAGCTGCCGAGGTTATCAACCAACCCACCATCCAGCTCATGAACAAGGGCGGCGGCGCGTTATTCCGAGTCACCCTGGCGATGCAGACCTTTGCCGACCTCCCGGCGCGCCTTGGCGATGAAAACAAAGCCAAACAGGTGCTGGGCAACATCAACAACCTGCTCGTCTTCAGAGTGACCGATGGCGACACGCAAAAATACATCACGGACAGCCTGCCGAAGTTCAAATACAAATCCATCAACCTGCGCTACGGACATGGAGCTGACGCACACCTTCAGGATGAATACAAATCCTCCTATCAGGAGTCCGTCATCGAAGAGGAAGCCCCGATCATTACCCCCGAAATACTCGGAGAGCTTGCGCCACTCCATTTCTTCGCAAAGGTCTCTGGTGGGCGGCTCATCAAAGGCAAGATCAAGATACTTCAGGAAAAGGACTGAGCATGGCCGACAAAAAGAACAAGGGCGGTATTGGTGCTGCCATCGTCATGTTTGCTGTATTGGGTGCAATGGCCGTGTGGACGTTGATATCGCCCGAATTCCTGATGAACTCGCTTCAGGCCGAGCGCGCCTTTGCGGTTCAGATGGGTGGGGTAGCCTCTGATCGATGGATCTACACGCAGTCCATCTCTGCGAGCATGGACATCATCAAGGATTCCACCTCGGCCATCAAAGAGACAGAAGTGCTTCCCGCGATGATGAAAAACTGGTCGCAAGAACGCGCCATCGTCACCTGGCTGTGGTACTCCCTGATCACCTACCGCGCTAACATGCTCCTGCTGTACTTCTTCATCCTGTTCCCCTTTGTCATCGCCATCACTCTGGATGGGTGGGGCGTGCGCGAGATCAGCATGCACCGGTTTTCCTCACAGTCGCCGATAAAACACCGGATGGGTGTCGTCATATCCAACACCACCCTCATTGGCGTGGCGATCTGGATAGCCTTGCCGTTCCCGATACCCGCAGTCGTCGCACCGCTGGCGATCATCGCTATTGGATTCTCAAGCTGGGTCTGGTTGAGCAACCTGCAGAAGCGGATTTAACAGATTACGCGGAAATCCTCCCTGTTCAGGGGGAGGATGAATAGCGCGGATACCGCAGGTATCCATGTTGCCAGCTTACTCCGGCGTTTGCTGTTGCTCGATGTATTGGCGAATGATGGCAATCGGCGCTCCGCCGCATGAGGCGGCGAAATACGATGGCGACCACAAAGCACCACCCCACAATTTTTTGCGAATACATGGATAGTTCTTTTTGCGAATCATTCGGCTGGATACACCCTTGAGGCTGTTCACCAGCACCGATACCGCCAGCTTTGGCGGATAGTTCACCAGGAGATGCACATGGTCATGCTCGCCGTCGAATTCCATCAGCTCCGCTTCAAGGTCTGTGCAGACACCCGCGAAGATACCCCGCAGGTCATCAATCACTTCCTTGGTGAATACGCCACGGCGATATTTGGTCACAAAGACCAAGTGAACGTGCATCTTGAAAATGCAATGCCTGCCGTGTCTAATTTCGTTGTTTTTCTCCATAGACCGAGTATAATTTTAAACATGCAACGCTTGCAAGCCTACAAATTTCGGATTAAGCCAAACGGCGAACAGCAACGCGCCATGCGTCGCATTGCCGGTTCGTGCCGATACGTCTGGAACAAGGCGCTGGCGCTGCAAATAGCCAATCACGAAGCTGGCGAAAAGTTCATCAATCATTTTGCAATGTGCAAGTGGC
>NZ_JAUYGL010000157.1 GCF_030689745.1 Devosia sp.
CGTGGCAGCCAGAGGCGCAGGGCGGCGGCGGAGCGGGTATTGCCGATCGCCGCGGCCAGGGCTGGCGTGGCTGGATCACGCAGTGTGCAGATGACGTCGTTATTGGCCGGCAGGCGGTCGGCGGTAACCCCGCGCGCGACCATTTCAGCATCGCAGAATATCGGCGCGCCGTCTTTGAGGGCGTTCTGCGCAGCGGCAACGAAACCGGGACCAAACTCGAAATGCTGTGCCGCCTCGACCGCTCCGGCAGCGTGAATCATTCGGATGGCCAGTTCAGCCTCATCAGCGCTGAACGCAGACAGGTCGGCTTCGGCCCGGATGATGGCGAAGGACTGCCGATAAATGGCGTCGCCATCCTTGATGTAGTCGTATTGGGTCATCGTCTTCCTTGCCCGGACGGGCCGAGGGCGGACTCAAGCTGGTCCGCGCGCAAAACACTCTCTGGCGTATCGCCCGCTGTGCCGTTGATGACAAGACCGTAACCGTCCGGCTGCCCCACCAGCGTCAATGCGGCGCGGCGCGGATGCGCACAACCCTTGGCGCAACCCGAGACGTGCAGATCGCCACCCGCCGGCAGAAAAGCTGCCAACTTTTCAGCAATGGCGCGGGCCGGGATATGGCCGGAGGCACAACCGGCGCTGCCGATGCAGGCGCTGATCCGGGTGCGCGGATCGGCCGGATCGGTGATGAAACCAAGCGCGGTCGCTTCGCGGACGAATTCGGCGGGAGCATTGATGGCCAGCAAAGCGTGGTGCGGGGCGAGGCGCAATTCGGTGACGCCCATTTGGCTGGCGCGGGCAGCAAGCGCGATCAGCGCGGCACTGTCGCTGGCGCCAAAGGGCAGGGCGATGCCGGTCGCACTGCCCATTGTCACCTTGAACTGACCAATGGTGGCGCTGCTCGTCTGCGCACTCAGCGCTGTGCCCTCGATCAGGTCGGTGGCCCGGGCGGCAAGCCCCCGTTCGGCGAGTTGGTGCAGCACGGCCAGCGCAGCGGCAGGTGCATCTGCTGCGTCGAACTCGGCCTGCGGCTGGCCGGCAATGGTCAATGTCCAGCGACCGGGCGCGATTGCGGTCAGCCCGATATCGGCCTTCAGCCCGGCGCGGGTGATCTGCCCCATGCCATCCACCACCACGGTGACCTTGGGGCCAAGTCGGCCATCCAGCGGCGCGGCAAGAGCCCGGATGGCGGCGGCGAGACCGCGCGGGTCGCTCAGCTCCGTGGGGTCGTCGCCAGCCAGGGGCGGGGTTTCCACCACCAGTCCCTGCTCGATAGTGGCGCTAGCCCGCACGGCCGCAGCAAAAGGCGCGGTACTGGCTGGAGTCAGCCCGCGCACCTGCAGATTGCCGCGAGCCGTGATTTCGACCTGACCATTGCCATGCAAGGCCGCCAGTTTGGCGATGGCGCCAAGCTGCGTCGGGGATAACTGGCCATCGGCAAGCCGAAGTCGGGCCAACAGGCCGTCGCCGGTCTGCATCGGCGCCTCAAGCGTCGGGCAGGCGCCGCGACGCTGCGGCGATGGAATGGCGATGGATGGGGCAACGGACATGGCAGGAGGTTTATCCCATTGCCGGTCAGGGATGAAGAGGCTCCCGCTCCTCCCGCTTGCGCAGCAGATAGGTATCCATGATCCAGCCATGCTGGCGCCGGGCGGCCTGGCGCGTTGCCAAGATCTGCTCGGCGACATCCCCCAGGCGACCGGCAATGATGATTTCGTCCGGTGTGCCCAGATAGGCGCCCCAGAAAATCTCCAGGTCGGGGTCGGCCTGGGTGAAGGCGGTCTGGCCGTCAAGCATGACAATGGTATCGTCCGTGACAGCCGTCAGGCGACGTCCAGTGGTGATGTGGACCGGCTCGCCAATGCGATTGAGGGCAATGCCGTGCGCCGCCGTCAGCGCCTGTACCGAGGTGATGCCGGGGACGATTTCCACGGCGACGGGATGAGCTTGGCGCAAGCGCTCGATGATGCGAATGGTCGAGTCGTAGAGCCCCGGATCGCCCCAGACGAGGAAGGCGCAGCTGCCATCCTCGGGCACATCGGCCAGCAGGCCGGCAAAGCGCCGGGCGAGGGCGGCATGCCAGTCGTCAACGCCAGCGCCATAGTCCGGGTTGGCCGCATCGCGTTGGGGCACCGCATATCCCAGGGTGCGGCTGGCTGGATTGGTCACATAGCGGGCGATGATCTCGCGGCGCAGATCAGCCAGATCGGCCTTGTTGCTCCCCTTGTCGGGGATAAACAGCACATCGGCCCGGTTGAGCGCATTGATGGCCTGAATGGTGATGTGCTCGGGATTGCCAGCCCCGATGCCCACGACGAGAATGGTTTTCATGCCCGGTTCTTGCCCGATGGGCGCGTCCTTGACAAGCGATCACCCGCAATTTATTCAAATGCATTATATTATACAACTGAGTTGAATGGACTATGCCGGACCCCCTTAGCGCGACACTCTCCGCGCTGGCCGATCCCACCCGCCGGGCCATTCTGGCGCGGCTCGCGCAGGGTCAAGCCAGCGTCAATGAGCTCGCCGCACCGTTCGACATCACCCTGGCCGCCGTGTCCCGGCACATCAAGGTGCTTGAGGGCGCGGGGCTGGTCAGTCGCAGCAAGAAGGCACAATGGCGGCCCTGCAAACTGAAGGCCGCGCCGATGCGCGACGTTGCCGCACTGCTCGAAAACTATCGCCAGTTCTGGGAACAGGATCTCGATCAGCTGGACTACTACCTCAAGGCGCTGCAGCCGCCACCCCGCAACAAGACCTGAAGCCTGGCGCCTGGTTGAACCGGATCGCGGTGCCGGCAGCGATCCTCCAACCGAGACAATCACAATATTGCGCGCCAGTCTGTTCTCGCTTGACCTTGCCAGAGGGGAATGCCGCACAATCGGCATCTTTCAACGAAATGGATTTGCAATGAAATCCCTCCTTATTGCTGCAGCACTCACCCTTGGTCTCGGCCTGCCGGTTCTGGCGCAGGAACACACCACCCATGCCATGGCGCCGTCGGACAACCCGGCCACCGCTGCCTATGAGGCGGCCAATATGCAGATGCACGAGGAGATGGCGATCGCCTTCTCCGGCGATGCTGACGTCGACTTCATCAAGTCAATGATACCGCACCATCAGGGCGCGGTGGACATGGCCAGGATTGTGCTCGAACATGGCAGCGATCCTGAAGTGAAGGCACTGGCCGAGGCGGTGATTGCCGCCCAGGAACAGGAAATTGCCTGGATGCAGGACTGGCTCGCCAAACGCGGCGAGTAGCGTCAGGCCCGCCGTGGCGCGCCCACTGAATTGCGCACGATCAACTCGCTGCGCAACAGCACCTCGGTATTGGCAGGCGTTTCGCCTGCCAGCAGGGCCAGCAGCAGATCCATGGCGCCTTCGCCGATCCTGTGACGCGGCTGCTTCATGGTGGTCAGCGAGGGGGTGACGAAACTGGCGAAGGAAATGTCGTCAAAGCCCATCACCGAAAAATCGCGCGGCAGGTCATATTTGCGGGCGGTCAGCGAGATGATCACCCCCAGCGCTGTGGCGTCGTTGACGCAGAGGAAGGCGGTGGGCAGCACGTCGCGCACAAACATGTGCTCGGTGGCGGCGCGCCCGCTTTCGGTGGTGCCGTCGCCATCAAGGATCAGCAGGGGATCGATGGCCAGCCCGGCCCCGCTCAGCGCGGCGCGATAGCCTTGCTCGCGCAGTTTGTTGACGGCCTTGCTGGTGGAGTGGCCGATAAAGGCGATGCGCCGATGTCCCTGGGCAATCAGGTGCTCTGCGGCAATCCGGGCGCCCTCGAAATTATCGACGCCGACAAACGGCACGTCGCTATTGGACACCGGCTCATTGACCGCCACCATGGGCGGCAGGCGCATCGCGCTGCCGGCAGCACCGATGCCATAGGGCAGGTGTCCGGTGAGCAGGATCAGCCCGTCGGCCTGATTGGAATTGATGAAGCGCAGATAGTCGGCCTCGCGGGCCGGGTCATTCTGCGTATTGCCGATCAGCACGCCATAGCCGCGCTTGCTCGCCTCGGTCTCCAGCCCCACCAGAATATTGGAGAAATTCGGGTCGCCCACATCGGGCGCCAGAATCAGGATCATGTTGGAGCGGCGCATGCGCAGCGAGCGCGCCATGGCATTGGTGGTGTAGCCGGTGCGAGCCACCGCTTCAGCGACACGGCGACGCGTTTCGTCGGCGACTTTGGTGGGCTCATTGATGGCGCGACTCACCGTGGCGATGGATACGCCGGCGATCGCCGCTACGTCTTCAATCGTGGCCAGTTTCCGGTGCTGCAATCTGTGCCTCGCACGCCCCCTGGCGCCCACCCGATCTGCCTGTAGCAGATGGCACGGACAGCGCCAGACCCCTCCTACGGCTTAGGCCGTTTGTCGAGACTGTAAACCTTTACATCGATCATGAAAACCTTTACATGTCGGGTTGAGAATGAAGAGTTGGGGGTCAACCCCGCCGCGTTCCGGGAGGGGTTTGATCATGTCCATAGCTGACGGCGCGGTTGTGCCTGCCATCCTGTCGGCGCACAGGATCAGCAAGTCGTTTGGCGAAGTCCCCGTTCTGTTCAGTATCGATTTCGACATCAAGCCGGGCGAAGTGCACGCCATTATCGGCGAGAACGGCGCCGGCAAATCCACCCTGATCAAGGTACTGTCCGGCCTCGAACAGCCCAGCTCGGGTACTATCTCCTATGACGGCAAGACCGTGGTGCTGCCCCCCAATGGCGAGGCCGAGGCCATGGGCATTGTGGTGATCCATCAGGAATTGCTGCTGGCCGAGCATCTGACCGTCGCCGACTCGATTTTCCTGGGTCGCGAACTGACCAGAAACGGCTTTCTGCGCCTCGCTGAGATGCGCGAACGGGCCGTCGCCATCCTCGATACCCTCCATGTGCATGTCGATCCGGATGCCCGGATCAACACGCTCTCGGTGGCCGACAAGCAGATGGTGGAAATCGCCAAGGCGATCAGCCGCGATGCGCGTGTGCTGATCATGGATGAGCCCACCGCCGTGCTGTCGCAGGGCGAAACCGAGACCCTGTTCGAGCAGATCCGCCGTCTGCGGGCGCGTGGCGTCGCGGTGATCTTCATCTCCCACAAGCTCGACGAGATCATGGCGCTGGCCCAGCGCGTCACCGTGCTGCGCGATGGGCAGTTGATCGCCACGGTCGGTACTGAAGCGCTGACCCCGGACTCCATCGCCCAGATGATGGTGGGCCGCGAACTCTCCAATCTCTATCCGCCCAAGCATGAACCCGATGTCGACGCACCAATCGTGCTGTCGGTGCGCGATCTGGTGGCGCCGGGCGTCAAGAATTTCTCGTTTGAGCTGCGGCGCGGCGAAATTCTTGGCTTTGCCGGGCTGATCGGTTCGGGCCGCACTGCGGTCGCCGAAGCCGTCGTCGGGCTCAACCCGCGCGAGCGGGGCGCCATTGAGGTCAACGGTACGCCGCAGAACTTCACTGAAGTGGCCCAGTCGGTCGCGGCGGGCCTGGCCTATATGACCAAGGACCGCAAGGGCCGTGGCCTGCTGCTCAATGTCGGCCTCGACCCCACTCTGACGCTGCTGACGCTCAGCAAGCATCTCAAGCATGGCTTTCACGATGGCAAGAGCGAAGCCAGGGCGCTGGAGCGTGCTGTGCGCCGCTTCGACATTCGAGCCCGCGACGCTTCGGTCAAGGTCGGCCAGCTGTCGGGCGGCAATCAGCAAAAG
>NZ_JAUYGL010000158.1 GCF_030689745.1 Devosia sp.
CGGGACCGGGTTGAGCTGGTGGTTAGCTGACCGCGCTTGGCAAGATCGGCAGGCGACAAAAAACCCCGGCGCACGGCCGGGGTTTCTCGTTCAGTCGGGATCGCTTAGCTGCGGTCGTCGACATAGACCGTGGCGGCGCCATCGGCAGCGCTCTGGACGGCAACCACGTCAGCGGACGTATAGCCTTCAGCTTCGAGCTTCGCCTTGATGGCGGCATTGCCGTCAATATTGGCATGCAAGCTGGTCATCGCCTCGGCATTGGCCGAGATGGCACTATCGAGATCGGCGCCTTCGGTTGCAGCATCGCCGGACAGCGAGGACAGCAGTACGATGGTGACCTTGGATTCGTCAGTGACGGCGCTCAAATCGGTGTCAGTGGCGCCGGAAATGGCAGCAGTAACCGACTTGAAGCTGCTATCCATGGCGTCGGCGCCCGCTGCTGCATCCTGCGCCAAGGCGGGAAGTGCACTGGCGGACATCAGGACAGCGATGGTCGTTGCGAGAAGGGTGTTGTTCATTTGGTCTCTCCTAAGCCGGGTAATGCACCCCACTTGGACAGCCAACTAACGAGACGATGCCGGCATGGTTGCAGCCAAAGTGATCACAATCTAGAAAAAGCAGTCGACCTTTTTGACGCGTCATGCATCTTGTAACCCATTGGTCGCGTTCTCATTTAAACAACAAAGTAAACAGGAGCGTCGCATGGGAGTACTCTGGGCCATTATCATCGGATTTCTGGCGGGACTGATCGCCAAGTGGATCACGCCGGGCGACAACAAGCCGAGCGGCTTCATTCTGACCACGGTGCTGGGCATTGTCGGTTCGGTGCTGGCCACCTGGCTTTGGCAGCAGATCAGCGGCGCTGGTCCCAGTGACGGCGTCAATTTCCTCAGCGGGATCATTGGCGCTGTGATTATCCTGTTGGCCTGGAGCCAGATCGCGCGGCGGACTTCGTAATTCAGTTGTCCCGGACGGCCGCCGCCCCAGGGGTGACGCGCCGAAGCTAGGCATGCAAAAAAAAGGGCGCCCCATGGGCGCCCTTCGTGGTTTTGGCCTGAGTGCTACTTGATCTCGGTGATGCGGCCATCGGTGTAGGGCGTGTATTCGCCGCCCTGCTTGGCGATGTAGTCAGCCACGACCTGTTCCAGCGGCGGGCCGAAATCGTAGGGGTTGTCGCCTTCGGCGAATGTGCCATAGCCGTCGCCGCCGCCGCGCACGTAGTTGTTGGTGGCGATGGTGTAGGTGGCGGCTTCGTCGATTGGCACCCAGCTGTCGGCTTCGCCCTTGACCAGTACGTCGCTGACGCGGCTGCCGGCAGGCTGCTTCAGATCAAACGCATATTTGAGGCCTGCGACCTGGGCAAAGCGACCGGCACCGTTCTCGATGTCGCTGACGCCGTTTTCGAGGGCGTCGATAACGCCGGCGCCACTGATCTGCACAGTGGCCAGTGTGTTGGAGAAGGGCAGTACGGTCAGCACGTCGCCCATGGTGATTTCACCGGGGTCGATGGAGGCGCGGATGCCGCCGCCATTCTGGAAGGCGATGGTGGCACCTTGATCGGCGACGCGGTCGAGAATGGCGTCAGTGAGCAGATTACCCATCGAGCATTCCATGACGCGGCAGACTTCGCGGGACCCTTCGAGTTTTTCGGTGGTGCTGCCGATGACCGTACTGGTCATTTCCTCGATGGGGCCGAGCAGGGTGGCGAGCTGGGTCTTGAAGTCCGCATTGGCCTCGACTGTAGCATCGATCAGGAAAGGCTCGCCCTCGGCCTTGGTCACCACGCCATTATCATCCCAGGTGATGGCGATATCGCCCAGATACTTGCCATACTGGTTGGCCTGCACCACGGGGACTTCAACGCCTTCAGGGTTGGTTACCATGGTTGGGTAAGGCCCGGCGGCGCCCTCGGCGGTGTTGGAGAGCAGGGTATGGCTGTGGCCGCCGACGATGACGTCGACCAAGGGCAGTGCTGCGGCAACATCCATGTCGACCGTGTAGCCGATGTGGCTGAGCAGAATGATCTTGTTGACCCCTGCGGCATCAAGGGCCTCGGAGGCGCCACGGACGTACTGGATCACGTCGGTGAACTCGACGTTCGGCCCTGGCGAGGCGATTTCAGGCGTATCCTCCGTGGTCGCACCGATGATGCCGATCTTTTCGCCGCCGATCTCGATGACAAATGAACCCTTGATCTTGCCGCGCAGGTTCTCATCGCGGCTGACGTCAAAATTGCCGCCAATGATGGGGAATTCTGCCGCATCGATGAATTTCATGAACTCTTCGGGGCCGTCATCGAATTCGTGATTGCCGGTCGCGACCACGTCAAAGCCCATCTGGTTGAAGAAGTCGGAGACCACCTTGGACTTGTAGGTGGTGTAGTAGAGCGACCCCTGGAAATTGTCGCCGGCCGAGAGCAGCAACGTATTGCCATCGGCATATTTGGCGCGGGTGTCGTCGATGATAGTCTTGAGGCGGGCAATGCCGCCGAAGCACTCGCCGGCCGCATCGCTCTCGGCACTGCAGTTGGAATCGCTGTTGGTGATGGGATCAAAGCGGGAGTGGAAATCGTTGATATGGAGGATATTCAGCGTGAAGTCCGCATGGGCTGCACTGGAAAAACCAGCACAGAGGGTGAGCGCTGTGGCGCTGAGGAGTAGTCTTTTCATCCCTGCATCCTTTGTTAGCTTGACGGTTCAATCCCGCGGGTGGTCCGCGCCCAGGTCCATCAGGATGAGATCCCATGAGCCAGCGCGGTCCGGCCACGTCGAACGATGAGTTAACCAGTCTTTTGTGACGGTGAGAAGTGGACCTTTTGGTCAAAACAAACGTGGTGGACTTGCAGCGCGTGTTCAGCGAAGCTCAACCATCAGATAAAATAGGCATATCGAGCCCAGAGTGGTAAGAGCCCGGAAAGGCCGGGCGGCTAGCATGCGCCGGAATGACCATCATAGCTGACCCAGGATTGCCGTTTTGAGCGTCGCCCTTACCAATTTGATGCGTAGCGTACCCATGCCCGAAACCGGACCGCAGCGCCTCAATTGGGGCGGCTTGTTGCGGTTCATCGCCATCGGATCATCGGGCGCGATTGGTTTTATCGCCCTCAGTAGTCTGACGATGGCTCTGCCAACCGGGTTGGAGAACTCGGTGATCAACGGGCTTTGCTATGCCGTATTCATCCTGCCGATCTACCTGCTGCATCGACGGTTCAGTTTTCAGTCCGACGCGTCCCATCGCAGTGCATTGCCCCGCTATCTCGCCGTGCAGGCGAGCGCCCTGATGCTGGCGACGTTGTTTGGTTATGTGTTGTACGGGGTGCTGGCCATGCCGCCAGTGATGGCATCCACCCTGGTGATAGGGCTGACCTCGGGTGTTAACTATCTGCTGCTGCGCAGCTGGGCGTTTGCGCGGCATCATATTGTTGCCGGGGTGCCGGCGTGATTGGGCAGGCGGGCAAGGCGCTGCTCAACCATGTCCATGGCGGGCTGATTTTCAAACGGCGCGTGGCAGTGCTGGCGGGAGCATTGGCGCAGGCCATGCCGCAGGGTGGTCGCGTGCTCGATTTGGGGTGCGGTGATGGCCAGGTGGCAATGGCCTTGATGGCGTTGCGGCCAGACCTCAAGGTGGAGGGTGTGGACGTACTGGTGCGACCGGTGACCCATATTCCGGTAACGCAGTATGACGGGGTGACGCTGCCCTTTGCCGATGGCAGTTTTGACTATGTCACCATCGTCGATGTGCTGCACCACACCGATGATCCTGCGGCAGTGCTGGCGGAGGCGGCGCGGGTGAGCCGGCTTGGCGTGGTGGTAAAGGATCACCTGCGCGAGGGCTGGCTGGCAGGGGCGACATTGCGCCTGATGGACTGGGTCGGCAATCGTGGGCACGACGTTCGACTGCCCTATAATTATCTGGATCGACAGGAGTGGAATGCGGCATTTTCGCATGCCCGCCTGGGGGTGGCTGACCGGCAAAACCGTTTGGGGCTGTATCCGGTGCCGCTCAACTGGGTATTTGAACGCCAGCTGCATTTCGTGATGCGGCTGCACAGATTGCCCGCGATTGCGTAACGGGGTTTCAATACCAGTTCAGTCAGGTATTCTGCGCGACGTCTGATTTGTGGAGTGCGCGGCATGAAGAGTGCTTTGATTGTCTATGGCGGCTGGTCGGGCCATGAACCGGAAGAATGTGCAGCCATTTATCGGCGCTGGCTGCATGAGGATGGATACTCGGTGCGTACGGCTACCGAAACCAGCGCCTTTGCCGATCCGTCCATTCACGAGTTGTCATTGATCGTGCCCATTTTCACGATGAGCAAGATTGAAAAAGACGAGATCGAGAACCTGACCAAGGCGGTCGAGGGCGGCGTGGGCTTGGCCGGCCATCACGGGGGCATGAGCGACGCGTTCCGCGATGCCGTGGACTATCAGTTCATGGTGGGCGGGCAATGGGTGGCCCATCCGGGCAATATCATCGACTACACCGTAGACGTGGCCGATCCGCTCGACCCGATTATGGCGGGCATCAAGTCGTTCGCCTACAGGTCAGAACAGTATTACATGCATGTTGACCCTTCCAACCAGGTACTGGCGACGACAACATTCAGCGGTGAGCACGCCTCGTGGATTGAAGGGGTTGTGATGCCGGTGGCCTGGAAGCGCATGCATGGCAAGGGGAGAGTGTTCCACTCGACACTGGGGCATGTGGCCAAAGAATTCGAAGTGCGAGAAATGGCGACCATGATGCGGCGCGGCATGAACTGGGCGGCACGGGACGAGTAAACGGCGACGGCGAGCATTGGCTGGGAAGCCAGTCGACCCCGATCGTCACCCTCGGGCCGGGCCCGAGGGGCACTCACTTTCGGCACGTTTTGCAGGTGCAGAGCCTTCGGCGACACCAGCCCGAGGGTCACGCCCGGTGGATGGGGCCTACCACCTTAGCAAAAATCGCCCCAGTCCCGTCCCGATCATCCCGACCATCACAATGCCCAGCGTGTACCAGAGCGCCAGAAACATCATGCCGGTTTCGG
>NZ_JAUYGL010000080.1 GCF_030689745.1 Devosia sp.
ATGTTCAAAATAACCGATGTCATTCCGGCGCAGGCCGCAATCCATCCTGAAATCCGTCCCTACTACACCACCCGGGGTGCACCCCGGCCTGCGCCGGGGTCACCGTGGCTGAGGCCAGGGAAAAGCAAAGTCCCCCTACCGGAACCCTTCCTCACGGCCATGATGCAACTTGGGGCCGCGCTCTTCGATCTTTTCCAGCGCGTCCTCCACCGGCCTATTGGGCGCATCGAGCAGTTCGGGGTGCTGGCTGGCATTGTAGGCCCAGTTCACCGCATTGCGTAGCACCAGCCCGACAGTGTCGTCGTGATAGGTCGGATAGGTCTCGTGGCCCGGGCGGAAGTAGAAGATATTGCCCGCACCCCGGCGATAGGTCAGCCCGCTGCGGAACACTTCCCCACCCTGGAACCAGCTGACAAACACCGTTTCCAGCGGCTCGGGCACACTGAACGGCTCACCATACATTTCTTCCATTTCCAACTCGAAATAGGCCGGCAGGCCCTTGGCGATCGGGTGGCCCGGCGTGGTCACCCACAGCCGTTCGCGTTCACCCGCCTCACGCCAGTGCAGGGCGCAGGGCGCGCCCATCAAACGCTTGAAAATCTTGGAAAAATGCGCCGAATGCAGCACGATCAGGCCCATGCCTTCCCACACCCGCTGGGCGATCCGCTCGACAATCTCGTCGGCCACCTCACCATGGGCCGCATGCCCCCACCACACCAGCACATCGGTCTCGGCCAGCGCCGCGACACTGCAGCCATGCTCGGGCTCCTGCAGCGTCGTGGTCTTGGTCACGATATTGCTGTCGCTGGCCAGCAGCCTGGCAATCTGATTGTGCATCCCCTCGGGATAATTGTCGGCGACAATCTTGTTCTTCTGCTCGTGAACATTCTCGCCCCAAACCAGGGTACGGATTGGCATGGATAGTCTCCTGTTGTGGTGCAGCGGGGAGGCGCTGCACAATATCGAATTGTCCCGTCATCTGGCGATGGCCGGCCGCCCTGCACACGCAGAATGACACCGGCCAGGGCCGGGGTGAACCGGTATGCGGTGCGGTGACGCCCGCTACCGAGGCCATTCACATGTTTTTTTGATGTCAGGCGCTGGGTCTGCCTGCCGCGTCGAAACGGTGAATCTTGTCCATCATCGGCGAGATCTGCACCACATCGCCGCTCCGGTAGTTATTGGCGCCGTCGAGCCGGACCACGACTGGCTCTTCAGTACCCATTTCGAGATACACATAACTGTCGGCGCCCAGATTCTCAGTATGGATAACCTTGCCCGACCAGGTACCGTTTTCGGGCACAATGGTCAGGTGCTCGCCACGGACACCCACGGTATGGGCACCTAGTTGCTCGGCACGTTCGCCGCCGATGAAGTTCATCTTGGGTGAGCCGATAAACCCCGCCACAAACACCGAATTGGGCGTTTCATACAGCTCCATGGGGGTGCCAACCTGTTCGATTACCCCGTCACGCAGCACGCAGATACGGTCTGCCAGCGTCATGGCCTCGACCTGATCATGGGTCACATAGATCATGGTGACGTTGTCCATCTCCTCGTGCAGCTTGGCGATCTCGATCCGCGTCGCCACCCGCAGCGCCGCATCCAGATTGCTCAGCGGCTCATCAAACAGAAACACCTTGGGATCGCGTGTGATCGCCCGGCCAATCGCCACACGTTGCCGCTGGCCGCCCGAGAGCTGCTTGGGCAGGCGGTCCAGATACGGCGTGATCTGCAACATCTCCGCCGCCTTTTCCACGCGCTGGCGAATCTCGTCCTTGTGGTGGCCCTTCTCCAGCGTCAACCCGAACGCCATATTATCGTACACCGTCATGTGCGGGTACAGCGCATAGCTCTGGAATACCATGGCAATGCCGCGTTTGGATGGGGCCAGCGCATTGACCACCTTGCCGTCAAACAGCATGTCACCCGAGGTGATGTCCTCCAGCCCCGAAATCAGCCGCAGCAGCGTGGACTTGCCGCAACCCGAAGGCCCGACGAACACCATGAACTCGCCCTTGCGGACTTCCAGGTCGACGCCCTTGATCACCTCGACAACGCCAAAGGACTTGCGGATATTGCGCAGCTCGATGCTTGCCATTTTGTTGACTCCTTAGCCTTTGACGCCGCCGGCGGTCAGGCCGCTGACAATCTTGCGCTGGAACACCAGCACCAGGAACACCAGCGGCACGGTGACGATCACCGAAGCGGCCATGATGATTCCCCAGGGGATTTCGTATTGCGAACCGCCCGACAGCAGCGCAATGGCCACCGGTACCGTCCGTGTCTCGTTCGACGAGGTAAAGGTCAGCGCGAACAGGAATTCGTTCCACGCTCCAATGAAGGCCAACAGACCGGTGGTTACCAGCGCCGGCCACATCAGCGGCATGAACACCCGGGTGATGATCACCCAGGGGCTGGCGCCATCGACAATTGCCGCTTCCTCGATTTCGACCGGCAGGTCACGCATGAAGGTGGTCAGCACCCACACCGTGAACGGCAGCGTGAAGATGGTGTAGGAGAAGATGAGCGCCCAGGGCGTGTTATAGATACCAAGGAACCGGATTACCTCGAACAGCCCGGCCAGCACCGCAATCTGCGGAAACATCGACACGGCCAGGATCACCATCAATAGCAGGCCACGCCCGCGAAACTGCACGCGACTGAGCGCGAACGCCGCCGTCACGGCCAGGAACAGCGCCAGCAGCACCGTGACTGTGGCCACGAACACCGAATTCAGCAGATTGCGCGGAAAGCTGCCCTGATTGAGCACTGCACTATAATTCTCCCACGAAAACGACACCGGCCAATAGGTCACCCGGAAAATGTCGGTACCCGATTTGAAGCTGGTCAGAATGGCGTAGTAGAACGGGAACACCGACACCACCACAATGACCACCACCAGCGCGTAGAACAGCACGGTCTTGGTGATTTTCCAGAGATCGAATGTCGCGCCCATCAGCGATCTCCCCCGTCAAACCGCACCTGGCCCAGCCAGATATAGAGGATGGTCAATACCGCGATGATCAGGAACAGCAGGGTCGACATCGCCGAGCCATAGGCAAACTTGTCGAAATCGAACAGATTTTCGCGCGCCAGCACACTCATGGTCTTGGTGGCCGCGCTATTGGGCGTCAGCACGTAAATCAGGTCAAAAATCCGCAGCGCATCGAGCAGGCGGAAGATGATGGCGACCATCAGGGCGGGGCGGACCAAGGGAAGCGTGATGGCAAAGAACTGCTTGACCGGATGCACCCCATCCAGCTCTGCCGCTTCGTAGATATCCTTGGGCACCATCTGTAGCCCGGCCAGGATCAGCAGCGCCATAAACGGCGTGGTCTTCCAGATATCGACAATCAGCACGGCCTGCATCGCCGTATCGGCGCTGGCAGTCCAGGCCACTTTCTGGCTCAGCAGACCCAGTCGCAGGCCCAGATCGTTGAGAATACCGAACTGGTCATTCAGCATCCAGGCCCAGATCTTGGCCGACACAATGGTCGGAATGGCCCAGGGGATCAGGATGGCGGCGCGCACAATGCCGCGGCCGCGGAATTCGGCATTCAGCACCAGGGCAACAATCATGCCCAGTACCGCTTCAAAACTCACCGACCAGAAGGCAAAGCGCAGCGTATTCCACACTGCATTCCACCAAGCGCTATCCACCAGCAGGCCGCGATAAATCGTCTTGCCGCTCGCCAGCGTGGTCCAACGCAGATAATTGCCAAAACCGATGAACTCAGCGCCGTACAGGTCGGTCAACGATGCATCGGTGAAGGAGAAATAGATCGAACGCAGCAGCGGCCAACCCGCCACCACGCTGAGCGCCGCCAGCATTGGCAGCAGAAACCAGCGCGCTGCCGCCAGCCGCTGCCTGCTCAGTTCTGAAATGATCTTGGGCGCACGCAGCGTGATTGGCGCCATGGCATCGCTGGCCATCGTCTTTCCTCCCCTGTCGCTATTGGTATCGGTCGGGGCGGGCGGCAATTTGACCTGCCGTCCGCCCGCAGTCCTGGGAGGACTTACCAGCCTTCGCCCTTGAGCTCGGTCAGGTCGGCTTCAAGAACTTCAAGGTTCTCAGCCGCTGAACCATTGCCCGACAGCGTTTCATGCACCGCGCTCCAGAACAGCGAGGAAACTTCGTTGTATTTCACCTTGGTTGGCGCCGAGGGCCGTGGCACCGCGTTCAGGAACACCTCTTTCCAGCTCGGGATGATCGGCTGCGCGGCGGCAACATCGGCATCGTCATACAGTGCCACGATGGTCGGCAGGTTGGACTGCATGATGGCGCGCTCTTTCTGCACCTCGCTCGAGGACAGGTACATGGCCAGTTTGATCGCCTCTTCCGGATCGGGAGAGTATTTGGACACCGCAACATTCCAGCCGCCCAGCGTTGCCGCCGAACGCGCGCCCTCGCCATCACCCTTGGGCAGTGGCGCCACGTCGAACAGCCCCTTCACCGCCGAGTCATCGCCATTGCCCAACTGATAGGCATAGGGCCAGTTGCGCATGAACACGGCATTGCCGAGCTGCCACACGCCGCGGCTTTCCTCTTCCTGGTAAGCCAGATTGCCTTCCGGCGAGATGGTGCCAATCCAGCTAGCGGCACGGTCGATGGCAGCTGCAGCCTGTGGGTTGTTGATCGAGATGGTGCCATCGGCTTCCACGATCTGGCCGCCGCCATTGGACACCACCCATTCCAGCGCGTCGCAGGTCAGGCCTTCATAGGCGTTACCCTGAAACACAAAGCCGTACATGTCCGCCGCGCCTGCGGCGCGTTCGGCATCCATGATCTCCTGCGCAGTGGCAGTCATTTCATCCCAGGTGGTAGGCACCGTTTTGTTATGCTTTTCCAGCAGATCCTTGCGGTAGTACAGCGCGGGCGCATCGGTGAAGGCGGGCATGGCGACCAGTCGGCCATCCACGGTCTGCGACTCAATGATCGAGGGGAAGTGCTCTCCTACAACGTCCTTGGCCGCATCGGTCAGATCGAGGAACTGCTCAGCCAGTTGCGGCGCCCAGATCACGTCGGTCTGGTACACGTCGATATCGGCATTTCCCGCCGCCAGCCACAGGCGATACTGGCCGAACTGGTCCGAGGTCGAGGACGGCATCGGCACGATGGTGACGGTATTGCCGGTATCGGCTTCGAATTTGTCGAGCTGGCCGCGCAGGAATTCAAGGCCCGTGCCGGTATCGCCCGAAACCATAGACAGTTCGGCCGCCTGTGCGGTACCCATCACCAGCGTCACGCTCGTCAGCAGACCAACGAGCAGCGTGTTCATTTTCATTAGATATCCTCCCGAATTAAACAGTCTTGGGAAGGGCACGGCTAACCGCCAGCAGCTCAGGACTGCCTCGCTCCGTCCCTTCCCAAAGCCCCCTGCCGCGGCTGTCTCGCCAGCGTTCAAAGCGCTTTGGCTGAAAAGTAACCAGAGCCTCGAATTTCTGTCAAGCGTCGACGCGCAGCCTGTCCTGATGAATCTGGGGACTGAACAGAAATATCTTTTATTTTCAGTGATTTATGGAAAAGCGTCCGATGATCTAGACGCTAAGCCAGCAATCCAGCTGACGTACGCACCTCAAAACGCCCGCGTCGCCGCCCGATAGAATGGAAAAATTTGAAACCGCTTTGAGATTTCAGACGAGTTCATTGCCATCCAGCCGATCGCGGTGGACGTTACGAACCCGCGAGAGGGTGTTCAGCAGAAGTGGCTCCACTTTTGCTACTGCACTTTTGCTATTCGAAAACGCGACCTGTCAGAGACTTGGAGCGATTTTCGCAGTTTCTTCAGCGGAACGGTGGTGAGAAAGAGCGCCAAGCTGTTCCCGCGGCGACCCTAGCAGACATGTGCACCTGCTTGGCCCAGCTCGAAGGCTTATCGGCGAACATCTGGTCCGTCTCCAGCATCATGCCAGCAGTCAGGCGATTGGCTTTCCGTCCGCATCAAAGCGATGGATCTTGTCGTCCAGCGGCGAGAAGTGGATGGCGTCGCCACTGCGATATTTGGTCGAGCCGTCCACCCGCACTACCACCGGGTCTTCCTGGCCCATGTCAATATAGACATAGCTGTCCGCACCCAGATTTTCCGTGTGGATCACGGTGCCGCTCCAGGCGCCACCATCAGGCGAAACGGTCATGTGTTCGCTGCGCACCCCTACGGTATGGGCATTGAAGGGCTTGGCCTTGTCGCCCTCAATCAGGTTCATTTGCGGCGAGCCGATGAAACTGGCCACGAACAGCGATTCCGGCCGCTCATACAGGTCCATCGGCGTGCCGACCTGTTCGACCCGACCATCGCGCAGCACGCAGATCCGGTCGGCCAGCGTCATCGCTTCGACCTGATCATGGGTCACATAGATCATGGTAGTCTTGTTCAGGTCTTCATGCAGCTTGGCGATCTGGATGCGGGTGGCCACGCGCAGCGCGGCGTCCAGATTACTCAGCGGCTCGTCGAACAGGAACACCTTGGGGTCGCGCACAATCGCCCGGCCAATGGCCACGCGCTGACGCTGGCCGCCTGAAAGCTGGCCCGGCAGGCGCTGCAGATAAGGCGTCAGCTGCAACTGCTCTGCGGCGGCTGCCACCTTGCTTTCAATCTCGTCCTTGGGCGCGTTGGCGATCTTGAGCGCATAGGCCATGTTGTCGAACACGCTCATATGCGGATAGAGCGCATAGGACTGGAACACCATGGCGATACCGCGCTTGGATGGCGCGCGGTCATTGACCACCTCGCCGTCGATCTCCAGCGTTCCCCCGGTGATTTCCTCCAGCCCGGCAATGCAGCGCAACAGGGTCGACTTGCCGCAGCCCGATGGCCCGACAAACACCATGAACTCACCCGACCTGATGTCGAGATTGATATGCTTGAGCACCTCGACTTGGCCATAACGCTTGCTGAGGTCGGTGAGCTTGAGGTTTGTCACGATCCGCTCTTCTTTCTTCAAATGATCCGCCCGGGGCAGATGCAGGCCGCTTGCCCGACTTACTTGACTGAACCCGCCAGCAGCCCGCGCACGAAGTAGCGCTGCAGCGCAAAGAACACGATCAGCGGCACCACAATGGTGATGAACGCGCCCGCCGTGAGGATTTCCCAGTTATTGCCGCGCGAGCCGAGCAGGCTGACCAGCTTGCCGGTCAGCACCAGACGATCCTGCTGCGCACCCAGAAACACCATGGCCACCAGCAGATCGTTCCAGACCCACAGGAACTGGAAGATCGAGAACGAGGCCAGCGCCGGAAAGCTCAGCGGCAAGACCATGCCAGTAAAGATCTTGAAGTGCGACGCGCCGTCAATGCGCGCCGATTCCATGATTTCCTTGGGCAGGCCCACCATGTAATTGCGCAGCAAATAGATCGCCAGCGGCAGGCCGAACGCGGTGTGAGCCAGCCAGATGCCGAGATAGGTTTTCCCGTCCTCGGCCCCGAACAACTGCGCCAGCTGATTATACAGCGTGAGCAGCGGAATCAGCGACATCTGCAGCGGCACTACCAGCAGCCCCACCACCAGCGCCACGATGAAGCCGCGAAACGGAAACCGCATCCAGGCCAGCGCATAGGCGGCAAAGGCCGCAATCAGAATGGGGATGATAGTGGCTGGAATGGTGACGGTGAACGAGTTGATAAAACTGCGCCACACCCCGTTGGACGTCAGCACTTCGTAGTAATTGTCGAGGGTGAAGCGCGGGGCGATCGTCGCCAGGTAAAAAATGCGCGGCCCGCGCGTATGGGTGAACTCGGTATCGGAGGTCCACTCGAAGCCACCATCGGCCGCCACTGAAATGGTCCCGCCCTCCTTCATCGCCATGCTGCCGCCTGGCTCTGTCGCTGCCGGCTCACCATTGCTCAGGCCAAACCCGCCCAATTGCTTGTTGGTGTCACTGCCAAACAGGTTGCCCCGGATCACGAAGTGACCGGCTTCAGCAACCTGCTCGGCTGCCGTGCCGATCCGGGTTACCCCGAGCGCTT
This sequence comes from Devosia sp., assembly GCF_030689745.1. GTDB lineage: Bacteria > Pseudomonadota > Alphaproteobacteria > Rhizobiales > Devosiaceae > Devosia > Devosia alba. Next base: position 7,967 of record NZ_JAUYGL010000080.1, read on the forward strand.
CGGACGCACTCAGCGCCGTCCACCAGCCAGACACGGCCAATTGGTCCTTGTCGCGCAGCGACGAGACCAGCAGCCCCACCGTTGGCAGAGTCCAAAGCGCCACCATCAGCAGCAGCAGGATATGGGTCAGCACCCGCCCCAACCGGATACGGGCAAACCAGTTCTTGCGCCGCACCTCGTATTTGACAGCATCCAGATCGGCAGATTCGGTGACAGCAGTCATTAGCGTGTCCCCTGCTCGGCATTGGCGCGGCGAATGTTCCAGATCATGATCGGCAGCACCGCCAGCATGATCACCACGGCAATGGCCGAGCCCCGGCCATAGTCAAAATTCACAAACATCCACTTGAACATGAGGTTGGCCAGCACTTCGGTGTCCCACTGCCCATTGGTCATGGCAAAAATGATGTCGAACACCTTGAGCACTACAATGGTGATCGTGGTCCACACCACCACAATGGTGCCCATGATCTGCGGGATCATGATGTCAAAGAAGATTCGCACATCGCTGGCGCCATCAATCCGGGCGGCCTCCAGCGATTCCTCGGGAATGCCACGCAGCGCAGCCGACAGGATCACCATGGCAAAGCCAGTCTGGATCCACACCAGAATGATCATCAGGAACACCGAGTTCCAGAACGGAATGGTGATCCAGGCCTGCGGCGGCAGCCCGAACCCCGTGACGATGGCGTTCAGCAGGCCGATCTGCACATCGCCTTCGCCGCGATAGTCATAGACGAAGCGCCAGATCACCGAAGCACCAACGAAGGAAATCGCCATCGGCATGAACACCAGGGACTTGGCAATATTGCCCCACCACAGCTTGTCCGCCAGCACCGCGATCACCAGTCCGAACGCCGTCGCCAGTGACGGCACGATGATCAGCCACATCGCGTTGTTCAGGATCGAGCGCTGGAAATTGCCGTCCGACAGCGCCCAGGTGTAATTGGCAAAGCCAACGAAATTCTGTCCGGTCTTGTCGAGCAGGCTGAGCCTTAGCGTCTCGAACACCGGGTAGACGAGATAGACCGACAGGAACAACAGCGCTGGCAGCAGGAACAACCAGGGCCTTATGCTGTCGCGCAGTCTGTCGCGCCGCGTCTCGGCATCGCCGTCCACATTGTCTGAATTCAAGAACCGGTCGAGGAGCCAGTTGGTACCCCAGAAATAGGCGACACAGGCGGCCAGCGCCACGCCAATAGCCAGTGCGGCACCAAACAACTGCTGCAGTACATCGCCCACTTATGGCCCTCCCTGTCTCCGATAGTCTTTTTTGTGGGGCCGGCGCACACGCCGACCCCCGCATTCAGCTAGTATAGCCAGACTACTTGATCGCGTCCCAGCTGGCCTGGATTTCACCACCAACTTCCTGCGCCGACTTGCCGCCGACGAAGTCCACCATGCCGGTCCAGAAGCTGCCGGCGCCGATGGCGCCTGGCATCAGATCCGAGCCATCAAAGCGGAACGTCGTCGCATTGAGCAGGATTTCGCCTTCGCCCTTGAGCGTGTCATTGGCATAAGTCTCGACATTGGCCGCCTTGAGCGTCGACAGAAAGCCCGATTGCGCCATCCAGATTTCATTGGAGAGCGGGTTCATCAGGAAGTCGATGAATGCCTGCGCCGCTGGCGAATCCTTGGTCACCACGGCCAGGGTGCCGGCACCCAGAACGGGCTTGCCCAGATCACGCTCGGTCGATGCCGGGAAGTAGAAGAAGTCGGCATCAACACCCAGATCGGTACCTTCCGGGAAGAAGGATGGGATGAACGACGCCTGATGGTGCATGTAGCAGGCCGGTGGCACCGCAAACAGGCCCAGCGGGCTTTCGCGGAAATCGGTGGTGCCAACAGCAGCCACGCCACCGGCAACATTGGCTTCGGTCTTGGCGAACCAGCCGAATTCTTCCAGCGCGGCAATCACCTTGGGATCGTTGAACTTGAGGTCATTGCTGACCCAGGCATCATAATCCTCGGGCGTATTGATCCGCAACATGATGTCTTCGATCCAGTCGGTCGCCGGCCAGCCAGTCGCGCCGCCTGAACCCAGCCCGATGCACCAGGGCGTCTTGCCATCGGCTACCATCTGCTCGGTCAGGGCCTTGAGGTCTTCATAGCTCTCCGGCACTTCATAGCCGGCATCGGCGAAGTTGTCGGGCGAGTACCACACCAGCGACTTCAGATCGGACTTGTAGGGAATGGCATAGAATTCGTCAGCGCCAGCCGCGTCCTTGTAGGTGCCCAGCGACACGAATGAGGAACCGGCAGCATGTTCGGATTCGACGCGGGCCTTGAGCTCGTCCGACAGCGGCACGAGATAGCCCTTCGAGGCCATGTCGGCCAGCAGGCCCGGCTGCGGCAGGATGGTGACATTGGCGGGCGAACCGGCGGCCGCATCAATCTGGGCCTGCTGCTCGTAGTTCTCCGAGGATGCGTACTTAACCGTCGCGCCAGTGGCATCTTCAAAATAGGCAATGACGGTCAGGAACATTTCCTGGTCGCCGCCTTCGCGCCACGGACCCCAGACCGTTACGGTCTGACCCGCCAGATCACCATGCGCAGCAGCGAATTCTTCCAGCGCGCTCCAGCTGAAGGCGCCTTCGCCCTTGGGGAATATCAGATCCGCTGCCTGCACATTCGTTGCGGCCAGCGAGACACCAAGCAGCATTGCCGTCGCCATCATATTGATTTTCATAGATTCTCTCCCAATGAAGTCGAGTCTGAGACTTTAGTCTACCGCCCCGACGCCTTGGCGTCGATATCAGCGGCCCGTCTCTTGCCAACGCCCGAGTGATCCGTCATTTCGCGGCAATCTCAAAGCGCTTTGAACAAGGAAACAACCAGAGCACTCGTTTTCTGTCAAGCGTCGGAACCGGAGCAGACCTTGGGGAGTACGTGCTTTCGGACGTTTTTCTTATCTGATCAATGGCTTGCTGCCTCCGGTCGGCGGGCGTCTGCCGTATCAGCGGACTCGCCCTGGAGCCCCGTGCCCCGTCACCACAACGAAGCCCACCCTCTTGCATCAAATATTCAAATCGCTTTGAATGGGCACAGAGAAGCCCATAGGAAATGCTGTTAACGGCGGCCTATCTGCCCTAAGACAAGGCGATCAGGGGCGCAACCATGTCAGGATCTGCCGTCAGCATTGGTCATGTCGGCCTTTGGGACCAGTAAGAACCATGAGACTGAAGGATCTGGCCGAACATCTCGGCCTATCGCAAACCACTGTCAGCCGGGCACTCAATGGCTATCCCGAAGTCAACGAGGCGACACGCCTGCGCGTCACCGAGACTGCGGCCCGTCTCGGCTATCGCCCCAATGCCAACGCCCTGCGCCTCGCCACCGGTCGTGCCGGAGCCATCGGCATGGTCTTGCGCGGCTCCTCCGAATTTGGTCCCCATACCAGCGAGTTCCTCAGCGGCGTCGGCGGCAGGCTGGCCGAAGAGGAAATCGACATCATCGTCACCACCGTCCAGACCTATCAGGACGAAGTCGCCGCCTATCGTCGTCTCGCCGCCAGCCAGAAGGTTGACGCCGTCATCCTGCATTCCCCTACCCAGCACGATGAACGGGCCAAGCTCTTGTTGCAGCTGAATATCCCCTTTGTGCTGCATGGCCGCACCGATATTGGCACGCCTCATGCCTGGCTCGATATCGACAATGCCGGCGCCATGGAGCGCGCCACCGGCCATCTGCTCGATCTGGGCCACCGCCGCATTGCCCTGCTCAACGGCATCAAGGACCGCACCTTTGCCGTGCATCGCGAACGCGGCTACCGCGACGCCCTCAAGGCGCGCGATGTGCCCTACGATGCGACCCTGGTCAGTAACGGCGTATTCAGTGATGAAGTCGCCTTCCGCACGGCCCATGACCTGCTCGAACGCGATCCTCATCCCACCGCCTTCCTGGCCGGTTCAATGATGACAGCGCTCGGTGTCTTCCGTGCCATTCGCCAGGCCGGTCTGGTGCTGGGTAAGGATGTTTCCATGATCGCCCATGACGACGTCTTCCCCTATCTCAACGCCGACAACATGTATCCGTCCATGTCCACCACCCGCTCTTCGATCAGCCAGGCTGGCGTGCGCATCGCCGAGCTGATCCTGCAGATCCTGGGCGGCAAACCCGCCGCCGATATCCATGAGCTCTGGCCGGTCGAACTGGTGCTGCGCGAAAGCACCGGTCCAGCGCCGGGCTAGGCCCTAGCCCACCCGCAGCAAATGGTTGTCGAACTGAAAATCATAGCGTTGCGGCGCGCGCTTGGCCCCGGCCAGTCCAATCATCTCGCCCAATCCGCTGCTGGCAACAAAGCCATCCCCGTCCGCAGCCAGCCCGCAGCCGCTACGCAGCGTCTGCACCAACCTGGGTCGGCCCGCCGCGGCGTCAATCACCACCAGCAGATCGCCCTGCGGCGAAGAAATCGCAATCGTTGCGCCATCAGTCGACGCTGCTACCGAACCCACATAGTTGCGCAGATCAACCAACGTCTCGGCTGGCAGCTCGATCAGGGCGATTTCGCCATCCATGCTGGCGTGCCCCACCAACTGCGGGCTCTCGCTCGGCGCGCCCTTGTACTGGCACCCGAACCACACCCGGCTGCGCGCATCGATCGCCATGTGCCGGATCGACAGCTGATGCAGCCCGGCTGCAAGTCGCAGCTGCCCCACCAACCTGCCGTCGCGCCGATCGATGAACACCACCGAAGGGTCCATGGTTTCGATATTGAGCTCGGCCCGACCATAGTCGGGATGTGTCTCGATGCCGCCATTGGCCACCACCAGACTTACCCCGTCCGGCATCAGCAGCATTTCATGCGGTCCCGTACCATAGGTGGGAAATTCACCCATCCGTCGATAACCATCGGTGGCGTCGTAAATCCCCACCACGCCCCGCGCTGCCTCGAAATCGCTTTCGGTAGCGTAAAGCAGCCTGCCATCCGGCGAGAACACGCCATGGCCGAAGAAGTGGCGCCCGGCGCTGCTGGTCAGCGTTACCGGAACGGCATTGCCGGCCGGGTCAAACACCACGGCAAACGTGCCCGGCTGCCGCGCGAACACCACCCCGCGCCCGGCTGCCCGACTGATGGTGACATCGTGGCCACGATCAGGCAGCGCAATGCCTGCAATCAGCTCACCTGCTTCCCCCAGCAATACCGCGCCATAACTGCCATTGGCCGTCTGCACGGCACTGGCAAACACCAGTTCACTCGCGTCCAGCGCCAGTGCCTGACGCGGCAGCAGGCTGGCGGCAAAACCTGCTCCTGCTGCCTGCAAAAAGGCCCGCCGCTGCCACATGTTCAGTCTCCATCCAGCGCGGAAAATCCCACGCTCAGCCCCAGCGCCGCCGACAATTGTTCGCCGATGATCGACTGCAGCGAACCCGTCACCAGCACCAGATAGCTGAGCGCAGCCGCCTGTTTTTCATCCGCCACCGCGGCCGCTACCGGCAGGGTAATCAGATCCAGTGCCCGGATCGCATTGCGGAACTCGAAATCAATGGTGTTCTCCAGCCCCTGTTGCTTGTCACTCACAGCGCGCGCCGCCCCCGACGCGGCGACCAGTTTGCGCATGCCCTCGATATTGGCACGCGCATAGGCCATGGTCAGGTCCGAGCGCCAGAACACTGCCAGCTTGGGCCGCGCTGCCGCATTGTCACGGGCCATGAAGGCCAGCAAATGCTTGTCGCGCAGGGCCTCCAGCCCGTGCGACACCAGCCCCACCAGGGCCTCCAGCGCCTCGGTCTCGGTGCGATAGTCAGAATAGTCAGGCTGAGGCGTCTGCAAATGGCTGGCAATGCCGTCCGGCCGATACCAATCGTCGGTCAATTCGCCTGCCATCGCCGCAATATTGGCAGCAATCGTCTGGCCATAGCGGCAGCGAAACGCTCCCTCTTGGGCACTCAGCGCCTCTGCCCCGGTGCCAAACAGCACAAATTCCAACGCTCCCAGCCCCTGCACGGCGACGCTCTTGCCTTGCAGGCTCGCCAGTTCGGTTGCCGAAGCGTCCTCGGTGGCCAGAATGGCGTGCACCTGCTTGAGCCCGATACTGCGCCGGTCCGGCCAGAACAGCAGCCGGTCCGCCCGGTTATCTTCCAGCAGCGGGCCCAGCCGCAGGAAGGCGATCGCTCCATAGGCACGCACCACCTGTCCGAATTGGTCCGCGGCAATAGCCAGACTGTCCGCCGATGGCATGGCGCATAGCGCTTCCATAGCCCTGTCCAGCCCGCCACTGGCTTCATCGAGCTGCAATATATTGGGGCGAATGACTTCGGCCACCGCTGCGGCCAACACCGCTTTCGGCGTCACCGGCACCCACGCAGCCTGCTCCGGCATTTGTCCCTGTGCCACACCAGCCCCGAGCACCATCGTCGCGATAGTCAGCAATGCGCGCATTACAGCGACCCCAGAAAACCAAGAAGATCATTCCGCACATCTGGTGACAACGCAGCGAACGCATCGCGCGCCGCCTGTGCTTCCCCGCCGTGCCACAAAATGGCTTCGGTCAGATTGCGGGCCCGCCCGTCATGCAGATAAAAACTGTGCCCGGAAACCGTTTCGGTCAAGCCAATGCCCCACAGCGGCGGCGTGCGCCACTCATAGCCATCCGCCAACCCTTCCGGCCGGTGGTCGGCCAGGCCTTCACCCATATCGTGCAGCAAAAAGTCACTATAGGGCCAGATCAGCTGGAACCGGAGCGCCGGGTTCTCCGCGTCCCGACTGGTGACGAATTTGGGCGTATGGCAGTTGGCGCAGCCCGTCGCGTAGAAGGCCTGCTTGCCGGCCAGCACCGCTGGCGTGTCCACGTCGCGCCGCTCCGGCACACCCAGCGTCTGCGCATAGAATGTCACGAGCTCCATCACCGGATCGGGCGCTTCGCTAGGCCCCAGCCGCGCCTGCTCCCCGGTCGGCATGGCCAGGCATTCCACCTGTTTTGCCGTGCAATCACCATAGGGCTTGTTCACCAGCGGCGAACCTATCCCGATATCGCCAGCAAAGGCCGATGCCGACTGGCGGGCGATGCTTGCCTGGCCGGCCTTCCAGCCAAACCGCCCGAGTTGCACCGATTGGGTGGCCGGATCGATCGTCCAGTTTGCCCGCCCCGAAATCCCGTCGCCATCAGCATCCTCGGGATCGGCATGGGCCAGGATATCGGCGACCGGCACCTGCTCGACCAGCCCCAGCCCGATCATCGGATTGGCGATGCGGGGCGACAACATCACATCGTCGGCCAGCGGCCCGTAATTGAGGTCCGTCACCGTGTAGTGCGGCGCACGCAGGGTCACCACCGTCCCGTCGCCCAGCGTCACTGGCAGATCACTATAATCGATCACCATGCGGCCCTCGGCCTTCAGGCCCGGCACGGCAAAATCCTGCAACTGGGTACCATAGGTAGGGTCACCCACCTCATCGGCGAAAAATCCATCCACCGCGACCCGCCTGTCGTCCCCGCCCGGCGGCACCGATAGCCGCAGGAACATCGAGACATTCTCCGCCTGTCCCTCGAATGGCGGGTGCCCGCGCCCGTCCTTGAGGTGGCAGCTCTGGCAGCCCCGCGCATTGAACAGCGGCCCCAACCCGTCCGACGCCTGGGTGGAGCTGGGCGAACTCACCCAGATCTTGCGGAACAACGCATTGCCCAGCTTGAACTGCTCTTCCTGCTCAAAGCTGAGATTGTCGAGAAAATGGCTGAAGGAATCGGCATTGGCCGCAAAGCGCGTCGTGCCCTTGCCCGCCGGCTTGGCCTCGAAATTCTCTGCCTTGCTGAAATCGCGCGTCGGTGCCGTTACCCGCTGCACCCGCGCCAGATCGTCCGGCGTCAAATCGCTGCGCACCGCACCGTCCTGGGCAAGGGTCAGGCCGCCGAATAGCACGGCGACAAGAGCAATGGTGAGACGAGTTTTCATGGCTCTGCCTGTTTCCGGCTATAGCGCACC
>NZ_JAUYGL010000084.1 GCF_030689745.1 Devosia sp.
CCGGTCCCTTCAAGGGCCCAACCGGGGTAGTGCGCAAGTTTGTTGTATGACCCGGCCAAAATTCGGCTCCCTTCGCATCGAGTCCTAGCGCCATCCGGGTGGCGGTTTCGACTTCCTAGACATATTCATGGATCGCCGCGCGCGCCTTGCTCCACCCCTTTGTGCGGGGACGGAACACCGTCGCGAGGCCAAGCCGCATCAGATAGAAAACAGGGAAGCGCCGGACGAGACCCATCACCAGCGCGACCAGCCAGGGCTGAGTGAGCGGCTGGCCGGTCCGCTTCATGAATTGACGCAGGACCAGTCCGTCCTCGATCTTGCCGGTGTCGAAAACCTGCTGCGAGAAGGCTTCGTCGAAAACCATCGATGGTTTCTTCTCGGTGTGCCCCTTGAGCTCGAGCCAATGCGCCGTCGCCTTCATGACTCCTTCGGGGTTCACATCGCGCGGGCAGGCATAGGTGCACTTGTTGCAACTCACGCACTGCCAGATGATGTCCTTGTCACGCACCAGTTCCTCCTCCATGCCCAGACGGATGAGGTAGATCCAGAACCTGGGATTGAAGTCGGGATTGATGGCGTTGACCGTGCATGCATTGGTACAGGAGCCGCATTGCCAGCAGCGCGAAATATGCTCGCCGCCGGCAAGTGCCTCGATTTCATCCTGCATGTTTTCATTATAATCGCTGAGCGCGCGGCTCTCGATAAAGGTGCTCCAGTGGCCGGAGACATCCACTCCGTCGATCACCAGATTTTCGTGTTCGACAAGGTTTTCGGGCCGGATCAGTGATTTTTCGTGGATGGGCATCAGGATGGCTCCATCTGTGCGACCTGCCGGGGTTCTCCGAGCACGTGCGCGGTTCCATCGATGAGCTTGAGACGCGTGCGGCCCGTTTCGGTGTTCACGGCGTCAAGGCCGAGCATGCGGCGGGTATGCGCCATCGGGTCACCAGACGTGGTAAAATCAGATCTCAGATACTGGCCGCCGCGGTCGTTGATGTAGCCCGCGTAAACATGCGCCATGAGCAGGTCGCTGTAGAAAGGGAGATCGCGGAAAAAGCCATTGTCCTTGAGGAAGTCCTCCAACTCGCCGGACAAGGTCGCAAAAGTCGCGTAATCGTCCGCCGCATCAATCCGGGCCGTGTCGACATCGTCGGCAAACCAGATTTCCCGCAACACGCCTGTGCCGACGCCACGATCCCAGACCCACCGAGTCATCAGCGGATAGCGATCAGGTGCAATGAAATGCAGGATTTCCGCTCCGAGGTCGCGCACCCAGCGGTGCTCGCGGTCTTCGGGAAACGCGCCGGTAAACGCGGCAAGCCGCGCACCGGTGGTCGTCAGATCCGACCAGCCGTCAAGCAGAGCCGCGATCCGCTGCCGCAACGTCTCGAAACGGTTTGCTGCAAGCCACGGCCCGATCCGGCGCCGCACCGGGGTAATGAAAGAGGCAAGATCCAGAAATTCGGCTTCTTCCATGTCGCCGACCCGGCCCTTGCCGAGGATTTCCTCGAAGAGCGAAGCCTTGAGCGCCAGCGCCCCGACATAGCGTTCGACGCCGCCGGTCGGCTCGGCCGACTCGATCAGGTTTTCCAGCGCCTTGCGCAGCCGCGGCCCTGAGAGGTCAAGGATCAGGTCAGGTTTCACCGGCGCCGGCTCGGATTTGCGGATCAGCCGAAACATTACTCCGCCGCCTCCATGACTGAAGCGCGCAACATGTTCAGCGCCGCCATGGCGGCGGCCTGGGCCTGGGCGATGGAATCATCGATGGTTTCCGGCCCGGTCGCCGCCCCGGCGACAAACACGCCCGGTCGCGATGTTTCGCCCATGTGCAGATAGGCCGACGGCTTTTCGACAAATCCGTATTTGTTGAGCTTGACGTCGAACACCGCCGAGATGGTCATGTTGTCGACATTGGGATCCATGCCGATCGCATGCACGACCATGTCGAAAGGGATCGAAATCGGGCGCTTGACCAGCGTATCCTCGCCCTTGACCAGAAGCCGCTTGCCATCGGAGGTGACCTCGGCGATGCGGGCCTTGATATATTTCACCTTGTGAGTTTCCTGGCTCTCCCAGTAATAGGGACCCTCCAGAAGACCGAAGGTACGGATATCCATGTAGTAGATGTAGACATTGCTGTTGGGCAACGATTCACGGATTTCCATGGCGATATTGGCGGAGACGGTGCAACAGATCTTCGAGCACCATTCGCGTCCGATCTGGCGGTCGCGCGAGCCAACGCACAGCAGGATCGCCACCCGGTCCGGCGCGCGGCCGTCGGATGGGCATTTGACGCCAGATCCCGAAGACAACATTTGTTCGACCTGGACCGTGGTCACCACGTCGGGATAGGTGCCAAATCCCCATTCGGGTTTGTTGACGCTGTCGAAATGCGTGAACCCGGTTGTCAGGATCGCGGCGCCCGCCTCGATCCTGCTGCCGTCCTTGAGCGTCGCGACGAAGTTGCCGGGTTCGCCGCTGAAGCTGGCGACCGTTGCATTGAGATGGACATCGACCAGTTTGTTGCCGTCGACGCGGCTCACCATGCCGCCGATGGCATCGCTGGCCCATTCATGCGACGGCACCAGCTTTGCGTAACCCGACAGGATCGGCGCGCCGCCCAGCCTGTCGGCCTTGTCGACGATGACAGCCTTGTGACCTGAGGAAGCGACAGCGTGAGCCGCGGACAAACCGGCGGGACCGCCGCCGACAATGAGAACCGGCTTGCTCATTTTGCCTCCCCTGCCAGCGCTTTGGGCTTCACGTATCCGGGACCGGAGGTGATGGCGCGCTTGGGATCGTAAAGCGTCTCGATCCGTCCGGCCTTGACCTCCTCGAGATATCCTTCGAACTCGGCCTTCGCCTTCTCCCAGTCGATGCCCATTTTTTCGAGCAGCGTCTCGAACGGCGAGGCATGCCAGTGGAGCTGGGCAAGTTTGTAAGGATGCGCGCCAAGCGCAAGCGCTGCGAACTGGCAATCGGCCATGACCGGAAGCGCATAGACCTTGCCGACCGCCTTGCCGATCCACTGGTTCTTGTCCAGCGTGGTGATACATCCGGTGTCGTGACCAACCATCACGTCGGCACGGGCCTCTTCGACGGCCACCTTGATCTTGCGGTCGATGGCGAACGAGCGGGTGAACTCACGCTCGCCGATGATGTGGCGGAAACCGAAGCCGCAGCAATCGTACCAGGTCGAGTAGTCGATTACCTGCGCCCCCATAGTGTCCAGAAGGCCCGTGGTGACGGCCACGCGATTGCCGCCCAGGACGGTTTCGTCATAGATCACATCCTCCGGCACCATCTTGTAGACATGGCAGGCCGGATGAACCGTGGCGCGGATATTGCTGACATCCACCACCTGATGCTCCTTGAGCCGATGGCGCATGACATGCAGCCATTCCGAGTAGTGCACGATCTCCTCGGGGATCAGCAGTTTGTCGTCGACCAGGCGACCGAGCTTGCCAAGGATCTTCTTCACCTCGGCCCGCAACTCCGCCGAATGCATCAGGAAAATCCGCATTTCCTTGTAGTTGCCAAAGGAAGTGCCGCAGTGGACCAGGGGGAAATAGGTGCCTGCGGGCAGACCTTGCGATTTCGATGACACATAGGCCTGATGAAAGTTGCGCAGGAACACGGCGGCCAGCGACACCACATTGCCAATGCCGGAACCGTGGTAGTTCCAGGCCGTGCAGGAGGTCTGGTCGGTCTCGTCGAGATAGGTGATATCCAGCTTGTTCATCAGCCATAGCACGGAACTCGGATAGCCGGGTATATTGCCGCACTGGCCGCAGGATTTGTGATGCCACAGATTGTTGGTCGGGATCTTCTTGTCCCAGCCATAGAGCATCTTGGCCATCACCGGCTCATGGACATCGGACACCCGGTGGACGAGGATTTCCCCTTCCTTCTCGAGTTGCCACATGATGTCGCGAACGTCCTCCTTGCGTTCCTTGCCGGTTAGCAGCGCGCGCTTGTCGATCCTGGCCTCGACCCAGTCGGTTGCGCGCCGTGCTTCATCCGGCGTCAGATTGCTTGCCTGCCATTCCGCGCCGAACCCGCCGAAAGCGCCGGTCGGTCCACGTTCATTGCCAGTTCCGTTTGCCATGCCTTCCTCCTCCAAGGTCCGCGCCTGAACAGATGTCCGTCTCAGTCGTCGTCCTCGTCTTCCTGTTCCTCAAGCCATTCTTCCCATTCCTCGCGCTTCTCCTCCATCACGTCGGAGACCACATCGAAGAGGTTTTCATCCACCGTTTCGAGCTGATCGAGAACGCCGGTGGCTTCCCAGATTGTGTAGAGTTCCACCGAGGTCTTCAGATTGACCTCCCAGGCGGTGTCGAGCGTATGCATGGTCGGCATCGGGATCGCTTTGCGCAGGATGTTGAGCGGCGCGTCGATGCGGCTCACATTCGGCCCCCAGTCGGGGAAGGCTTCCTTGGTGATCATGTTCGGCGCAAGCTGGTTGCCGGTGGAGATCACCTTGAGCAGCACGCGCGAGAATGGCCGGAGCACTTCCTTGGCCGATTCCATGCCATGCTTGATGGCCACTTCGCGCATGATCATGACCAGACCACCGGGCGAATTTTCGAACGGGCAGCGCGCGGCGCAGGTGTAGCACTGGGCACAGGCCCAGATCTTCTCCTGCATGGCATCGTAAATGCCTTCGAGATTTTCCGTCCATAACAACTGCACGATCTCGCGCGGGGAATAATCGTAATAATGTGCGGATGGGCAGGTCGCCGTGCAGATGCCGCAGTTCAGGCAGCCGTGGATCTCGTGGTCGTAAACCGCGTGTCCCCGGATATCCTCGAAGATTTCCTCAAGCTTCTCCCGCGCTACCACCGGCGCTTCGGTAAACGGATCGCTGATTTGTGGGTGTGCGGTCAAATAACCCTCCAGGCGCTGACCAGGAAAACGACCTCGAGTATGTGAGTACCTTGGCGTCGTCGTTTTCCATGATTTCCTCAATCACCTTGGCTCCGCCGACGATTCCCTCACATTCCGGGATAAGGTCGTCCTCGGTCATGTCGAACAGGTCAAGATTGGGGGAGCAGCAGTAGAATTTCGCACCGGCTTCGTGCGCATCCTTGATGAAGTCATAGACGGTCTTGGGCGACCCAGGCTTCACGACGAGTCTCTCCGCCACGCCTTTCTTCATCAGTTGCCCTGCGGTCGCCGTGCAGATCACGTCAACCTCATAGTCCATGGCTGCTGCCACGGTGGCTTGAAAGAAAGGCGCACCCAGTTCCTCGCCATTGCGCGGATCCGTGTTGACCATAACGATGATTAGTTTGCTCGCCACCATTCGCTCCTCAACTCAATGGCACCCCGGGTTGAACTCCTCAATTCGACCCTGAGCATCGGAGCACGATACATTCCAAAAAAGGAATATGCAAACTGGAAAACGCAATCAGGGGAACTGACGATCCGGCGCGACGGACATCACATCAATCCGGTGTGATCCACCAGGCCGACCATCAGCCCTGTGAGGCAATTCGCGATTTCCGCCTGTGCAGCCCCCAGCGCTTCCAACGCCTCGACCGTATTGTCAGGGGTCTCGGTGAATTCCATCACCAGATCTTCGGCCATTCCCCGCTTCATGCCCGGATGTCCCAGAACACCGATAGAATTGGTGTTGACGGTAAAAATGAGCGGCTTGCCGTCTATATCCATGGACAGGATTTCGGCATCCGGCGGCAGGACCGGGCGATCCCGCACGTAGGAAGCCAGCGGAAAGGATCGCGGCAACAGGCCGCCCAGATGATCCGGACCGGTGGCCTGCGCCTGTTCCACTCTAAATCTCAACGGCGCTTCCTCCGCGCCGCCGCCAGCGGCCACCGACAGCACGATGGCGCCCAGGCCGAAGCCGATAACCGGCAGGCCGGCTTCGAGAAAACTCGCCGCCAGCCTCAGTTCCGCACCAAGACAAGGCAGCAGGTGACCGCTGACAATGCCGTAAGGCCCGCCGCCCAGTAACACCAGGCCATCATAGCCCTCGACCGTCCCCGGCAGTGTACCGCCGGCGGCAAAGGGGCGATGGTAGGTGAAGCGGATATTGCGACCTTCCAGATGGTCCTCGATCAGTCCGAGGTATTCCGTCTCGGTATGCTGGATGACACAGAGTTGCTTCACGCTTGCCTCACCACGGAGAATGCGGAATCGAATTCCGCCACGTTCCGTTGCTCAGTTGGAGGTTTCGGCAGCAGCCATGACGGCCGTGGCGAGATCGGCGCCAGAGACGCCCGGCATTTCGATTTGAAGCGCCTTCATCGCCGCCTCCGTCGCCTCCGCAATGGCATCCTTGGATAACTTGACTCCGGTTAGCTCCGTAGCGAGACGATCGACGCCGTCCGGTGGCAGACACGTGAAATCACCGGAAATCATCAGATTGCCGATCTTGCCGTCGCGACCGAGCAGATGCACACGAATCAGTCCGCCAGGCGCCTTGTGCATGCTTTCGGTCAGATGTGTTCCCTCGGAAATCTTCACTCCGAGCTCGACCAGCTTACGGCCCTGCAGATTGGTCCAGGCGGGATCCGTCAAGGCAACTTCGGCGCGTTCGATCGCCGCCCATTCCTCCGCTGTCGGCTGGTCCTCGACCGGCTCCACGCCCAGCACATCGGCGCAGTTGGCCAGAAACAGCGCCTTCAGCTTCGCCCGTTCAGGCGGCGCCGGCAACTCCTTGGCCATGGTTGTCATATAGTCGTCCAGCGTCTGGCGCAGCTTGTCGCGGAATTTCTCGCTTGGCACTTTCAGGCACCGGGCCATGGTGGCTGTGTCGAAGTCATACATGAAACTGCCCACCATCAAGGTGGCCTCGCCGATGCTGGCCGCACCTGTGCCGCCGATCTTGCGGCCGTCGACTTGAATGTCATTGATCGGGCGGTAACTGGCATTCACCCCGAGAGCCTGATAGGTGCGCACCACCGGCTCGATGAACATCGGATAGAGGTTGACCGCGAATTCGGGAACCTTTCGGCGCGGATAGATGAAGTGGGTGAAAAGCTGGTTCTCGTCGAGATAGACCGCTCCGCCGCCCACATGCCGCCGATAGATCGGAAGACCCTTTTCGGCGCAGAATGCCTCGTCCACTTCCTTCCCGATTTCCTGGTGCATACCCACACAGACATAGGGCGTTTCGGGCGATACCAGGCACAAAACCGGATCGCTTGTCTCTGTAATCGTCTCCGCAATGCCGTGGTAAACCGCCTGGCTGCGAAGCGCCGAAACACGATGGAAATCAAAGACCCTGAGTTTCATGTTGCTCCCCCGATGTACGCTGCCTTTATCCGCGAACGATCCGTCGCGTAGAATAAAATACATACCAAAAACGGCATGCGCCAGCCTTTCCTCGGGTTGAAGCGGAGAATGTTCCATCTCGCAGGGCCATCAGGCAATTGTGAACCAGTCTCAGTCTCCCCAAATTGGTCATCCATCGGGCCACAGCAGAAAGTTGAGTTTCGTCGATGTGCAAATCGTTATTCCCCGATCCGCGTAAAGGGGAGGGGGTGCTTCCGTTTGTCCGTTCGTCATCTTCGAATATCTGGAATGCTTACCGGTCAGCGTTGCTCATTCAGATTACAGCATTGCCCAATTGCTGCATAAAGCTAGAGGTTTGAAATGCGTTTGGCGCCAAGCCTGCTCGCCTTCCTCCAATAGCTTTGGTACAGAGCCAACCAGCAAGAACAGACGCAGCTGAGCGGAGGGAAAGGGCTGGAGCGCATTGCCAAGTTGTTCAGCCATACTGACCTGGCTACAGGGTGGTGCATGAAAATACCGTCTGCAATGCCGCGCCTGAAGGGCTATCGTCACCCTCGTGAAATCATCGCCTACGCGGTCTGGGCTTACCATCGGTTCGCGC
>NZ_JAUYGL010000129.1 GCF_030689745.1 Devosia sp.
GCCAAGCGCATTCTCGATGCCGGGCGGCTGGCCGTCGCGATAAACCTCGAGCTCAGGCTGACGCATGATCATGGACTCTGGCGGAGTCCATACCGGCCATTCGCGCTTGTACGCGATATGCGCCCGGCCTGCCCATTCGAAACCGGCACGACCGATACCAGCGCCATAGCGGGTCGCCATTCCGTCGTCATGAACATGGTAAAGTAGCCGGTCGGCTGTATGGACGACGACCGAGCCGGGCTTCTCACCGGTGGGGTCTGGAACGCGCTGCCGCCAGTATTTGGGATCGACCGCGGCGATATCGGCGGCGGGAATGGAGAATTTCTCTTCCGGCATCGCCCGATACATGAAGGCGACATCGGGCGGCACGAACGGGCGAATGGGCTCGGCTGCAACCGCCAGTATCTGGGGGGCGGTCGTCGTGCATCCCGCGGCCAGCAACGCAAGGCTTGTGCCACCCAACATGACGAATGCGCGACGCGACAGGTCTATAGGAATCTCGAACATCAATGCTCCAACAATTAGGTCAGGAGCGAATTCCATGGGTAGCTTAGGGGAAGCTTACGGGTATGGAGCGGGCATCGTAGCCACAGCCAGCTGCGAACCATTAAGCTGAGGTGCTCGGTGACCCGGAACTAATGCCTGGTTTCGCGATCAATAGCCTTTGCCTGGCAGAGGTGGAGAACAATGCAGCAGAGTTTGCCACCAATTTCGTCGTGAACGAAGACCGGTATACCCGCCTGCAAGCGGCGTTCGGTGAACTATCGACCTTCAGGAGCCGCCGCGCCGCGCTCGAGCGCTTCCTCACTGACGGGCGCATCGACATCGACTCCAATATCGTTGAACCCGCAATCAGGCCGCAGACCATTGCGCGCAATAATGCGCTGTTCGCCGGCTCCGATGGTGGTGGCAGGCCCTGGGCGACGATCTCCACGCTCCTCACCTCGGCCAAAATGAACGGCGTCGACCCCATGCCTGGCTCACGCAGACCCTGCACCGCATCGCCAGCAGCTGGCCAAACAGCCAGATCGCTGACCTCATGCCCTGGGACTTCAGGCCATAGCGGCCCGGCTACGCGCTTGCACAAATGGGATTATGCGATGCGTTACACTGAGCACGGCAGGATGGCGCTCAACATCATCCGTCTGGAATACGACACTAGAATTGTCACCACTGGCCGAAGATCCTGGTTGGTCAGCGATACGGTCGATGGAGGCAAGGCCAGCATCGTCATCTACAGCCTGATGTTCATCTGCCGCGCCTGTGGCGTTGCGCCGTTAGCGTGGTTGCGACATGTGCTCTCCGAGTTGCCTCAACGCGCTGTCGAAGCCGACATCAACGACTTGCTGCCTTCCAACTTCGCAAAAGTCGCCACTGCCTGAGAGGACCAGATGCAACCAATGCGCGCAGCTCAACACAAGCTTTGTCGTCCGTTTGATCAAGGACCCTGTGAACTCGAATACTTTGAATCGCCGAAAAAACGGCACCATCCGTCTTAATCAATAAAGTATTCATATATATATTTTATTTCTTTTGTAGAGGTGCATGCGAAATGTTCAAACGCTTCCTTTCTATGTTGCGTTCTGAGCGGGCCCTGTCAGTAGAAATACGGCTCCAGCTCGTGAACGGCCTGTTTTACCCATTTGCGTCGCTTATCGCTGGCGCACTGGCAGGCTTGTGGATTGCGGCAACCGTCAGCTTCCTTGTCGAGGACATCGTGCTTCGGACTGTGGCCGACGTTATCGTTGTCGTGGCCGTTGCGCGGATTATCATCGGCCTTGTCTATATTCGCGGCAAGCCGGTTGACGAAAGTTCTGTCGGGTTTTGGGAGCTGGCCTATGCAACCGGCGCCGGTCTGT
>NZ_JAUYGL010000133.1 GCF_030689745.1 Devosia sp.
GCCAAGCAGGGAGCCGACAAGAATGCCGCCGGCATGCAGCAGCGCCGTGGCCAGGAGGAAGCCAGCCCCATAGGCGAGACCAGTTGCCTGTATCGGCATTTCGACCCCATGCGCGTGGCCATGAAATATCGCGAACAACCCCACCAGTCCCATGGCTGCTGCCACTGGCGCATTGATACCAAGTGCCACCACCAGACCGAGCACGACCACCGACAGGGCAATGCCCAGCTCCACCGAGGGGAGCGGGATGCCGGCGGCGCCCAGCGCACCGCCCAGAGCCATGACCAGCATGAAGCTGCCCGGCACCAGCCAAAGTGCCCGACCGCCCCGCTGGAAAGCCAGCATGCCCACCAGCAGCATGGCTAGGATGTGATCCAACCCCGACATCGGGTGAACCATGCCGTGGATGAAGCCGGCGCTGCCATCTCCCGAATGGGCGAAGGTTGCCGTGGGCATGATGGCCAGAGCCACGCCGATGATCGAAATTCTCAACAGTCTGGCCATGCCTGCACTCCGTTTATTGCTTGCAGCGGGCAACGCCCTATCGTGGGCATTTCGCACGCGACAGCAGTCTGCCGCACAAGAAAGCAGTGTGTCAAATTGCCTGCTTGTTAATCACTATGCCTCATTTTTTCCCGGGCCGGGCTGGTGCCAGCTTCGCTGCCTTGGGGAGGGTAGAGCGTTATCTTTCAGGTGAAGCAGCAGTACGAGTCGGAGCTGTCCCGTATACGTAAGGGATCGCTCTAGAACGGAAACCGACGCGAGAGACCAAGGCTGATCGTAAACTGGTTTTCGCTGCCAGCTGCTCTGACGATTGGCGAGTCGCGGGCTGCCAACATAGGAGGTGTAGGACTCGTTAAGGTTGAAGAAGGTGTCGGTGACAAACTCGTAGCGGGCTTGGACCTTCACCCCCGCCGACTTGATGCCGCCGTTCGGACTTGGTGCCGATCGGGTCATCGCGCTGGCGGGCGCTAAGGCCGAACAGCGAGCCGCGTTCGAACAGGTCTTTTCAGACGGCGTGTATATTGTACTGGACTATCTCCTGAGGTGCGCCGGCGCAGCTGATTCTTGAATCCCCAGGCAAGCTTGCAGACGAGACCGGGCCGCTTCGTTTCGTACAGATTGGCTCCATGGCAGGGGAAGAGATTCAGATCCCCGCCTCGCTGCTCCGCTTTCGCGCCAATGTCCTGGTGGGCAGCGGTGCCGGTAGCGTGGCAATGGATCAGGTGGTTACATCAGAGTCGGGTCTTCTGGCTTGTGCGGGCCAGGCTGGATTTGGCATCTAGACCGAAACAGCTTCCCTGTCTGACGTTTCAAATGCCTGGACGCGTAACACCGGCAACTGGCGGCTGGTCATCACGCTCTAGCAACTCCACCGCAACGCGGCGGCGTCAATCATCGCCATGCGCGAGCACACGCATGGCGACAGTCGATCAAATCGTAGGCCTGCTCGTGGTTAGCGACTACGCAAAGCATCGACGATGCCTTGCTACGGCAAGGCCGTTTCGGGCAGATAGTGATGATCGGCACGTCCCGCACCTGGTGGAATCACCGAGTATCGCATCGGGATGGATACGGGCACCTATGACGGCGGTGAAGATCAAGCCGTCCGGGCAGCTGGCTTTTCTCACCGATAGTTAACATTCGCACAGCACGCTGTGGTGCGTTTCACGGCAAATCTGTTCAGTTCTTGTCGACCGGGCGCGAGCGCATGCGCGAAACGGTTTCGCGTTCGGCCCGCTTGCAGCGCATCGGGGGCAGCCCGCGATCCATCAGGCTCATGTCTTCGAGCACCATATCGCCCATGCGCTTGAAGGCGATATCGAGCGCCCCGGCACGATGGGCCGAGCGCAGGAAACCCTTGAGCTGGCGCAGTTTGTGGTCGGCGGCCAGCGGCTCCTGCGGAAACACGTCGCTGGCAGCAACGATGTGGCCACTCTCGACCGCGTCGATCAGCGCCGCAAAATCGACGACATCGGCGCGGCTGAGAAGGATGAGGGCGGCGCCGCGGCGCATCCTGGCAAAGCAGCCAGCGTCCAGAAAACCCTGGTTTTCCGAGGTAACGGCCGCCACCACGAAGACAAGGTCGGACTGGGTCAGCACCGCGTCGAGGCTGGCCGGCGTGACATTGTTCTCCACCAGCACCGACGGCGGCAGCCAGGGGTCATAGACCTTGATTTGGGCCCGGAAACCGGTCAGCAGGCGATTGAGTGCCCGGCCCAGATCGCCAAAGCCGACAATGCCGATATCGGCGCCTGACAGCAGCCGCGCCGAGGCGTTACCATCGCCACCCCAGCGTTCGCGGCCCTGCTGGAAGGCGATATCGGCCTCGGTAATGCCGCGAAACAGGTCAAGCGCCAGGCCGAGCCCCAGCTCGGCCACGGGTTCGGCAAAAACCGCGCCGGTGGTCACCACATGGATGCCGCGCTGAAAAAGGGTCTCATAGGGCATATTGTTGATCAGATTGCTTTCGACATTCAGCACGCAGCGCAGGCTGGCCAGCTTGGCCAGGGTCTGGTCGGAAATCGGCGGCTGCCCGATAATATAGACCGCGCGGGCCAGCACCGCGTCACCCAGCAGGGCAAACCGATCCGGCGTGGTCTCGACCACCTCATAGCTGTCGAACAGCTTCTGCTTCTGCGCCGGGGTGAAGATAAGATCGAGCGTGCGGGGCTCGGGAACGCTGATGACAAGCGGCTTGGTCTGGCTGTTCAACTTGGACTCCTCGGCGCTGGGCCCATCCAGGGACCCTGGCAATATCGGACGCGCATGGCGCGGTGGCGGGCTATAGCGTCACCCATTCCCCGCTGTGATGCGAATGGGCCATGGCATGCACCGCCTGCTCGATCTGTAGCCCGCCGACAAAGTCGATGATCCGCGCCGGGCGACCGGCAATGGCGGCCAGCACTTCATGGGCCTCGATGACCTTGAGGTCGTTAAAGCCCAAGCCGTGGCCGGGCGCCGGCACAAAGTGCTGATAAGGCTCGTGCGCCGGTCCCATCAACACATTGGTGAAACCTTGTGTCCCGGTCGATTCGTCGGCGCGATAGATCGAGAATTCGTTCATCCGCTCCTGATCATAGACGATCGTGCCGCCCGAGCCGAACAGTTGCAGCGCCAGGCGCCCCTTGCGCCCCCAAGCCGCGCGGTTGAGGGCCAGAATGCCCGAAATCCCGCCCTCGATCTCCAGCATGACATTGGCAATATCCCAGGTTTCGACCGGACGCTGCCCGCCCCCGGGGGTTGGCCTGGTCGGATAGGGCTTGGCCATAGTTGCGCAGACCCGCTCCACCCGACCCAGCAATACGGTCAGCAGGGACAGCGGATGTACGCCGAAATCGTCGAGCGCCCCATAGCCGGAGGAGGCCTGGCTCTTCCAGTAGAACTGTGCCGCGGGGTCGGCCATGAAATCTTCGTCCATCTCCAGCCGGACATGGTTGACCACGCCGATCGCGCCCTCGGCAATCAGCGCCCCGATCTGCCTGATGGCCGGGTTCTGGATATAGTTATAGCCCAACGCCGCGACCGTTCCTGAGCGCTGCGCTGCGGCGGCCATCCGTTCGGCGTCGGCCAGCGACACCGCCATCGGCTTTTCGCACCAGACATGCTTGCCCGCCTCGAGCGCTGCGATCGCCATCTCGGCATGGAACTGGTTGGGTGTGGTGATCGACACCACCGCCACGTCGGGGTCGGCGATCAGCACGCGCCAATCTCCGGTGGCTTTGGCGAAGCCAAATTCATCCGCCTTTTGGGCTGCCAGTTCGGGGCTGACTTCTGCCAGATGCACGAGACGGGGGCGAAGCGCGTCCCCGAACACCGGGGTCACCGCATTCCACGCCAGGGCGTGACACTTGCCCATATAGCCCGTGCCGATAAGACCGACGCCAATCGTGTTCACAGCCAAGCCTCCCCTAGCGACCGGTCAAAAGGAAAGCGCTCCTAAGAGCGCTTTCCCAGTGCAATGGCGAGAGCCGCCCTTACTGATATTCGGCGGCATTCTCTTCGGTTACCAGCACCGTGCCGGTATCGATCCAGGCGTCCAGCGTCTTGCCAGCGGTGAGATCGACCAGCGCCTGGATGCCGTAGCCGCCGATATTGCCGGGGGCCTGGGCAATGGTGGCGGTCATTTCGCCAGCCAGGATGGAAGCGGCTGCGTCCGGATTGGCGTCGAATCCGACGACCATCACCTTGTCCAGCATGGCGGCGGCCTTCAATGCCTCAACGGCGCCCAGGGCCATATTGTCGTTCGAACCGAAGATCGCCTTGATGTTGGGATTGCCCGCCAGGATGGTTTCGGTAACGGTCAGCCCCTTGGCGCGGTCCCATTCAGCGGTCTGCTCGGCCACGACCTTGAGGCCGCAGGCTTCAAGTCCGGACTTGGAGCCTTCGGCGCGAGCCTGGCCGGTCGACTGGCTGACCAGACCCTGCAGGATGGCGACGTCCGAACCGGATTCGACATTGTCGCAGATGTATTTGGCGGCAAGCGAGGCGCCGGCGGCGTTGTCGGTGCCGATAAAGGTCACGCCCTCATTGGTGCCGCGGGTGTCAACGAAGACCACCGGGATGCCGGCCGCCTTGGCTGCTTCAACCACCGGCGCCAGCGCATTGGGGTCGGTGGGGGCCAGCGCG
Organism: Devosia sp.; assembly: GCF_030689745.1. Lineage (GTDB taxonomy): Bacteria > Pseudomonadota > Alphaproteobacteria > Rhizobiales > Devosiaceae > Devosia > Devosia alba. Next base: position 4,630 of record NZ_JAUYGL010000133.1, read on the forward strand.
ATGCCGTCAACGCCCTGGGCGATGAGGTCTTCCATCTGGCTGATCTGCGCCTGCACGTCCGATTCCGCGGGCGGGGCCACCACAATCACCTCGACGCCGAGTTCGGCGCCCTTGGCCTTGGCGCCGGCCTCGACCGCTGCCCAGAATGGATTGCCCGCGCCCGGGCCCTTCATGCCCAGCACATAGGTCTGGGCCTGGGCGCCCAATGTCGTTGCGCCTACCATGGCAATGAGCGCCACGCCGGCATAAAGCCACTTGTTCATGTTCTTCTCCCTTGTCGTCTCCCTCTCCCGTGCTGCCGGTCGGGAGACATAACCCGGCAGCTTATCCCTTGATTGCCGCGACCCGGTCTCAGTGACGGAGCGAGGCCTTCCGCCGCAGCACGTCGATATAGACGGCGATGATGATGACCAGCCCGATCAGGATCTGCTGCCAGAAGGCGCTGACATTGTTGATGTTGAGCCCATTGCGCAGGATGCCCATGATCAGCACGCCCGCCAGCACGCCCAGCACGGTGCCGCGCCCGCCGAAAAACGAGGCCCCGCCGATGATCACCGCCGCAATGGCGTCGAGCTCGATGCCGATGCCGGCATTGGGAAAACCGCTATCGGTGCGTCCCGCCAGCAGCAGACCGGCCAGCCCGGCAAAGAAACCGCAGATCATATAGACGACGACCAGAACCCTATCGACATTGATGCCGGAAACCCGCGCCGCATGCGGATTGCCGCCAATGGCATAGATATGCCGTCCCATCGACGTGCGGGTGAGAAAGAACCACAGCCCCACCGCGCAGACCGTGACCACGATAAGGCTGGCGGGCAGCCCGGCGGGCGGCGCGAAGATGCCGAAATCGAAATAGGCCTGACCCAGATAGCGCACCTCGGGCTGCAGGCCGGAAACCGGGGCGCCATTGGTGACGAGGAAGGTGAGGCCGCGGGCGATATTGAGCGTGCCCAAGGTCATGATGAAAGGGTGGGGCAGCCGGAGCCAGGTGAGCCCGACCCCGTTGACCCAGCCCACCACGATTCCCACCGCCGGCCCGATCAGCAGCACGAGCGGCCAGGGCACGCCGGCGCGGCTGGCAATGGCGATGGTGACCATGGAAAGCGCCATGGTGGAGCCTACCGACAGATCAATGCCCGCAGTGATGATCACCACCAGCATGCCCAGCGCCAGCAAGGCCAGGCTGGCATTCTGCTTGAGGATATTGGTGAGGTTCTGCGCGCTGAGAAACACGTCGGGCCGGATCGCCGCCAGCACCAGCATCATCACCACGACGACGATGAGAATGCCGTAGCTCTCAAGGAACTTGCCCATGTTGAAGCCGTCGGCCATGGCGCCCCGGTCAGTTGAGTTGGTCATGCGCCAGGCCCTCGTTGTGTCCCTTGGTGCCCATGATCCAGCCGATGACCTCGTTGCGATGGGTCCCATCGAGTGGGGCCTCGGCGAAGTTGGATCCCTGGTACAGCGCCATCACGCGGTCGCAGCAGTAGAATATATCGTCCATGCGGTGCGAGATGATGATCACGGCGACTCCGTGTTGCTTGAGCGACTTGATGAGGTCGAGCACCTTGCCCACTTCCTTGATGGCAAGGGCAGCGGTGGGTTCGTCCATGATGACAAGCTTGGCGTCGAACGCGGTGGCGCGCGCAATGGCCACCGCCTGGCGCTGCCCCCCCGAGAGGTCCTCGGCATTCTGATCAACTGACTTGACGCTGATATGGAGCCGATCAAGGTGCTCGGCCGCCATGGTCCTGGCCTTGGCATGGTCGACCAGCGTAAGCGGCCCCAACTTGCGGCCCGGCTCGCGCCCCAGATAGATATTCTCGTAGATTGGCAGGTTTCCGGCCAGCGCAAAGTCCTGATAGACCATTTCGATGCCGCGTCGCTGGGCATCCTTGGGGCTCGAAAAACGCACCGGCTGGCCATCAAACAGCAACTGACCCTCGCTGGGAACGAAGAGTCCCGAGAGGATTTTCATCAGTGTCGACTTGCCGGCGCCATTGTCGCCGACGACGCCCAGCACCTCGCCCGGCGCCACGTGAAAATTGACGTCGTGAAGCGCCGTGATCGCCCCGAAATATTTGGATATGCCGCGCGCCTCCAATAGCGCGCCCGGTGGCGATTGCCGCACTGGCTCCATGCAAACCTCCTCGAACGCCGCGCTCTCTTGGTGGAACGATTTCAGCGCTACAAATTACTTTGGAACTTTCATTCTATTTTTGCCCACTCGTCAAGTGCTGCTTTGATCATGCGGGACTGCACCAGATAAGCAAGTGTCATCAGGGGTCACCAGCGCCATCGATTGCTGGTGGTAGCCGCTCCGTCGTCGCCATCAGCTCTCGGTGGCTGGATAACAGGCTGGCGTCATCGCGCCTTGGCCTCGTGCCGGACGTGGGGAGCGCCCTAACGTCCGCACTCGGGAATGCGGATGACGACCGGCCGCAGGGCAAAGCCCGGAATCCAGCTCTGAGGCTGCCCTGCTTGTCGGGTCAATTTTCCTTGGGTCGGGTCCAGCCGAGGCGGCTCTCGACTCGACGGGCAGCGTCCCGGACCAGCGCAATCAGATCGGGGTTCTGCTGATGCACCTTGTGCTCGGGCACCACGATGGACATCGTGGCGTGGCACCGCCCTGAGCGATCCAGCACAGGCGCGGCAATACAGGCGACGGCAAAATCGGACTCGCCTGCCTGGATCGAAAGCCCCTGCGCCAGCGCTTCATGGGCATTGGCGGCCAGCACGCGCGGATCGGTTTCAGCCCGCCCGGTGGGCGACACGCGCGCAGATCGGCCAAAAATGGTCAGCAATTCGTCTTCGGGCAGATGCCCGACCAGCAAGCGTCCCGAAGCGGTCCAGTTCAGGGGGCTGCGCGAACCAATGCGCGAGCTGACATTGAACTGACCCGTGCCGTCCTCCATGGCCAGCACCACCATCATATCCTGGTCGCGACCACACACTTGCACCGTTTCGCCCGACTGGCGCGCCAGCTCATGCATTTCGGGCGTGGCTGCACTCAACAGGTCCAGGCTGCGCGCATAGCTCAGACCGTAGTGATACAGCCGCTGCCCCAACCAGATCAGGCCATTGTCGTTGCGGTCGAGCAGATCCTTGGCCACGAGGTCATCTATGATCGAGTAGATGGTGGACAGCGGCGCGCCGACAGCCCGGGCGATCTCATAGGCGGTGCTGGCCTGCTCTACCCGCTGCAGATGATCGAAAATCTGCAGCGCCCGGTCGATGCCACTGGTGCGCGAGCGCCGGGGCGCCGGATCGGTGTTGCTATCGGTATCGCTCACAATGGGCTCCAGCCGCTCGGGTAGGTTCATCTACGCGTTCAGTCGGGCCAATTCAATATTGCCGCTTCCTGCGCCAGCAGGCGCTCGTGGAGCGGGGTGAAGATAATTTCGTTGGAGCGCTGCGCGCGGTCCAGTTCCTCGATCAGCCGCTCGGCGACGATGGCCTCCTCACCGGGGTGCAAGTTGCACGGATCAAGGAAGAAATGGCCATGCTCGGCCTCGTGGTCGCGCACGATGACCGGGCGGTCGCCGCGTGCCAAAGCGCCGGCCAGGTCCCAGGCGGTGATGCGCGCCGTCTCGGGATCAATACCGACCTTGAGCCGGTCCAGCGGATTGTCGGTGGGGTCGGGGACGATGGTGGCGGTGACGCCGGGTCGATCGGCCAGGGTCTCGACCCATAGATCAAGCGCAGCGCGCTCACGGGCGCGAATGCCGGCATGGTCACGCACCTTCCAGGCTTCGAGTGCGGCGATGACGCCGGCAATGCCCTCCTTGCCGACCTTCATGCCGCGACCGATGCCGCGGTTCTGCAGGTAGATATTGCGGACGAACTGCTTGTCGCCTGCGCAAATGCCCGAGGTCGGGCCACCGAGGAATTTGTGGCCCGAATAGAGCACCACATCGGCGCCATCAGCGAGGAACTTGCGCAGGTCATATTCCGACGCCGCATCGACAATGACCTTGACGCCCCTGGCGTGACAGACTTCGGCGAAGGTCTTGAGCGGGATCTGGCCGTAGTCGACCACGTGATGGGAGACAACGAACACCGCCGCGACGGTGCGCTCGGTGATGGCGCCGGCCAGCTGATAGGCGTGGGCGCTGGTTGCCTGACCGACCGGCACGAGCTTGCCGCCGGCCAGGCGGATGGCCTGGTCCACCGGCGCGCCATAGCTGACCATATGACCGGTCTGGATCAGCACTTCGTTATTGAGACTGCCGGTATCGGGCAGTTGCTCAATAGCCCAGAGATTGTCGCCGGTGATGGCGGCCGCCACAGCAAGGCTGATGCCTGCCGAGCAGGATGCCGTGACGAACCCGGCTTCGGCGCCGGTGAGGTCGCTAATCGCCGTGCTGGCGCGGCGGTACAGTTCGCCCATCTCGACGAACTGGCTCAGAATTCTGGTGATGGCCGCCACCGCTTCGGGCACCACGATGGACGCCCCCAGCGAGGTCATGGTGCCCGAGACATTGATCACCGGGCGGAGGCCCAACTGGGCGCGGATATCCTGAGTCATCTATTCACTCTCGATTGGTGCTGCCGCGCTGCGGCATTGATTTATCTGGTTGGCTAAACGACCTAGTCGAAGGCCACGATCGCCTCGATCTCGACGGTGATCTGGTTGGGCAAGGAGGCAAATCCAACCGCCGAGCGCGCATGGACGCCGCGCTCGCCGAACACCGCATTCATCAGATCCGAACAGCCATTGATGACCGCCGGATGATCGCCAAAATCCGGTGCGGCGTTGACCATGCCGAGCAATTTGACCACCCGTCGTACCCGGCCGAGATCGCCGAGCGCTGCATGCATCACGGCAATCAGATTGATCCCGGTGAGCCGTGCATGGGCGTAGGCGTCCTCTACCGACACGTCAGTGCCGACCTTGCCAGCATAGAGCCGGCCATCGGGTTCAGTGGGGCCCTGCCCCGACAGGAACAGCAACTGGCCTTCAAACACATGAGTGACGAAATTGGCGATCGGCGGCGGCGCATCGGGCAAGACAATACCCATGGCCGCCAGCCGATCGTAGGGGGCCGCAACTGGCCGCTTGGCAAGCTCGGAAATGCTCATAGGTAGAACTCCACTAAAACGAAAGCTCGCCGTGACGAATGCAGGCGACATGATGATTGCCGCCGATATGCTCGACGGGCGGAATGACTTGGGCGCAGGCCTCGATCGCCACCGGACAGCGGGTGCGGAAGACGCAGCCAGAGGGTGGATTGATCGGGGAAGGAATGTCGCCCTGCAACGGCACGTGGGTGCGCTTGCGCGTGGGATCGGGCACTGGCGCCGTGGCCAGCAATGCCTTGGTATAGGGATGGCCCGGACGGGCATAGACTTGGCGCGACGGGCCGCGCTCCATCACCCGGCCGAGATACATCACCACGACATCGTCGCACAGATACTCAACCACGCTGAGATCATGGGCGATGAACAGCATGGTCAGGCCCAGCTGCTGCTGCAGCTCACCGAGCAGGTTCAGCACCTGTGCCTGCACCGAAACGTCGAGCGCTGATACCGGCTCGTCAGCCACAATGAAGTCGGGCTCGACCGCCAGGGCGCGCGCAATGCCGATCCGCTGGCGCTGACCGCCAGAGAATTCGTGGGGGAACCGTCGCGCGTAGTCGGGCGACAACCCCACCAGCGTCAGCAGTTCTGCGATGCGCTCACGCCGTTTGCTGCCGCGAGGATAGCCGCAGGCATCGAGCGCTTCGCTGATGATGGCATCGATGCGCAGCCGTGGATTAAGGCTCGAATAGGGGTCCTGGAAGACGATCTGCAGGCGCTTGCGCCACTGTTTCATCTCGCGCGGCTGCAGCGCGAAGATATCGGTACCGTCAAAGATTGCCTGACCGGACGTGGGCTCGACCAGTCGCAGGAGCGAGCGGCCAGCAGTGGTCTTGCCCGAACCGCTTTCGCCGACCAGGCCAACAGTGGTGCCGCGCCGGATATCAAAGCTCACGTCTTCGACGGCGTGGACAATGCGGCCATTGCGGCCAGTGAAATGCTTGGTCAGCCCGCGCACGCTGAGCAGCGGGGTCTCATCGCTCGGCTCGGTCATAGCTCGTGGCTCCTGATGCAGCGCGAAAAGGTCTCTGGCCCGGCCGGGATCAGGGGCGGCAAGGCGGCGCTGCAGGCCGCAATGGCCATCGAGCAGCGTGGCTCGAAGGCGCAGCCGGGTGGCAGATTGGTGATGGGCGGCACCGAACCGGGAATGGAATAAAGTGCCCGGCGCTCGCCGTCGGTACCCAGGTCGCGCGTGGCGTCGGGCGTGCAGGCCAGCAGTCCTCTGGTATAGGGATGCTTCTGATGCGCGAACAGGGAGTTGACCGGCGCCTGCTCGACGACGCGACCGCCATACATCACCACCACGTCATGGGCGACCTCCGCTACCACGCCCAGATTATGGGTGATGAACAGGATCGACATGCCGAACTGGGCCTGCAGGCGCTGCAACAGATCAAGGATCTGCGCCTGGATGGTCACGTCCAGCGCCGTGGTCGGCTCGTCGGCGATCAGCAGCGAGGGATTGCAGCTCAGCGCCATGGCGATCATGACGCGCTGGCGCATGCCGCCCGACATCTGGTGCGGATATTCGTCCAGCCGCCGCGCCGCATCGGGGATTTCGACATGCTGGAGCATTTCGAGCGCCCTGGCCCGGGTCTCACCGCGAGCGAGCGGGGTGTGCAGCGCGATCATCTCGCCGATCTGGTCGCCCACCGTATAGAGCGGGTTGAGCGAGGTCATCGGCTCCTGGAAGATCATGGCAATCTCGCGGCCTCGGATGGCGCGAAACTGCCTGGGCTCGAACTGCGCCAGGTCCTGCACCTGTCCGGCCCGGTCGCGGAACAGGATTTCGCCACCGGCAATGCGTCCCGGCTTGGCCAGCAGCCCCATGATGGAGAGGCTGGTCACCGATTTTCCCGAACCGGATTCCCCGACCACGGCCAGCGTCTTGCCGCGCTTGAGGTCAAAGGTCACGCCATCAACGGCCTTGGCGGTAGCGCGCTTGCTGACGAACCAGGTCTTGAGGTCGCGGACCGATAGAATGGTGTCCGCTGGCAGGGGCGCCGTCATGACGTCCACCCGCAGCTGGGGCATTTGTGACCGGGGTCCCCGGCGGCAATCGGCTGGTGCCGATGGGCGGTAACGGCCTCGGCGCCCAGGATGGCATAGCGTGGCTCGAAGGTCTGGTGCAGCGTGCTGCTTGCGCCCTGACTATCGGTGACGACGAGGTCGCCATCCACCAGGTCGAACAGGGTGAACTCGGCCGGCCTGCCTTTGCTCAGCAGAGTGTCGGCGGGCTTGTTGATGGCGCGCTTGGGGGCAGTTGAGGAGGCGATGATCACGTCCTCCATTCCCATGCCGAGCGACAGCAGTTTGCTCATCGTCGTCGCCAGATCCCACACCGAGGTGTCGAGCGAGCGATTGTGCAAATCGGTGGATATGGTGGTTGGCTTCAGCCCGCGTTCCAGCGCGGCCTTGCCAACATCGAACGAGAACGATGCGCCGCCATGGCCGACATCAAGGATGATACCGCGCCGGGAGGCTTCCTCAGCGAGGGTATAGAGATCCTCGTCCTCGATGATCGAGCCGCCCTGCTTGCCATTGAAGCAGTGGGTGACGATGTCGCCCTCGGTCAAGAGGCCCAGCACGTCATCGTAAAGCGGCGGCGGTTCGCCGACATGCACCATGACGGGCAGATCCAGCACGCGGCCGATCTTTTTGGCCAGCTTGAGTGGCACCAGATCCCAACCGCCCGAGATAACCGCGCTGGCGCGAACCTTGAGGCCAACGATGACGTCACGGTTTGCCTTGATCACGGCAATGGTGCGGTCGATGTCGATCGAGCGCATATCCTGCAATTCGGTTACCCGGTTGCAGGCGACCAGCCCGATCGAGCCAAGGTTGAGAAAGGCGTAGATATTCTCGCGGGCCGGCTCGATGATGAATTCGCGCAGGCCGTGGAAATTGGCTTCACCGGCCGAGCCGGCGTCAACGATGGTGGTGACGCCGCGCGCCGCGCCACCCTGTTCGGGGCGGATCGAAATATCGGTGCCGCCATACCAGACATGGGCATGCAGATCGGTCCAGCCGGGCGAGATGAACGCTCCCCTGGCCTCGACCACCTTGGCAGTGTCAGCAGCAATCGTGGCGCCGACATCAAGGATTGCCCCATCAGCGCCTACCAGCACATCGAGCACTGGCGGCAGGCCGGGCTGCGCAAAGCCGACGGGCCTGGCGCCCTTGATCAGCAGGTTCTGGGGTTGCGGTTTGAAACGGTTATCGAACATCAGATATCCTTGGCGAGGCGCGGGTCGAGGAAATCGCGCAGGCCGTCGCCCACAAGTTGCAGCGAAAGTACAGTGATGATGATGGCCCCACCGGGGAACCACATGATCCAGGGCGCCTGCTCAAGATACTGCCGGCCGACAGAAATCAAGGTGCCCCAGGTCGGGATGTCGGGCGAAATGCCGACACCGAGAAATGACAGTCCGGCCTCGGCCAGGATGGCATTGGCGAAGATGAAGGTGGCCTGCACCAGCAGCGGCGAGGTGAGGTTGCGCAGCACATGGCGCACCAGGATCACTGGCGTTGGCACGCCGAGCGCCCGCGCTGCCTCGACATAGGGCAGTTCCCGGATCACCAGCGTCGAGGCGCGCACAACGCGGGCCAATCGCGGCGCATAGACCACACCCAGGGCAATCACCACATTGGTGGCCGATGCACCGAGCGCCGCCACCAATGCGATGGCCAGCAGGATGTCAGGAAAGGCCATCATGGCATCGATCAGGCGCGACACCGGGGCATCAAGCCGACGGAAGAAGCCCGCCAGCAACCCGAGGAATACCCCGACGACCGATGCAAAGATCACCACGGCAAAGCCGACTGTGATCGAAGTGCGGCCTGAATAGAGCACGCGGGTGAACACGTCGCGACCCAGATCATCGGTGCCGAACAGATGCTGCCATGTCGGCGGCTGCAGGCGGTTGCGCACTGCCAGTTGGGCCGGATCATAGGGCGAGATCACCGGGGCCAGCAGCGCCAGCACGATCATGGCGATGATGATCAGCAATCCGGCCATGGCTGTCGGCCGGCTGGCCATCTTCATCAGCAGATTGGGTTCGCGGAACCCGCTTTGAGCAATGGCGGCCATCAGTAACGCACCCGGGGATCGACGATGAGGTAGAGCATATCGATGATGAAGTTGACGAGGACGTAGAGCCCGGCGACCACCAGCAGCGCCCCCTGGATCAGGGGATAATCACGCCGCAGCACCGCCGAGACGATGAGGCTACCCACCCCTGGCAGGCCGAAGACGGTTTCGGTGACGATGGCACCCGAAATCAGCAGCGCCGCCGTCAGGCCGATCACCGTCAGGATGGGGATCAGCGCATTCTTGAGCGCATGCTTGACCACAACACGCCACTCGCTCATGCCCTTGGAGCGGGCGGTGCGCACATAATCATCATTGAGCACATCGAGCATCGAGGCACGGGTGAAGCGGGTGATCAGCGCCGAGCTGATCAAACCCAGCGTGACCGCCGGCAGCACCAGATGGTGCATGCGTTCGCCGAAACTGGCGCCCGGCCCGCCATAGCCGGAGGTATCGAACCAGCCGAGCTTGACCGCAAAGAACTGCATGAAAATCAGCCCGAGCCAGAAGCTGGGGATGGAGGCGGCAAACATGGCCAGCGTCGTCGCGGCCTGGTCGAACGCCGAACCGCGCCAGTAGGCCGAGAGCACCCCCACCGGCAGGGCGATCAGCGTGGCAATGGCCAGCGAGAAAACGGTGAGGAAGAAAGTCGGTTCAGCGCGCTGCCATAGCGCATCGGTAACCGGCATGTTGAGAAAGATCGACTGGCCGAAGTCGCCGCGCAGGATGCCGCCAATATAGCTGAGGAATTGCTGGGGAATCGAGGCGTCGAGGCCCAGCCGTTGGCGCAAGCTGGCGATGTCGGCCGCGGTGGCGTCCGGCCCCAGCATCACTGCGGCCGGATCACCCGGCGTTACCCGAACGATTACGAAGACGATGGTGACGACCAGCGCCATCACGATCAACATGCCGAAAATGCGATTGAATGCGGATCGGATCATGGTGCTGTCAGAATCCTCGTCAAACAGATTCGTAAGAGGCCCGCCGCAGCTGAAACTGCGACGGGCAGGCCTATTAGGCCTATTCGGTCAGGTAGGCATTCCAGAAATAGGGCCACGGCGACGGTGTCACACCATCAAGGGCCGGGTTCTGGGCAGCCAGAGCGTTGAAGTTGCCGACCTTGTAGCCGGGCACTTCATCATAGATCACCTTCTGCACCTCGACGAACAATTCAGCGCGCTTGGCGGGGTCGCTCTCGGCGTTGAAGGCTTCGACTGCAGCATGCTTGGCATCAGTTGCCCACCAGCCGGGCGAGGTGTCCGACATGATGCCCATCAGCGAGGGTTCCGGCAGGAACGGACTATGGGTGATGTAGATATCCCAGAGCGCCGGATCGGCACGGTTGGTGGTCAGCGTTGCCCATTCCACCACATCGAGTTGCACCTTGAAGCCGGCAGCTTCGAGGTATGCCTGGGCCACGAGCGCCATCTTGTAGTGGAACTCATACTGGCGGCTGGTCAGGATGCGGAGCGGACTGCCGTCATAGCCGGCTTCGGCCAGCAGGGCCTTGGCAGTCTCGGTGTCGCCGAGCGGCTTATAGGCTTCGGTGCCCACTTCGGAATGCCAGGAGAAGCTGTCCGGGTACCAGGCAGCGTCGATCGAGAAGAAATCTTCCGAGCCGAATGCCGCCAGCATCATGTCTTCGGGCGCCAGGGCCGCCTGGATCGCCTTGCGGACACGGATGTCGGCATTGAGGCCTTCCTTGGTGTTCATCATGAACACCGGCCAGCCGAATGGCGCCAGCACCACAGGTTCGGTCGCACCGTCGGTGATCTGCTGGAAGGCTTCGACCGGCAACTGGTCGACATAGTCATACTGACCAGCCATGGCCGCGCCGATGCGGGTATTGGGATCGGGAACCGGCACAAAGCGGATTTCGTCGAGATACTGGTTGCGTGCGCCGCCGTAACCGTCGATCTCGCCGCCCAGTGACTGGTAGCCATCAAAGCGAACCAGCTGGATGTACTGGTCCGGAAGGCGTTCCTTCAGCTTGTAAGGACCCGTGCCGATGAAGCTGGTCAGCGGATCCTGGGCAGCATTGGCCGCCGGGATGATGATCGCGGCAGCATTGTTCAGCGAGAGCAGCGCCAACAGCGGTGCAAAGGGCTTCGACAGCGTGATGGTGACGGTGGAGTCATCGGTGGCAGCGATGCCGGTGATGACTTCGCCGGCCTGTTTGCCACGGGTGGCGATCTTGATCCAGCGCTCGAGCGAGGCGACAACGTCGGCAGCAGTCATGACGCTGTCGTCATGGAACTTGATGCCGGTACGCAGCGGAATGGTCAGCGTCATGCCGTCTTCGGAGACTGTTGGCAGCGCGGCGGCCAGCAATGGGGTTGGGCCCCACTTGGCGTCGAACGTGTAGAGCGTCTCGAACATGTGCTGGGTGATGATCCCGACCAGATCGGCGGTCGATGCCATCGGGTCAAGGGTCGGCGGCTCACCGATGGTGGCAACATCAATGATGCCGCCATTGGTCTGGGCATAGGCCGATGTGTTTGTCGAGATCAGTGCAACGGCTGTGGTGGCTACTGCCAACGCAATACGCTTCATCAAGTCCTCCTGTTATTCCATATTATCGGAATATCATCTATTGTTACGGAGGTAGCTTATAGCGGCTGGAGTGGACGTCAAGCTGCAAAAATCAGTTCGCCAGCGTTCAGTGCCGCAATCCCATGACCACCCTTGCGGGGACGGAATCTGGCGCGAGGCGGAACCGTGGCCAATTCGTGGCGTTGTTTTCCATTGCAATGTTGGAGGGATCGATGGCCACGCACGAATTATCACGACCGACCCACAAAGGTTTTGGCTTCTGGTGGACGATGTTGGTGGCTTCGATACTGGTGGTATTTGGACTGCCGATTGCGGCAGGCGGGCTGTGGCTCATCACCCTTGGTGGGTCCTGGTATTACCTGCCCGCCGGGATCGGGCTGTTGCTGACCGCCTATTTCCTGTTCCGCCGGGAGGTGGCAGCGATCTGGACCTATATCATCGTTTTTGCCGCGACTGTGATCTGGGCGCTTTGGGAAGCGGGGCTGGACGGCTGGGCGCAGGTGCCTCGGCTGATCGCGCCCACCGTGGTGCTGCTGCTGGTCTTGACGACGCTTCCAGTGCTCCGGGGCTCCACGCGGCGCTTCGGCTCCGGCATGGCCGCAGCCATGGTAACCCTGGCCGGTGCGCTCGGGGCAATCGGCGTGGCACAGCACAGCGTGGACAGCGCATTTGCGCAAGAGGCAGAGCAGCCGGCCGAGACGGATCCGGAGGCGACGCCGCCCGCGGCTGCGCCGTCGGGTCCGGCCAGCGAGGCCACACCTGCTGATCCTGCTGATCCTGCTGATCCTGCCGCCCCTGCGGCACCCCTGGTGCCGACTGAACCGACTGAGCCAGTAGAACCCGCCGCACCGGTTGCCAACTATGTGCCGCTCGAGACGGGCGTGGACTGGCCGGCTTACGGGGGCACGCACAAGGCGACCCGCTATTCTCCGCTGACCCAGATCACGCCGGACAATGTCGGCCAGCTCGAGCAGATCTGGGAATTCAGGACCGGCGATCTGCCTGAGAACGACGAACCGTTCGGCAATCAGAACACGCCGGTCAAGGTCGGCGACCGGCTGTACCTCTGCTCGGCGCTCAACAGGATCAGTGCGCTTGATGCCGCAACGGGCACCGAACACTGGACCTATGACCCGCAGACATCAATTGATGCCATCGGCTACAACGCGTCGTGCCGCGGGCTGGTATATTTTGAAGATCCGACTGCGGACCGGACAGAGCTGTGCGCAACGCGCGTCGTCAACCTTACCCATGACGCGCGGATGATCGCGCTCGATACCGAAACCGGCCAGCTCTGCGCAGATTTCGGCAATGGCGGGATCGTCAACCTGCTTGAAGGCATCGGCGATACGGCACCGGGTTTTTACGCGCCGACGTCTCCTCCGACCCTGGTGCGGGACGTGCTGGTCGTGGGCAGCCAGGTCAGCGACGGCCAGACGCGCGAGGCGCCCTCGGGCGTTATCCGCGGCTATAGCGCGGTGACGGGCGAACTTGAATGGGCCTGGGACATGGGCCGTCCAGGTGAAACCGGGCTGCCGCCGGAAGGGGAAATCTATACCCCGGGCACACCCAATATGTGGACCATTGCCTCAGGCGATGACGAGTTGGGGCTGGTTTACATGCCCATGGGCAACTCGGCTGTGGACTATTGGGGCGGTGACCGCTCGGACGCGGAGAACACCTATTCGACCGCCATCGTGGCGCTCGATGTCGAGACCGGCGAAGTGCGCTGGCACTACCAGACGGTGCACTATGACGTATGGGACTATGATCTCGGCGGCCAGGGCACGCTGGTGGACTTCCCCACGCCCGAGGGCCCTGTTCCGGCCATCGTCATGCCGTCCAAGCAGGCGCAATTTTATATCCTGAACCGCGAGACCGGGGAGCCACTGGTCAATATCGAGGAACGCCCGGCGCCGCAGGGCGGGGTCGAGCCCGAGCGGCTGTCGCCGACCCAACCTTATGTGACGGACTTCCCCAACCTGCTCAAGCCGACCATCACCGAGGCCGACATGTGGGGCACGACGCCGCTCGACCAGCTATGGTGCCGTATTCAGTTCCGCCAGGCTTCCTACGAGGGCGTGTACACCCCGCCGACGGTTGATCAGCCCTGGATCCAATTCCCCGGCTATAATGGCGGGACCGATTGGGGCGGCGTGGCGATCGACCCGGAAAAGGGCATCATGATCGCCAATTACAACAACATGCCCAACTACAATCAGCTGGTCCCGCGCGAGGAAGTGGACGCCCTGGGCGTGCTGCCGATCACCGATCCGAACTATGATGCGGATGCAGGCGGCGGATCCCACGGCAGCATCAGCCCGCAGGCGCAGACGCCCTATGGCATCCGCGTCAATGCAGGGTGGCGGGTGCCGTTCATGGGGCTGCTGTGCGCGCAGCCGCCCTATGGCGGGATCGCAGCGATCGACCTCAACACCCGCGAGGTGCTGTGGGATCGTCCATTCGGCTCTGCGCGCAAGAACGGCCCGTTCGGCATCCCCTCCATGTTGCCGCTGGAAATCGGCACCCCCAACAATGGCGGCGGGGTGATCACCGCTACGGGCCTGTTCTTTATCGGGGCGGCGACGGACGACATCCTGCGCGCCATCGATATCGAAACAGGCGAGGAGGTCTGGCAGACGATTCTTCCGGCGGGCGGCCAGGCGACGCCGATGACTTATGAGGCCAATGGCCGACAGATCGTGGTGATCAACGCAGGTGGCCACGACTTCATGGAGACCCCGATCGGGGATTACTTCATCGCCTATGCGCTGCCGCAGGGTGACGAGGCACTGCCGCAGGGCGGTGAGGCGGCCCAGCCTTGATTATCGGGCATCTCGGGGCCGAGCGCCTCGGGATGCCCCAAAGCTTTTCCTGAAGACTTCAGTTGGGATGGAATGGACATAGCGTCAGCCTTTTCCTTCGATATGAGCTATTGCGGCCCCCCGCCCTCACCGGACACGCTGTGGGGACGGTGGAATTTCGACCCGGTTCTGCTGGCTGGACTACTCTGCGTTCTCGGCCTTGCAGCCTTTGCATTGCGCGGCGCGGAACCGAGGCGGCAGCTGGCCTTTGGTGGCGCCTGGGGTCTTGCAGCGCTGCTATTCATTTCGCCGATCTGCGCCCTGACCGTGGCGCTGTTTTCGGCGCGGGTGGGACACCACATCGTCCTGACCATGATCGTAGCGCCGCTTCTGGCATTCGCCCTGCCGGTTCGCTGGCGGCACGGCGCCAACCTCTTGCCGGCGTTGAGTGTTTCCACGATGGCGCTGTGGCTCTGGCACGTGCCGGACTTTTATGCCTCGGCCTTCACGCATCCCGCGCTGTACTGGGCGATGCAGCTGAGCCTGCTTTCGAGTTTCGCCTGGCTCTGGCTTGAATTGCTGCGATCGCCCAACCCACTGGCAGCGGGCGTAACCGCGCTGGCCAGCGCAACCCAGATGGGGCTGCTTGGCGCCTTGCTGGTTTTTGCGCCGCAGCCGCTCTACCTGCCGCATCTGGCGACGACATTGGCGTTCGGGGTCTCACCGGTCGATGACCAGCAGCTT
>NZ_JAUYGL010000139.1 GCF_030689745.1 Devosia sp.
AAGGCCGGCAAGGCGCTGAAATCCTATGATTTCGGCATCAAGTTCGGCGTCATGGAACAGGGCGCCGCCGAGATCGTCACCATGGTCGAGCAGATGGGCTATACGCCCAGCCTGTGCTTCCATGTCGGCAGCCAGTGCGAAGACGCCTATGCCTATGAGCGCCACATTGCCGCGGCCGCCCGCATTGTCGAGGAGTCGGGCATTGAACTGAAGCGCCTCAATATCGGCGGCGGCTATCCGGCCCCCTACCCGACCAGCGAAGCCCCGCCGATGGACTATTACTTCGAGACCATCAGCACCGCAGTCAACGATCACTTCGGCGAAAAGCGCAAGCCCGAGCTGATCATCGAGCCTGGCCGCGCGCTGGTGACCTCGTCCACCTCCCTGCTGCTGCGCGTCAAGCACCAGCGCGGCGGCCAGTCGGTCTATGTCAATGACGGCGCCTATGGCAGCCTGATGGAAGTCAAATTCATGCACTTCACCCCGCCGGTCCGCGTCTGGCGCGGCGCCCGCGTGCATGACAATGACCAGGTATTCTCCGATTTCACCATCTGGGGCCCGACCTGCGACAGCTATGACGTGCTGCCCCAGGTCTTCACCCTGCCCGCCGACATCGACGAGGACGACTGGATCGAGTTCGGCCTGATGGGGGCCTACACCCAGGCCTCGCTCACCCCGTTCAACGGCTTTGATCGCCGTGATCAGTTCTGGGTCGACGAGATCTATACCGGCAAGGACCAGCAGCCGGAATAAGCCGCGCAACAGCGCTTCGAAATCAGCCACCCCGCACGCGGGGTGGCTTTTTTGTCCACTACAGGGGGAGCGACCATGATGGACATTCCGCCGCTCACCGCGCTGGGCAATCGTATCGTCATCTTCGGTCCGTCCAATTCAGGCAAATCAACGCTCGCCGAGGCGTTGGCACGCAAGCTCGCCATACCGGCAGTGCATCTGGATCAGCTGCACCACACCCCCAATACCGACTGGGTACCCCGGCCCAAGGACGAGTTCCATGAGCTGCAGCGAGCGGCCATTGACGGTCCGGCCTGGGTAATGGATGGCAACTACAGCGCGCTGACCTCCGAACGCCTGGCCCGCGCCACCGGCGCCATCGTGCTCGACGAAAATCACTGGCTCCGCCTCATGCGCTATTTCCGCCGGACGTTGTTCGAACGCCATCGACCCGGTGCCCTGGAAGGGCAGCGGGACAGCATCAAATGGTCGATGATTCACTGGGTGGCATTCGGCTCCCGGCATAACGGGGCACGCTATCGGGCGCTGGTGGCACAGGCCCAGCTGCCAAGCGTCTCCTGCCGCTCAATGGTGGAGCTCAAGACGCTCTATCGGACGTGGGACTTGCATCGCTAAAACAAGACGGCCGCGGCGTGAGCCGCGACCGTACTGCAAATTCTGCGAGAGATTGAAGCTTACGCTGCTTCGTACTCGTCGTCCTCGCGGGCCTGTACGGGACCGCTATCGAGGCCCTTGGCATTAACGTCGCGATCGACAAACTCGATCACGGCCAGTGGGGCGTTGTCGCCAAAACGGAAACCAGCCTTCATGATGCGGATATAGCCGCCCTGGCGTTCCTTGTAGCGCGGGCCAAGCACGGCGAAGAGCTTGGCAACCTGGCCCTCATCGCGCATCTGAGCGATCGCCTGGCGGCGAGCGTGCAGATCGCCGCGCTTGCCCAGGGTGATCAGCTTCTCGACGATCGGACGCAGTTCCTTGGCCTTGGGAAGCGTGGTGACGATCTGCTCGTGCTTGATCAGCGCGGCCGACATATTGGCGAACATTGCCTTGCGGTGGCTGGCAGTCCGGTTGAGTTTGCGACCTGAATTACCGTGGCGCATGGTGGTCTCCTAAAGTGCTTGGCAGCGCGGGATCAATAGTGATCTTCATAGCGCTTGGCGAGGTCATCGATATTCTCGGGTGGCCAGTTGGCAACGTCCATTCCGAGATGAAGCCCCATCTGTGCCAGGACTTCCTTGATTTCATTGAGCGACTTGCGGCCGAAGTTTGGCGTCCGCAGCATCTCGGCCTCTGTCTTCTGGATCAGATCGCCGATGTAAACAATGTTGTCGTTCTTGAGGCAATTGGCCGAACGAACCGACAGCTCAAGCTCGTCAACCTTCTTGAGCAGCGCCGGGTTGAAGGCGAGTTCAGGAACCGAATCCTGAGCCTTTTCCTTGCTGGGCTCTTCAAAGTTCACGAATACCGACAGCTGGTCCTGGAGAATGCGCGCGGCATAAGCCAGGGCATCTTCCGGCGACACGGCGCCATTGGTTTCGATCTGCAGGGTCAGCTTGTCCTTGTCCAGGCTTTCACCGGCACGGGTAGCATCGACCTTGTAGCTCACGCGACGAACTGGCGAAAACAGCGAGTCGACCGGAATAAAGCCGATCGGTGCATCTTCGGGACGGTTCTTGTCAGCGGCAACGTAACCCTTGCCGGTGTCGACGGTGAACTCGATATTGATCTCGGCGCCATCATCGAGATGGCAGATCACCAACTCAGGGTTAAGCACTTCGATGTCACCGGTGACCTTGATGTCACCAGCCGTAACGGCTCCCGGACCCTGCCTGGACAGTGCAAGGCGCTTGGGCCCTTCACCACCCATGTTGAACGCGATTTCCTTCACGTTCAGCACAAGGTCGGTAATATCTTCACGCACGCCTGGAAGCGAGGAGAATTCATGCAGGATGCCGTCAATCTGGATTGCTGTGACTGCCGCGCCCTGAAGCGACGACAGCAGCACACGACGCAGGGCATTACCAAGGGTAAGCCCGTAACCGCGCTCAAGCGGCTCGGCAACTACCGAGGCCACGCGCGCGTTGTCGCTGCCCGAAACAATCTCCAGCTTGGTCGGCTTGATCAGTTCTTGCCAGTTCATCTGGATCGTCACGGTTATGTCCTTTCAAAATCGCGGCTCCAGCCCGAGCCGCTCCGCCGCAAACGCAATAAGACTCCCGGCAATTTGCGGCCGGGAGCTCTCTAAACGGTCTAAATTAGACGCGGCGCCGCTTGCGCGGGCGGCAGCCATTGTGCGGGATCGACGTAACGTCACGGATCGAAGTGACATTGAAGCCTGCAGCCTGCAGCGCACGAAGCGCCGATTCACGGCCCGAACCGGGACCGCGCACTTCGACCTCAAGGGTCTTCATGCCGTGTTCCTGGGCCTTCTTGGCCGCATCTTCAGCAGCAACCTGGGCTGCATAAGGGGTCGACTTGCGGCTCCCCTTGAAACCCATCACGCCTGAAGAGGACCACGAAATCGTGTTACCCTGCATGTCGGCAATGGTGATCATGGTGTTGTTGAACGAAGCGTTCACATGGGCAACGCCCGAAGTGATATTCTTGCGTTCCTTGCGCTTGACGCGCGTTGTCTCAGACTTAGCCATCTAGTTCCTCTATTCGATATCAGCGCTGCCGTTAGCCTTAGCTTGCCCCGGCAGCTACATCGAAGAACCCGGGAAACCGGGTTCTTACTTCTTCTTGCCGGCGATCGCCTTGGCCGGACCCTTGCGGGTGCGGGCATTGGTGTGGGTGCGCTGACCGCGAACGGGCAGACCACGACGATGACGCAGGCCACGATAGTTGCCCAGATCCATCAAACGCTTGATGTTCATGGCAACGTTACGGCGAAGATCACCTTCCACGACATAGTCGCGGTCGATTGCTTCGCGGATCTGGATGACTTCCGCGTCGGTAAGTTCGTTCACACGACGCTCAACCGGAATGCCAACCTTGGTGCAAATATCCAGGGCGAACTTATCGCCGATCCCATGGATATACTGCAACGCGATGACAACGCGCTTGTTCGTCGGGATATTGACGCCAGCAATACGAGCCACGTCTGCTCTCCTTCATTCAGCGCGAACCGTCACGGCTGGCGCCATTAAACAACAAGGGACCGGAATTCGACCCCCAACATTCTGGAGAACCGAATCCAGCCCAATAATCCATGAGACTGAAGCGGTTCTTTAAGGGCTCGATTCCGCGGAGTCAACCGCCAAGTCAAGCCCAAACTTTAGTGAGCAATCGCAGCCTTGATGGCTGCCGTCACCTGATCAACCGGTGCCATACCGTCAACGGCCTGCAGCAGGCCCTTCCCGGTATAGTAGGCCACCAGCGGTGCCGTCTGCTCCTGGTAGACGTCGAGGCGCTTGCGCAGCACTTCCTCGGTGTCGTCGGCCCGGGCACCGCCCGACTCCGTGGCGCGCTGTATAACACGGCGTACCAGCTCGTCTGCATCGGCTTTGATCTCGACAACGGCATCAAGCTTGATCCCCTTGTCGATCAGCATGGTGTCCAGCGCTTCGGCCTGCGCAATGGTGCGCGGGAAGCCATCAAGAATGAAACCGGCTTTGCAATCGGCTGCGTCCAGACGCTCCGAGACGATGCCGTTGACAACGGCATCACTGACCAGATCACCACGATCCATTATTACCTTGGCCTCGAGCCCCAGCGGGGTCTTGGCCGCAATCGCCGAGCGCAGGATGTCACCAGTGGATAGCTGGGGGATATTGTAGGCCTCGACCAGGATCTTGGCCTGAGTCCCCTTCCCCGCTCCGGGTGGTCCGAGCAGTATCAGTCTCATCGACGCTTGCCTCCTCCAAGACGGGACTTTTTGACCAGCCCCTCATATTGCTGGGCAACCAGATGGCTCTGGACCTGGCTGACTGTATCAAGGGTCACCGTCACCATGATCAGCAGCGATGTACCGCCGATGAACTGGCTGACCGCGAGCTGACTGAACAGCACTTCCGGGATCAGGGCCACCACCGTCAGGTAGAGCGCCCCCACCACCGTAATGCGGGTCAACACATAGTCGATGTGCTGGGCCGTCCGCTCACCCGGGCGCATGCCCGGAATGAAGCCGCCTGAGCGCTTGAGATTGTCCGCCGTCTCCGTCGGATTAAACACAATAGCGGTATAGAAAAAGGCAAAGAAGATGATGAAGAAGGCGAACAGCGCCAGATAGAGCGGCTGTCCACGGCCCAGCAGCGCCGTGACCACCTGCAACCATTGCGGGGCATCACCCTGCGCCACGAACGACGCGATGGTTGCCGGCAACAGCAGCAGCGAGGAGCCAAAGATCACCGGGATAACACCCGCCGTGTTCAGCTTGAGCGGCAGATGCGAGGTGTCCCCCTGGAACATCTTGTTGCCGACCTGGCGCTTGGGATACTGGATCAGCAGGCGACGCTGGGCGCGTTCAAAGAACACGATGGCAGCAATCACGACCAGGGCCAGCACCAGCACGCCAAAGGCGGCCAGCGGCGGCAATGCACCGGTCCGGCTCAGCTCCAGGGTCTGCACCACCGTCGAGGGCAGATTGGCGACGATGCCGGCAAAGATGATCAGCGAAATGCCATTGCCCACGCCACGCGAGGTGATCTGTTCACCCACCCACATCAGGAACATCGTGCCACCCACCAGGGTGATCACTGTCGAGATGCGGAAGAACCAACCGGGATTGAGCACAACGCCCTGGCTGGCCTCGAGGCCGACGGCAACGCCATAGGCCTGCACCGCGCAGAACAGCACGGTCAGATAGCGCGTGTACTGGTTCATCTTGCGACGACCAGATTCACCCTCTTTCTTGAGAGCTTCCAGACGCGGCGAGGCCGTTGTCATCACCTGCACCACGATCGATGCGGTAATATAGGGGATCAGGTTCAGCGCAAAGATCGCCATCCGCTCGACAGCACCACCGGCGAACATGTTGAACATGCCCAGTATGCCCTGCGACGACTGCGCAAAGGACGCGGCAAATGCGTCGGGATCGATGCCCGGAACCGGAATAAATGTGCCCAGTCGATAGACAAGCAGCGCGCCCAGTGTGAACCAGATGCGCTGCTGCAGGGCTTTCGCCTTGGAAAAGGTCGAAAAACTGAGATTACGTGCCAGCTGTTCGGCTGCGGACGCCATGTATCGCTCCCTATGGCTTCAAGGCCAGGTGCGCTCGGAACGCTTCAGGACTGCGACCACTGGCCCGTCCGGAGCGCAACAAACCAAAAAAAGGCGCACCCGACCACCCGGCCGGGTGCGCCATGCCGATAATTAACCGGCGTATGGCGTCTTCTTCCAAGGCGCCTTAGCCTCGATCACGTCGACCTTGCCACCAGCAGCTTCAACAGCAGCCAGCGCGCCCTTGGTCGCGTAATTCACCTTGAAGGTAACCTTCTTGGCAGTCAGGCCAGCCGAACCGATGAGACGGACGCCGTCCTTGGCGCGACGGATCACCCGCGCAGCGATCAACGCGTCAGCGTCGATCACGGCCTTGGCATCGAGCTTGCCGGAATCGATATAGGCCTGCACGCGG
Source organism: Devosia sp. (assembly GCF_030689745.1). Lineage (GTDB taxonomy): Bacteria > Pseudomonadota > Alphaproteobacteria > Rhizobiales > Devosiaceae > Devosia > Devosia alba. The sequence goes on from NZ_JAUYGL010000139.1 coordinate 6,329, forward strand.
TCAATGCGCACTTCATTCCAATCCTTGGGATTGAAAGCGTTGAAGCCACGCTTTGGCATACGCATGTGAAGCGGCATCTGACCGCCTTCAAAGCCATTGATCGCCACGCCGGAGCGCGCCGTCTGGCCCTTGCCGCCACGACCGCCGGTCTTGCCCTTGCCGGAGCCGATGCCGCGACCAATGCGCATCCGGACCTTGTTGGCCCCTGCATTGTCGCGAAGTTCGTTCAAACGGGTCATCAGTCAGACCTTCTCTCTTACTCGCCGACGACGCGTACGAGGTGCGGCAGCTTGTTGATCATGCCGCGCACTTCAGGCGTGTCGAGCAGCTCGCGCTGCTTGTTCATCTTGTTGAGCCCGAGACCGATCAGGGTCGCACGCTGCACCTTGTCACGACGGATCGGCGAACCGATCTGCTTGACGATAAGGGTTTTCTTCTCAGCCATGATACTCTCCTATCAAGCTTCGACCGCGGTCTCGCCGCGGCGAGCCTGCAGTTCCGAAACCTTGAGGCCACGGCGGGAAGCAACCGAGCGAGGGCTGTCGACGCGCTTGAGCGCATCAAAGGTAGCCCGCACCATGTTGTACGGATTGGCAGTGCCCTGCGACTTGGCAACGATATCGTTGATACCAAGCGTTTCGAACACAGCACGCATCGGACCACCGGCAATGATGCCGGTACCTGGCTCGGCCGCACGCAGAATGACCTTGCCGGCGCCGTGGCGACCCTGCACGTCATGGTGCAGCGTACGCGCATCGCGCAGCGGCACGCGGATCATGGTGCGCTTGGCGGCTTCGGTTGCCTTGCGGATGGCTTCTGGCACTTCGCGGGCCTTGCCGTGACCAAAGCCAACGCGGCCCTTCTGGTCACCGACCACCACGAGCGCTGCGAAACCGAAACGACGGCCGCCCTTGACCACTTTAGCCACACGGTTGATGTGGACCAGGCGATCGACGAATTCGCTGTCGCGTTCTTGAACGTCTCTCATAATTCTCTTTCCTCGCCGTGTTCTAGAACTGCAGGCCGCCCTCACGGGCAGCGTCTGCAAGGGCCTTCACACGGCCATGATAGATGTATGCACCACGATCAAAGATCACTTCACCAATGCCAGCCTTGGTACCGCGCTCGGCGATCAGCTTGCCAATCGTTGCAGCGGCGGCGGCAGTAGCACCGTTCTTGACAGTGGACTTGACGTCCTTGTCGAGCGTCGACGCGGCGGCCAGTGTACGGCCTGTCGTGTCGTCGATGATCTGAGCGTAGATATTCTTGTCCGAGCGGAAAACGCTGAGACGGGGACGACCGAAGGCACGAGCCTTGAGCGCCTTGCGGACACGAGCCTTGCGGCGTTCCGCACCTTTTGCACTGATAGCCATTGCAGGCGCTCCTTACTTCTTCTTGCCTTCTTTGCGGAAGACGTACTCGCCAGCATAGCGAACGCCCTTGCCCTTGTAGGGCTCTGGCTTGCGCCATGCGCGGATCTCGGCCGCAACCTGACCCACGGCCTGCTTGTCAATTCCACTGATGACGATTTCCGTCGGCGCGGGGACAGCGATCGTGATTCCCTTGGGGGTCTCGTAGACCACTTCATGGCTGAAACCAAGCAACAGCTTGACATCCTTGCCCTGCATGGAAGCGCGATAACCAACGCCCTGGATCGCCAGCTTCTTTTCGAAGCCCGCAGAAACACCGGTGACCATGTTCTGGATCAGTGCACGGGTGGTGCCCCAGGCGGCGCGCGCAAAGCGCGTGTCGTTGGCCGGCGTAACAACGACGCCATCGGCGCCATTCTCGGCATTCACGACATCCATGAGCACAATGCTCATCTCGCCCTTCGGGCCCTTGACGCTTACATTACGACCATCGATCGTAACCGTAACGCCGCTTACCGGTGCAACCGGTTGTTTGCCAGTACGTGACATTCTAACTTCTACCTTTGAGTAATCGTCTTACCACGTCTCCTAGAAGACGCGGCAGAGTACCTCGCCACCAACATTGGCTGCCTTGGCTTCGTGATCGGCCATCACACCCTTGGGGGTGGAGAGGATCGAAACACCCAGGCCATTGGCAACCTGAGGAATATTCTTGACCGAGGCATACACCCGACGGCCAGGACGCGAAACGCGTTCAATCGTGCGGATAACGGATTCGTTATCCGAGTATTTCAGCTCGATTTCGTATTCGGCTGCACCGTTCTCGAACTTGGTCTCCGAATAGCCCCGGATGAAACCCTCGGACTGGAGCACATCCAGCACGCGACCGCGAAGGGTCGAGGCCGGTGTCGAAACGGAATTCTTGCGACGCATCTGGGCGTTGCGGATGCGGGTCAGCATGTCGCCGATTGGATCGGAAAAGCTCATTTTCGGTGCTCCTTACCAGCTCGACTTCACGAGGCCCGGGATCATGCCCAGGTTGCCCAGCTGACGCAGAGCAATACGGCTCAACTTCAGCTTGCGATAGAAGCCACGGGGACGACCCGAGACTTCGCAACGGTTGCGTACACGAACCTTCGCCGAATTGCGTGGCAGTTCAGCAAGCTTGAGCTGCGCTGCGAAACGCTCATCGGGTGGGATCGACTGATCCTTGGTCGCTAGCTTCAGAGCAGCGCGCTTGGCGGCATACTGCTTAACGAGAGCGCGACGCTTGTCGTTCTTAACTGTGGAGCTGGTCTTTGCCATGTCCTGGTCCTTTTTCCCTTCCCTATCCGCTTACGTACGGAAGGGGAAGTTGAATGCCTTGAGCAGCGCACGCGCTTCATCATCAGTCTTGGCCGTCGTGGCGATCACGATGTCCATGCCCCAAACCTGATCGATCTGATCGTAGTTGATTTCGGGGAAAATGATGTGCTCCTTGATGCCCAGGGCGTAGTTGCCATGGCCATCAAACGAATTGGGGTTGAGCCCGCGGAAGTCGCGAACACGCGGCAGTGCGATGTTCACCAGGCGGTCAAGAAACTCATACATGCGAGTCTTGCGCAGGGTGACCTTCACGCCAATCGGCATGTCTTCACGCACCTTGAAGCCGGCGATCGACTTGCGAGCATAGGTGATCACTGGCTTCTGGCCGGCGATCTTTTCCATCTCGGCAGCAGCCGACTTCACCTTCTTGGTGTCGTTGACAGCTTCACCGACGCCGATGTTCAGGACAATCTTGTCCAGGCGGGGCAGCTGCATCGCGTTCTTGTAGCCAAACTGCTCAAGCAGTGCAGCCTTGATTGTGGTGTCGTATTCGGTCCGAAGACGCGGCTTGTAAGCGGTCTCAGCCATCGATCGAGTCTCCGGTCGACTTTGCGACGCGTGTCTTCACGCCGTCCTTGATCTGAAAACCGACGCGGCTGGGCTTGCCATCCTTGTCGGCGATCGCGAGGTTCGACAGATGAATTGGCGCTTCCTTGGTGAAGATGCCGGCATCGGTCGACGCGGTCTGCTTGGTGTGGCGACGAACAAGGTTGATACCCTGCACCAGCGCCTTCGTTTCGGTCGGGATAACCGACAGGACCTGGCCAGATTTGCCTTTGTCCTTGCCAGTCAGGACGACGACCTTATCGCCCTTCTTGATCTTGGCAGCCATTACAGCACCTCGGGTGCGAGCGAAATGATCTTCATGTGGTTCTTGGCGCGAAGCTCGCGCGGAACTGGTCCGAAGATACGGGTGCCGATCGGCTCTTTCTGATTATTGATCAGAACCGCGGCGTTCTTGTCGAAACGGATCACCGTGCCATCAGGGCGGCGAATGTCGAACGCGGTGCGAACCACCACGGCCTTCATGACCTGACCCTTTTTTACGCGGCCGCGCGGAATAGCGTCCTTGACCGAAACGACAATGATGTCGCCGACCGAGGCGTATTTGCGATGCGAGCCGCCCAGCACCTTGATGCACATGACGCGACGAGCGCCGGAATTATCCGCGACGTCGAGATTTGATTGCATCTGAATCATGACTGGATGCCTTCTTGTTAAATCGACCCGCCGTCCCCGGCTCGTCGACCTTGAAATCTAAACTTACGCGGAGGGAGCCGACGCGGTGTCCGTAACAAGCGTCCAGCGCTTGTTCTTGGAAATCGGCGCACATTCCTCGATCTGAACGATCTGGCCGATTTTGGCCAGATTGGCCTCATCATGAGCCTGATACTTCTTCGACCGACGCACGGTCTTCTTCATAACCGGGTGCGTGAAACGGCGCTCGACGCGCACCACGACCGTCTTATCATTGGCGTCGGAGACTACAGTCCCCTGCAATACGCGCTTTGGCATGGTCGCGGCTCCTTACTTCGCTGCGTTCTTTTCGGCCAAGATCGTCTTGATCCGCGCGATATTACGGCGAACCTTCTTGACCTCGGTCGGCTTTTCCAGCTGCTGGGTAGCACGCTGGAAACGCAGATTGAACTGTTCTTTCTTCAGGCCGACGAGCTGATCCTTCAGTTCGTCTGCGGTCTTGCTCCGCACATCACTGGCTTTCATGGCTCTTCGTCCTTAGTCGGCAATGCGGGTAACAACCCGCGTCATGATCGGGAGCTTCATTGCACCGAGGCGCAGCGCTTCCTTGGCAACGTCCTCGGGGACGCCGTCGATCTCGAATACAATACGACCGGGCTTGACGCGGGCGGCCCAGAATTCAACAGAACCCTTGCCCTTACCCATACGCACTTCGGTCGGCTTCTTGGACACCGGCACATCCGGAAAAATCCGGATCCACACACGGCCCTGGCGCTTCATCTCGCGGGTGATCGCGCGGCGAGCCGCTTCGATCTGGCGAGCGGTAACGCGCTCAGGCTCGGTGGCCTTCAAGGCATACTGGCCAAATGCCAGCGTGGTACCGCCCTTGGCTACGCCATGGATACGACCCTTGTGGGCCTTGCGGAACTTGGTCTTCTTAGGTTGCAGCATAATGAACTAACCTTCTTATGCGCGTTCGCGGTCGCCACGCTCAGGGCGCGGACCACGTTCACTACGCTGACCACCTTCGGTGTTACCTTCGGTAGCGCGACGCTCATGCGCAGTCGGATCATGCTCAAGGACTTCGCCCTTAAAGATCCAGACCTTGATACCGATGATACCGTAAGTCGTCTTTGCTTCAGCAGTACCGTAATCGATGTCGGCGCGCAGCGTGTGCAGCGGCACGCGACCTTCGCGGTACCATTCGGTACGAGCGATGTCGGCGCCACCCAGACGGCCACCCACATTGACGCGGATACCACCGGCACCCATACGGATCGACGTCTGCACCGCACGCTTCATGGCGCGACGGAAAGCCACACGGCGTTCCAGCTGCTGGGCAATGCCCTGGGCAACCAGTGTCGCATCGGTTTCCGGCTTGCGCACTTCAACGATGTTGATGTGCACTTCGCTGTCGGTAAACTTCTTCACCTTGGCGCGGATCTTGTCGATGTCTGCGCCCTTCTTGCCGATCACGATGCCCGGACGGGCGGTGTGGATCGACACGCGGCACTTGCGGTGCGGACGCTCGATGACGATCTTGGAGACTGCTGCAGCCTTGAGGTCTTCCAGCAGCATCGCGCGGATCTTCAGGTCTTCCTGCAACAGCGAGCCGTACTCGCCCTTGTTGGCGTACCAGCGGCTATCCCAGGTGCGATTGATACCAAGGCGAAAGCCGATTGGATTGATCTTCTGACCCATTATGCGGCCTCCTCAACTTGCCGGACGACGATCGTCAGATGCGCGAATGGCTTCTGGATCTGCGAAGAACGGCCACGACCGCGAGCAGTGAAGCGCTTCATTACCAGCGAATTACCAACAAAAGCTTCAGCAACGACGAGAGCGTCGGTGTCGAGACCATGGTTGTTCTCGGCGTTCGCGATGGCGCTTTCCAGCACCTTCTTGACCTGACCGGAGATGCGCTTGTGGCTGAATTCGAGATCGGCCAGGGCCTTCTCGACTTTCTTGCCACGGATCAACTGCGCGACGAGGTTCAGCTTCTGAGGGCTGATGCGCAACATGCGCAGAACAGCCTTAGCCTCGTTGTCCTTGAGAGCGCGCTCAGTTTTTGGCTTGCCCATCTTACTTCCTCTTGGCCTTCTTGTCGGCAGCGTGACCGTAATACGTACGGGTCGGTGCAAACTCGCCGAACTTGTGGCCGATCATGTCTTCAGTGACGTTGACCGGAACGTGCTTCTGGCCATTGTGAACGCCAAACGTGACGCCAACGAATTGTGGCAGGATGGTCGAACGGCGGCTCCAGATCTTGATCACATCGTTGCGACCAGACGCGAGGGCCTTTTCGGCCTTCTTGAGCATGTAGCCGTCGACAAACGGCCCCTTCCAGATTGAACGGGTCATGGCTTACCTGCCCTTCCTAACGTGACGGCTACGAACGATGAACTGGTCCGTTGCCTTATTGCTGCGGGTGCGCTTGCCCTTTGTCGGCTTGCCCCAAGGCGTAACCGGATGACGGCCACCCGAAGTACGGCCTTCACCACCACCATGTGGATGGTCGACAGGGTTCATGGTCACACCACGGTTGACTGGCTTGCGGCCGAGCCAACGCGAGCGACCGGCCTTGCCGAGCGAGGTGTTCGAGTGATCCTGGTTCGAAACCGAGCCAACAGTGGCAAGGCAGGAGCCATGCACGCGGCGCTGTTCACCAGACTTCAGACGAAGGATCGCCCAACCCTGATCGCGACCGACATACTGGGCATAAGCACCAGCAGAACGGGCAACCTGGGCACCCTTGCGGGGCTTGAGCTCGATATTGTGCACGATCGTACCGACCGGCATGTTCTCGAGCGGCATGGCATTGCCTGGCTTCACGTCAACCGTGCCGGCCGACGAGATCACCTTGTCACCGGCGCCGAGGCGCTGTGGTGCCACGATATAGGCGAGTTCGCCGTCCTCGTACTTCACCAGAGCGATCCAAGCCGTACGGTTGGGATCATATTCCAGGCGCTCAATCGTCCCGACCATGTCAAATTTGACACGCTTGAAATCGATCAAACGATAGGTGCGCTTGTGACCGCCACCCCGATGGAAGGCAGTAATGCGTCCGCGATTGTTACGACCACCAGACTTGGAAAGACCTTCGGTCAGAACCTTGACGGGCTTGCCCTTCCAAAGATCTGAACGGTCGGTCGTCACGAGCTGACGGCGGCCGGGGGACGTAGGATTGTAGCTTTTAAGAGCCATTTTTCTGTCTCTTCCCTTACAGGCCGGTCGAAATGTCGATCGACTGGCCGTCGACGAGGGTCACGATCGCCTTCTTGACGTCGTTGCGCGTGCCAACCTTGCCGCGGAAGCGCTTCACCTTGCCCTTGCGGACCAGGGTGTTCACTGCCTTGACCTTGACCGAAAACAGCTGCTCGACGGCAGTCTTGATATCGGTCTTGCTGGCATCAATCGCCACGTCGAAAACGACCTGGTTATGTTCGGAGGCCATCGTCGACTTTTCAGTCACGACAGGGTTCCGGACGATGTCATAAGCGCTCAGCTTGTTCATGCGAACCTCGCTTCCAGCGCTTCCAGCGCTGCCTTGGTCAGGACGAGCTTGTCGCGCTTGAGGATCGACACAACGTTGATCCCCTGCACTGGCAAGACGTCGATATGCGGGATGTTGCGAGCGGCCAGAACAAAGTTCTGGTCGACAACTGCCCCGTCAATGATCAGCGCGTTCGTCCAGGCCAGCTTGCCGAAGGTGGCGAGCAGACCAGCGGTCTTGCCGTCTTTGCTGGACACGCTGTCAACAACGACCAGCGAACCGGACTTGATCTTGGACGACAGAGCGTGCTTCAGCGCCAGCGCCCGGACCTTCTTGGGAAGGTCGATGGCGTGGCTGCGCGGGGTCGGGCCGAATGCACGACCACCACCACGGAACTGGGGAGCCTTGCGATCGCCGTGACGGGCACCGCCGCCACCCTTCTGCTTGCCGAATTTCTTGCCCGTGAGAACGCCTTCCGAACGATTTTTCACATCGTGCGTGCCGGCCATCGCCTTGAGCTGCTGGTAGCGAACCATGCGGTGCAGAATGTCCTGGCGGACTTCCAGACCGAAGACGTCGTCGGCGAGCTGGATATTGCCAGCGGCCTTGCCGTCGAGGGTTGTGACCTTGAGTTCCATTTAGTTACCTTCCCCCGCAACTTCAGCGGCGGCTTTGAACGAGCCCGGGAAAGCAGCGCCCTGTGGAGCCGGCTTCTTCACCGCGTCCTTGATCATGATCCAAGCACCCTTGGAGCCTGGAACCGAACCCTGGATCATGATCAGCCCGCGCTCGTTGTCGGTCTTGACGACCTTGACGTTCTGCGTGGTGATGCGACGATCGCCCATGTGGCCCGGCATCTTCTTGCCCTTGAAGGTCTTACCTGGGTCCTGACGACCACCGGTAGAACCGATCGAACGGTGCGAAACGGACACACCATGCGAAGCCCGCAGGCCGCCGAAGTTCCAGCGCTTCATGCCGCCGGCAAAGCCCTTACCAATCGAAGTGCCGGTCACGTCAACCAGCTGGCCTTCGACGAAATGGTCTGCCTGCAACGTAGCACCGACCTCAATGAGGTTGGCTTCGTCAACGCGGAATTCCGCGACGTGGCGCTTGGGCTCGACCTTGGCAACGGCAAAAATGCCGCGCTCAGCCTTGCTCGTGTTCTTTGCCTTGGCCAGGCCTGCGCCCAGCTGCAAAGCCACATACCCGTCCTTGTCAGCCGTCCGCTGGCCCACCACCTGGCAGTTCTGCAGACTCAGCACAGTCACCGGGACGTGCGAGCCGTCCTCAGCAAAAATGCGGGTCATGCCCAGCTTCTGTGCGATCAATCCAGAACGCATCGGTTATTACCTTCTCTCTTGGCGCAGTACCGGGTCATGGTTTCAGAGGACCCTTTATCTGATACGCGCGGAAAACTCTTCGACTTAGAGCTTGATTTCGACGTCAACGCCGGCGGCGAGATCAAGCTTCATCAGTGCATCAACCGTCTGAGGCGTCGGGTCCACAATGTCCAGAAGACGCTTGTGTGTCCGAATCTCGAACTGCTCACGCGCCTTCTTATCGATATGGGGCGAGCGGTTCACGGTAAATTTCTCGATTCGCGTCGGCAGCGGAATGGGACCGCGAACCTGCGCGCCTGTACGCTTGGCCGTCGAAACGATCTCGCGCGTGGAGGCGTCGAGAACGCGATGGTCAAACGCCTTGAGGCGAATGCGAATATTCTGACCGTTCATCTTGTAAATCCTGACGAAAATGGATCGCGGCGCGCATTAATCGCGCGCCGCGAATGTCTCAATAAGGCTTACTTCAGGATCTTTGCGACCACGCCGGCGCCAACGGTGCGGCCACCTTCACGGATAGCAAAGCGGAGCTTTTCTTCCATGGCGATCGGAACGATCAGCTGAACGTTCATGTTGATGTTGTCACCTGGCATAACCATTTCCGTGCCTTCTGGCAGGGTCACGATGCCCGTCACGTCCGTGGTACGGAAGTAGAACTGGGGACGGTAGTTGCCGAAGAACGGGGTATGACGACCGCCTTCTTCCTTGGTGAGGATATAGGCCTCAGCAACGAAGTCGGTGTGCGGGGTCACGGAACCGGGCTTGCAGAGAACCTGACCGCGCTCAACCTGAGTACGATCGATACCGCGGATCAGTGCACCAACGTTGTCGCCAGCCTGGCCCGAGTCGAGCAGCTTGCGGAACATTTCGACACCGGTAACGGTGGTCTTCTGGGTTGGCTTGATGCCGACGATCTCGACTTCTTCACCGACCTTGACGATGCCGCGCTCAACGCGACCGGTCACCACCGTACCACGACCCGAGATCGAGAACACGTCTTCGATCGGCAGCAGGAACGGCAGGTCAACGGGACGCTCTGGCTGTGGGATGTAAGCATCCACGGCAGCCATCAGCTCGAGAACGGCGTCATGGCCGAGCTTCTTGTCGGAATCTTCGAGAGCGGCAAGAGCCGAACCCTTGATGACCGGAATATCGTCGCCCGGGAATTCGTAGGACGACAGCAATTCGCGAACTTCCAGCTCAACGAGCTCGAGCAGTTCCGGATCGTCGACCATGTCGCACTTGTTCAGGAACACCACCAGAGCGGGAACGCCAACCTGACGTGCCAGCAGGATGTGCTCGCGGGTCTGGGGCATCGGGCCGTCGGCAGCAGACACGACCAGGATCGCGCCGTCCATCTGGGCAGCACCGGTGATCATGTTCTTCACATAGTCAGCGTGGCCTGGGCAATCGACGTGAGCATAGTGACGGTTAGCCGTCTCGTACTCGACGTGCGAGGTGTTGATGGTGATGCCGCGTGCCTTCTCTTCAGGTGCGCTGTCAATCGACGCGTAGTCCTTGAAGTTGGCGCCGCCGGACTCGGCCAGAACCTTGGTGATCGCTGCAGTCAGCGAGGTCTTGCCATGGTCAACGTGACCGATAGTGCCGATGTTGCAGTGAGGCTTATTGCGGGAAAACTTTTCCTTGCCCATCGATATTCTCCGTATTCGTTAGCCAATAGGCCAACCGTTGAGTTGAGTTATTGGTTAGGCGTATTTGGCCTGGACTTCGTCGGCGACTGCCTGCGGAACCTGCTCGTAGTGATCGAACGTCATCGAGTACTGTGCACGACCCTGGCTCATCGAGCGCAGCGTGTTCACATAACCAAACATGTTCGCGAGCGGGACAAAGGCATCCACAACCTGGAGGACACCACGGCTCTCTGTGCCCTGGATCTGACCACGTCGTGAATTGAGATCACCGATAACGTCGCCCATGTAGTCGTCTGGCGTGACAACTTCAACCTTCATGATCGGCTCAAGGATCTTTGGCGATGCCTTGCGGATGGCTTCATTGAAGCCAGCACGACCAGCAATTTCAAAGGCCAGAACCGAGGAGTCAACGTCATGGTAGGCGCCTTCAGTCAGCGTCACCTTGATATCGACAATCGGGAACCCGATCAGCGGACCGGAAGCCATAACCGACTTCACGCCCTTTTCCACGCCTGGAATATATTCCTTGGGCACGGAACCACCGACGACCGCGTTCACGAACTCGAGGCCCTTGCCCACTTCGCCCGGCTCAATCGAGAGCTTGACGCGAGCGAACTGGCCCGAACCACCCGACTGCTTCTTGTGGGTATAGTCCACATCGGCAGCACGCGTGATCGTCTCGCGGTAAGCCACCTGCGGCTGACCGATATTGGCTTCGACCTTGAACTCGCGACGCATACGGTCAACGAGAATGTCGAGATGAAGCTCGCCCATGCCCGAAATGATGGTCTGGCCGGATTCTTCATCGGTCTTGACGCGGAAGCTTGGATCTTCAGCGGCCAGACGATTGAGCGCGAGGCCCATCTTTTCCTGGTCAGCCTTGGACTTTGGCTCCACCGAAATGTCGATCACCGGCTCTGGGAAGATCATGCGTTCCAGGATCACCTGAGCATTCTGTGCGCACAGGGTGTCACCCGTCGTGGTGTCCTTGAGACCCACGATGGCCACGATGTCGCCAGCAAAGGCTTCAGTGATCTGCTCACGGCTGTTGGCGTGCATCTGGAACATGCGGCCAACGCGTTCGCGCTTTTCCTTGACCGTGTTTTCCAGCATCGCGCCCTGCTCGACGTGACCCGAATAGATGCGGCAGAAGGTCAGCGAACCCATGTGCGGGTCGTTGGCGATCTTGAACGCCAGCATCGACAGCGGCTCGCTATCGTCAGCGTGACGCTCGATCGGTGCTTCGGTCTTGGCATCGATGCCCTGGATAGCAGGAACGTCGTGCGGCGACGGCAGGAAGTCGATAACGCCATCGAGCAGCGGCTGAACGCCCTTGTTCTTGAAGGCGGAGCCCGCAAAAACCAGGAAGAACTTTGCGTCGATCACGCCCCGACGCAGCAGCCGGCGGATGGTCTCGTTGTTCGGCAGGTCGCCATTGAGATAGGCTTCCATGGCGTCGTCATCGAGCTCGACAGCAGCCTCAATCATCTGCTCGCGATACTTCACCGCAGCGTCCTTGAGGTCGTCCGGGATCTCGACGATATCCCACTGAGCACCCAGCTCTTCATTGCGCCAAACAATGGCGTTCATCTCGATCAGATCGACGACGCCCTTGAATTCGGTCTCGGCGCCGATCGGCAGCTGAACGGGAACGGCCTTGGCGCCGAGGCGCGTGCCGACCATCTCGACGCAGCGATAGAAATCAGCACCGATCTTGTCCATCTTGTTCACAAAGATCAGACGCGGAACATGGTACTTGTCGGCCTGGCGCCAGACGGTTTCCGTCTGGGGCTCTACGCCGGCATTGGCATCGAGCAGCGCGACGGCACCATCGAGCACGCGCAGCGAGCGTTCAACTTCAATGGTGAAGTCAACGTGGCCGGGGGTGTCGATGATATTGAAGCGGTGCTGGGTACCGTTACGGTCCTTCCAGAACGTGGTCGTGGCAGCCGACGTGATCGTGATGCCGCGTTCCTGCTCCTGCTCCATCCAATCCATGGTCGCGGCGCCGTCATGGACTTCGCCGATCTTATGGGACTTGCCGGTGTAGTACAGAATGCGCTCTGTCGTGGTCGTCTTGCCAGCATCAATGTGAGCCATGATGCCGAAGTTACGATATAGGCTAATGGGATATTCGCGTGCCATGGGGCGCTCCTACTACCAGCGGTAGTGCGAGAAGGCACGGTTGGCGTCAGCCATACGGTGCGTATCTTCACGCTTTTTGACGGCCTGACCACGACCATTGAGGGCATCCATGAGTTCGCCGGAAAGGCGCTCACGCATGGTGTTCTCACCGCGCTTGCGGGCGGAGTCGATCAGCCAGCGGATGGCCAAAGCCTGCTGACGGTCAGCACGAACTTCAACCGGAACCTGGTACGTAGCACCGCCAACGCGGCGCGAACGCACTTCAACCGACGGGCGGATGTTTTCCAGGGCCGTGTGGAACACCTCGATGGGATCCTGCTTGACCTTGGCCTCGACAATGTCGAAGGCACCGTAAACGATGCTTTCGGCGGACGACTTCTTGCCGTCCTTCATGAGCGAGTTCATAAACTTGGTAAGGACGAGATCGCCGAACTTAGCGTCCGGAATAACGTCACGCTTCTCTGCGCGGTGGCGACGGGACATAGCTCAATATCTCCTTACTTCGGACGCTTCGCGCCGTACTTCGAACGGCGCTGCTTGCGATCCTTGACGCTCTGCGTGTCAAGGACACCGCGGAGCACGTGATAACGAACGCCGGGAAGGTCGCGAACGCGACCGCCACGGATCAGGACCACGGAGTGCTCCTGAAGGTTGTGGCCTTCGCCCGGGATGTACGAAATCACTTCGCGTGAGTTCGTCAAACGAACCTTGGCGACCTTGCGCAGTGCCGAGTTCGGCTTCTTCGGGGTCGTCGTATACACACGAGAACAAACGCCGCGCTTCTGCGGATTTGCTTCCATCGCCGGAACCTTGTTCCGCTTTGGCTTGCTGGCGCGTGGCTTGCGGATCAGCTGATTAATGGTGGGCATTTCGCTCTTTCCATCGTCCAAAATTCATTGCGGTCTAGACCAACCAAACCAAAACGGCGCTCATCCGACCCCCTCAAGGGAACGGCGGCGCCTTAATTGCAGCGGACCACCCACGAAAGCGGGCAGTCATGCGCACAAGGATTTGCTTCGTCTAGTTACCCGACAGTGTGTTTGAGTGTCCTGGATGCCCGCACAAGATGGCAGGAACCCGGTGTGACATTCACGACCGACCGCTTAGGTAGGCGCTGTTTAGAACCGACTCTGCTGCGCGTCAAGGATTCTTTCGTGAAATATCGAGGTGGCACCTATGCACGAGGTGGCAATGGCAGCCCGATAGTGCCGCGATATCCTCGCACCGGCCCTGCCCCACATCCAAAAGAAAAGGGAGCCTCCCGGCCCCCTTCCCTCATATTGTGATGTGTCTGTCGCCTATTCGGCGGCAGGCGCAGCAATCTTGGGCGTGCTGGCCTGACGGCGACGTTCGTCCAGGATCAGATCATCGCGCTTGGTCGCGATCAGCTTGGCCGCGGAGATGCCGGCACCTGTACCCGCCGGGATCAGGCGACCAACGATCACGTTCTCCTTGAGACCTTCGAGCAGATCGGCCTTGCCGGACACTGCAGCCTCGGTGAGCACGCGGGTGGTTTCCTGGAACGAAGCGGCCGACACGAACGAGCGGGTCTGCAGCGACGCCTTGGTAATGCCCAGCAGGACCGGATTGGCCGTTGCCGGCTTCTTGCCATCAGCGACCAGCGCGTCGTTGAGCTCGTCAAAGTCCAGCTTGTCGAGCTGCTCATCCTTGAGCAGACCGGAGTCACCTGGGTTCACGATCTCGACCTTCTGCAGCATCTGGCGAACGATCACCTCGATGTGCTTGTCGTTGATCATCACGCCCTGCAGACGATAGACCTCCTGGATCTCATTGACGAGGTAACGAGCAAGCTCTTCCACGCCCTTGATGGCCAGAATGTCGTGCGGCGCCGGGTTGCCGTCGAGGATGTACTCACCCTTTTCAATGGCGTCGCCTTCCTGCAGATGGAACGGCTTGCCCTTGGGGATCAGATACTCGACCGGATCAGCACCCTCTTCATGAGGCTCGATGACGATGCGACGCTTGTTCTTGTAGTCGCGGCCAAAGCGGATGGTGCCATCGATCTCGGCGATGATGGCGTGATCCTTGGGACGACGGGCCTCGAACAATTCGGCCACGCGCGGCAGACCGCCCGTGATGTCCTTGGTCTTGGCGCTTTCCAGTGGAATTCGCGCCAGCACGTCGCCTGGCGACACCTTCTCGCCGGGCTCGGCGGCAATAACCGCATCAACCGAGAGCAGGTAGCGGGCGTCACCGCCCCGCTCCACCTTGAGCACCGCTCCATCACGCGCAATGGCCAGGGCCGGCTTGAGACCGTCACCCCGTGGATTGGTGCGCCAGTCGATCACCACACGCTTGGTGAAGCCGGTTGCTTCGTCGGTGTTTTCCGCAACCGAGGTGCCATCAAGCAGGTCTTCAAACACCACTTCGCCCTCGACTTCGGCCAGGATCGGACGGGTGGAGGGGTCCCATTCGGCCAGGCGCTGACCACGGCGAACCGCATCACCTTCCTTGACCAGCAGCTTGGCACCATAGGCCACCTTGTGGGTGGAGCGTTCCTTGCCGTCTGCGTCAAGCACAGCCAGCGAAACGTTGCGGGCCATGACGACCAGCTTGTTGCCTTCGACCTTGACGACATTCGGATTGCGGATGGCAATGGTGCCTTCAGCGCCGGACTCCAGGAACGAGGAGTCAACCACCTGTGCCGTACCACCAATATGGAACGTACGCATGGTCAGCTGGGTACCGGGTTCACCGATCGACTGCGCGGCGATAACGCCCACAGCTTCACCCATGTTCACCGGCGTACCGCGTGCAAGGTCACGACCATAGCAGGCCGCGCAGGTGCCCTGGCGCATGTCGCAGGTCAGTGGCGAACGGATACGGATCGACTGGATCCGGGCCTCTTCGATGACGTCGACATCCTTTTCGTCCAGCAGATGACCCTTTGGAGCGATCAGATCGCCAGTCAACGGATGGAAGATATCGTCGGCAGCCGTACGGCCCAGCACACGCTGGCCGATGGAAGCCACAACCTGGCCTGAATCCACGATGGGTTCCATGGTCAGGCCACGCTCGGTGCCGCAATCGGTCGACACGATGATCGCGTCCTGCGCCACGTCAACCAGACGACGGGTCAGGTAACCCGAGTTCGCCGTCTTCAACGCCGTATCCGCCAGGCCCTTACGGGCACCGTGGGTGGAGTTGAAGTACTCGAGAACGTTGAGGCCTTCCTTGAAGTTGGCCGTGATCGGAGTCTCGATGATCGAGCCGTCTGGACGGGCCATCAGGCCGCGCATGCCGGCAAGCTGCTTCATCTGGGCCGGTGAACCACGGGCGCCAGAATGGCTCATCATATAGACCGAGTTGATCGGCTTCTGACGACCGGTCTCCTCATCGATCTGCACGGTGCGGATCGCGTCCATCATCTCTTCGGCAACCTTGTCGCCACACTTGGCCCAGGCGTCGACGACCTTGTTGTACTTTTCGCCCTGAGTGATCAGGCCGTCATTGTACTGCTGCTCGAACTCTTCGACCTGCTTACGCGCCGCTTCCACGATGGTGTACTTG
>NZ_JAUYGL010000025.1 GCF_030689745.1 Devosia sp.
CGACCAGATCGTGCCCGATTCCAGCCTGTCGATCCGCGCCGGGGCCATCCTGCCCTGGTCCAAGACCAGTGCGCCCTATTACATTCAGACGCTGTCGGCGGTGGTGAAACTGTTCGGCGCCTCTACCGAGACGCCATGGAGCGATCTGCCGTTCGAGGTGCAGCATGCGGTGCTGTATGGCACCGGCCGCGAGAAGGTCGACTTCGTCTATGACGATGGTCTGCGCCAGTACAAGACGTCCAAGGCCTTTGAAGGCGTCATCGGCAATCTGGAGCGGCGCTACAAGGAAACCGAGAGCGCCGGCATGCGCGAAGAAATCGAAAAATACATGTCGGCCAAGCCCTGCATCGCCTGTGGCGGCTACCGGCTGAAGCCGGAATCGCTGGCCGTCAAGATTGATGGTTTTCACGTTGGCCAGGTCACCGAACAGTCGATCCGCAGCGCCGCCGCCTGGTTTGACGCCCTGCCGGCCAAATTCACCCCCAATCAGCAGCTGATCGGCGAGCGCATCCTCAAGGAAATCCGGGAGCGGCTGAACTTCCTGATCGATGTGGGCCTGGACTATCTCACCCTGGCGCGCAATTCGGGCACGCTGTCGGGCGGCGAAAGCCAGCGCATCCGGCTGGCCAGCCAGATCGGCTCGGGCCTGACCGGCGTGCTCTACGTGCTCGACGAGCCCTCCATCGGCTTGCATCAGCGCGACAATGCCCGCCTGCTTGAAACCCTGCAGCGCCTGCGCGATATCGGCAATACGGTGATCGTGGTCGAGCATGACGAAGACGCCATCATGACCGCCGACTATGTGGTCGATATCGGCCCCGGCGCCGGTGTGCATGGCGGCCATATCGTCGCCGAGGGTACGCCCCAGGACATTCTCAATCACCCCGACTCGCTGACCGGCAAGTATCTGTCGGGCCGCATGGGCATTGCCATGCCGGCCGAACGCCGTGTTGGCACGCCCGGCAAGTCGCTCGGCATCAAGGGCGCCACCGGCAATAATCTAAAGAACGTGTCGGTCGATGTGCCGCTCGGCCTGTTCGTCGCCATCACCGGCGTCAGTGGCGGCGGCAAGTCCACCCTGATGATCGACACCATGTACCAGGCCATTGCCCGCCGTCTGAATGGCGCGCGCGTGGTCCCTGCCCCGCATGAATCGCTGACAGGGCTGGAATTTCTCGACAAGGTCATCGACATTGACCAGAGCCCGATTGGCCGCACACCGCGCTCCAACCCGGCCACCTATACCGGCGCCTTCACGCCGCTGCGCGAATGGTTTGCCGGGCTGCCCGAGGCCAAGACCCGGGGCTATGGCCCCGGCCGCTTCAGCTTCAACGTCAAGGGCGGGCGCTGCGAGAAGTGCCAGGGCGATGGCCTGCTCAAGATCGAAATGCACTTCCTGCCCGACGTTTACGTCACCTGCGATGTCTGCAAGGGCAAGCGCTACAACCGCGAAACCCTCGAAGTACAGTTCAAGGGCAAGTCGATCTCCGACATCCTGGACATGACCATCGACGAAGGCGTCGACTTCTTTTCGGCGGTGCCGACCATTCGCGACAAGTTCGCCACGCTGCAGCGCGTCGGCCTGGGCTATGTCAAGATTGGCCAGCCGGCGACCACGCTCTCGGGTGGCGAGGCGCAGCGCGTCAAGCTGTCCAAGGAACTCTCCAAGCGCGCCACCGGGCGCACCCTCTATATGCTGGACGAGCCGACGACGGGCCTGCACTTCCACGACGTGGCCAAGCTGCTCGACGTGCTGCACGAGCTGGTCGATGGCGGTAATACCGTCGTGGTCATCGAGCATAACCTCGAAGTGATCAAGACCGCCGACTGGGT
Organism: Devosia sp.; assembly: GCF_030689745.1. Classification (GTDB taxonomy): domain Bacteria; phylum Pseudomonadota; class Alphaproteobacteria; order Rhizobiales; family Devosiaceae; genus Devosia; species Devosia alba. The sequence goes on from NZ_JAUYGL010000025.1 coordinate 1,834, forward strand.
CATCGACCTGGGGCCGGAAGGTGGCGATGGCGGCGGCGAGATTGTGGCCATCGGCACGCCCGAGGATGTGGCGGCCAATGCGCGCTCGCACACCGGCCACTTCCTCAAGGACATCATGTCGCGTCGGCCCCATTTCGCCACCGAGGCGGCGGAGTAGGCGTTTTCTTCACCAGAAGGCGCCAAATGGCCACATTGTTGCTAACGCATCTGCTAACGCGGCGCCCGGTTTTGCGGGCGTCCATTGCGCACAGTGTTACAAAACGGTGAGTGGGTCAAAACGTGCCTCGCCGCGACGCCAATTGCGGCAATGACGACAAAACTATGAAAACGCCATGCGTTTGGTGCATGAAGCGCTTGACGTTAAGGGTATGGCGCTTCCGCCCGAACCATCCCATCTTGAGCTCGTCAATCCGACTGCCAAAGGGGATATTCCGATGTTTGTACGAGCCGTCTGGCGCATCAAGCGCCTGGTCGACATCAAGCAGACGTTGCGGGAAATGGACGTTCCCTCGACGCGTGATGCCGATCTACTGGGGATCTCCGGCCCCGACTTCTCCAAGATGACCCGGTCACTGTTCGACCGCTAGCCTTTCTTGCTGCCCGCATTCTTCGATGGCCGCCAGGCGGATATCCAGTGGCCATCGCCGCCGCGCAGGGCTTAAGCTTTTCGTAACCACAATTCGCTGAGCCCAGCAAAAAACGCATAGCTCACTTGACCAATAGCCCACTGCTCATTCGACCTCACCTGCCCTAAATATAGTCTTGCAAACACAAGGAGACTTCCAGATGGACATTCGTAAAACATTCAAGAAATGGGCCGCTTACCAGCAGACCGTTCGTGAACTCGCCGCTCTCGACAATCGTCAGCTCAATGACTTGGGCATTTCGCGCACCGACATCAATCGCGTTGCTCGTGATCATGCCAGTGCTCTGTAAGAATTACCTGACAGATATTACCACCGACCCAGTCCAAACACCCGCATCTCTCTGAGACGCGGGTGTTTTTCTTTTCTAGAATGCCAGCCTGCCGACCAATTCTGCATAACTGACCATAACTACCCTCCGAAACGCCTCCCGCTGTTGCAACCGCCGATACCAGTTCTCAATCCCCGGCATAGCTGGCCTGTCTATGTCCATGGTAAACCAGCGATAAAGCGCCACGCCGGCTGCGATATCGGCGTAGCTCAGGCGGTTCCCAGCGACATAGTCCCGATAGGCAAAGTTCGCATCGAGGATGCGTAACGCCGCAACCGTTCTAGCATGCGCCGCCGCGATGGCTTTGGCATCGTGCTGTTCGGGCGGCGTGCGCACCAGAAGCCAGAACACCGCGATCCAGCCTGGCTGGAAGGTGGAGGCCGTCCAATCGGTCCATTGATCGACAATGGCCCGCTCACGCGGATCGTGGCGCCACAAGGTATCCCGGCCGTACGCGCCCGCCAGATAGCGCAGGGTCGCGTGGCTCTCCCACACGGTTAGGTCACCATCCTGCAGGGTCGGCACCAGCCCATTCGGGTTCAGGACCCGATATTGCGGATCATCCAGCCCGCCATATGCGCCACCCACCAGGTGGTGCTCATAAGGCAGGCCAAGTTCTTCCAGGGCCCAGAGCGTCTTCTGCACATTGGCAGAGCTTGCCCGCCCCCACAGCACGAGATTTCGACTCAATGACAGTCCCCCAATTCCCCGCGCCATGCTAGCGCTCGTCTGGTGGACCGCAAGATCGGTTGCGCCGGTCTGCGGCGCTTGCTATCTGGCTTTCATGTCCACATCAGAACCTATTCATATCATTGGCGGCGGCCTTGCCGGCTCGGAAGCTGCATGGCAGGCCGCGCAGGCCGGCGTCAAAGTCATCCTGCACGAAATGCGCCCCGTTCGCGGCACTGACGCACACCAGACCGACAGCCTGGCCGAGCTCGTATGCTCCAACAGCTTCCGCTCGGACGATGCCGAGCAGAACGCCGTGGGGCTGCTGCACGAAGAGATGCGGCGCTGCAATTCGATCATCATGGCCTGCGCCGACAAGAGCCAGATCCCAGCCGGTGGCGCCCTGGGCGTTGATCGGCACGGCTTTTCGGCGGCAGTGACGGCAGCCATTGAAGGCCACCCCAACATCACCATGGCGCGTGAGGAAGTGGCGGGCCTGCCGCCCGCAGACTGGGGCAATGTGATCATTGCCACTGGCCCGCTGACCTCGCCGGCAATGGCTGAGGCCATCCTGGCCAAGACCGGCGAAGATGCGCTGGCTTTTTTCGACGCCATAGCGCCCATCGTGCATTATGACAGCATCAATATGGACATTGTCTGGGCGCAGTCGCGCTATGACAAGGCCGGTCCGGGCGGCACCGGCGCCGACTACCTGAACTGCCCGATGGACAAGGAGCAGTATCTGGCCTTTGTCGAGGCGCTCAAGGTGGCGCCGCTGCACGAATTCAAGGACTGGGAAAAGGTCCCCTATTTCGACGGCTGCCTGCCTATCGAAGTGATGGCCGAGCGCGGTGTCGAGACGTTGCGGCACGGGCCGATGAAGCCGGTCGGCCTGACCAATCCACGCGATCCGCTGGTCAAGAGCTATGCCATTGTGCAGTTGCGGCAGGATAATGCGCTGGGGACGTTGTGGAACATGGTCGGGTTCCAGACCAAGATGCGCTACGGCGTGCAGGCAGAGATCCTGCGCATGATCCCTGGGCTCGAAAACGCCCAGTTTGCCCGGCTGGGTGGGTTGCATCGCAACACCTTCCTCAATTCACCCAAGGTGTTGGGGCCAGACCTCAAGCTGAAGGCCGATCCGCGAATCCGCTTTGCCGGTCAGGTCACGGGCGTGGAAGGCTATGTGGAAAGCGCGGCCGTCGGGTTGATCGCCGGCCGCCTTGCCGCTGCCGAGGCGCACGGGCAGACGCTGCCGACTCCCCCCAATACGACGGCGCTGGGCGCGCTGATCGCCCACATCACCGGGGGGCACATCGAGTCCGACAGCTATAGCGGTGCGCGCAGCTTCCAGCCGATGAATATCAATTTCGGTCTGTTTCCGCCCGTTACCATCACCAAGCCCGAGGGTGCCGGACGCTGGCGCGGACCGGAGAAAACCCAAGCCAAGCGCAAGGCCATCACCTCACGGGCGCTTGAGGATCTGAAAGCCTGGGCATGACCCCCATCGCGCTCGAACACTATCTGCACGACCACATTCCCCTCTCGAAGGCGATGGTGGTGCGGGTGGTGTCGATTGCCGAGGATGCCGTGGTGCTGGGGGCGCCATTGGCGCCCAATATCAATCATCGCGACACCGTCTTTGGTGGCAGCGCCTCGGCCGTCGCCATTCTGGCGGCCTGGTGCCTGCTGCATGTGCGGCTGAGCGCATTGGGCCATCCGAGCCGCGTGGTGATCCAGCGCAATAGCATGGAATACCTCGCGCCAATCGCCGGCGATTTTACGGCCCGCTCGGCGCTCGCGCCGGGTGAGGACTGGAACAGATTCATGACCATGCTGACCCGCAAGGGCGTGGCCCGGATCAAGGTGGACGCTGTGCTGGATTACGCCGGCGTCACAGCCGGCCGGCTGACGGGCGACTTCGTCGCCTTTGGTCAGGATCGCCTCTAGCGATTGCGCCAATTCCACCAGGTCAGCCGGGTGATCTTGCGCCAATCGGCATCATCGGGCACCGGCGTAAACAGGCCGGTGGCGTGGTTTTGCAGCAGGTCGTACTGCGCCCTGAGCACGGCAAGAGGCGCAAAAGCCGGCTTGAGCTGGCCGGGCAATTGGGCAATGGCCGTCTCCGCCTTGGCGAGGTGATCGGCAGCGAGTTCGCTGATCTGCCCCAAGGCCGCGGCCAGCCCCTCGCTTTCCGTCCCGGTGAAAATCTCGCCCTCGCGCACTCCATTGGCCTCGAAAACCGTCCAGGGCAACATGATGCGGCCCTGCGCGGAAAAATGGCCAAACGCTCGCAAATGGCCGATCATGGCGTGGGCGACACCGAGATGGCCGGCGGCGTCTCCGGTTTCGATAGTCTCCCCATCATTGAGGATCATGGCGGCCAGCTGGTACAGCGTGGAAACGGTTTCGCCGGCATAGCCCTCAAAGCTCTGCAGATCCGGCATGGGGTCGTTATAGAGGTCAAAGCGCCGCGCGCCGAGCAGACGCAACAGGGTACCGGCGGGAATGCTGTAGCGGTCAATGGTGTCGAGCAGCGCATCGGCGACCGGGTTTTGCCGCACAGCGCCGTGTTCCATGCCCTCCAGCGCATCACTCCACCATTGCAGGCGCATTTCGCCCGGTGCCGGTTCAGATACGCGGTCACGGATTGAGGCGACGTCGGCATTGAAGGCATAAAGCGCGGTGACCGCATCGCGGTGTGCGCCGCTCAATACCAGCGTGGCCAGATAACGGTCGCGATCACTGCTGCGCAGCGCCTCTGCGGCATGGGAAAAGCTCTCGGCGCTCATCTCAGCGAACCTTGTCGACGGCAATCAATGCCGCCGCCACGGCGCGATGTTCGGCAAGCAGCACATTGTAGGTGCGCACCGCACTGCCAGTGGTGATCGCCTCAACGATGATCCCCTGCGCGCGCAGTGCCGCCCTGATTTCGGGCGCCAGACCGGCAATGTCGTGGCCCAACCCGATCATCAGCACGTCGATATCACCGGCGGAGTCCAGTACGGGTGCCAGGCTCTGCAGCGTGATCTCGGCCGCTGTCGTCACGCTCCAGCCCAGCATGCCGCCAGGCAGACACAGCAGCGACCCGCGATGCGACATCTCGGCAAAGCGAAAGCCGCCATTGCCATAAGCGTCAATCCCCACCTGCTGCGGGAAATGGCCCGGCGCACTCTCTGTCATGATCGAGCCTTAGACCGACGCACCATCGGCCGGTTTGGGCAGCTTATCGCCATTGTCGTCGCCGGCATGGTCCAACCGGGTGGTCAGACCAAGGTAGATCAGGATGGGTGCAGCAATGAAGATTGAAGAATAGGTACCGACGAACACACCCCAGGCCATCGAAATGGTGAAGCTGCGGATGACTTCGCCACCAAACACTACCAGAGCCATCAGGGCCAGGAAGGTCGTGGTCGCCGTCAGGATGGTGCGAGGCAAGGTCGAATTGATCGATATATCGATGATCTCGGGCAGCCCGATCTTTTTGTACTTCAGGCGATATTCGCGAATACGGTCATAAATCACCACGGTATCGTTAAGTGAGTAGCCCAGAATTGTCAGGATCGCCGCAATGCTGGAGGCGTTGAACTCCAGGCCGGCGAACGCGAACAGGCCGATGGTCAGAATGACGTCATGCGCTGTCGAAACGATAGCACCGACGGCGAACTGCCATTCGAAGCGGAACCACAGATAGATCAGGATGCCGACCAGGGCGACGCCGAGACCGAGCGCCCCGGTTAGTGCCAGTTCACTCGAGACGGTCGGGCCGACGGTTTCAGTACCACGCGTTTCATAGCCGGCCGCTTCAATGGTCTGCTGAATCTGGGCGACGGCCTCCTGCTGTGCAGATGGTCCGCCATCCTGCGTTTGCACGCGGACCAGCAAACGATCGGCTTCGCCGAAGCCCTGTACCTGGATTTCGCCCAGATCGAGCGCCGACAGAGCCTCACGGATGGTGCCCGGATCAGCCGTGCCGTCCGTGGCCTGGATCTCCATGGAAGACCCACCCCGGAAGTCGATGCCCAGATTGAGTCCGTGATAGCCAAACCAGCCCAGCGACAGCAGCGAGGTGATGATCGAAAAGGCGATCGCATATCTGCGAATGCCCATGAACGAGATTTTGGTGCCATCAGGGATCAGGCGGATGAGCTGGATCTTGAGGGTCTTGGGGCGCACCCAATTGTACCAGCGACCAACGATGAACAGCGTCACCATATAGGCGGTGAACAAGGTGGTCAGGATGCCCAGGGCCAGGGTAACGGCAAAGCCCTGCACCGGACCGGAGCCGAGATAGAACAGCACAATGGCGGCAATCAGCGTGGTGACATTGGCGTCCAAAATGGTGCCCATGGCGCGCTGGAACCCGGCTTCAATGGCCGATATCTTGCTGCGTCCCGCCGCCAATTCTTCGCGGATTCGTTCAAAGATCAGCACGTTGGCGTCCACAGCCATGCCGATGGTCAGCACGATACCGGCGATGCCGGGCAAGGTCAGCGTAGCGCCGAGCATGGAGAGCGCGGCCAGGATCAGCACCACGTTGAGGAGCACGGCGATGTTGGCGAACACACCGAACAGGCCATAGGCCAGCACCATAAAGACGACCACGGCAATGGCGCCGATGATACCAGCGGTGATGCCGGCGCGGATCGAGTCGGCGCCAAGGCCGGCACTGACCGAGCGTTCTTCGACGATGTCGAGGCTGGCCGGCAGCGCACCACCACGCAGCAGCACGGCAAGATCGTTCGCCGTCGCCGTGGTGAAGCTGCCGCTGATCTGACCCGAGCCGCCGGTAATGGCTGACTGGATGACGGGCGCCGTAATGACCTGATGGTCCAGCACGATGGCGAAGCGCTTGCCGACATTGGCGGAGGTGATCTGGCCAAAGGTGATGGCGCCGCGCGTGTCAAAGCGGAAGCTGACGACCGGCATGGAGCGTTGCTGATCGTAGCTGGGCTGGGCATCCACGAGCGATTCACCGCCCAGGGCAATGTCCTCATAGAGCAGTTCGCTGCCGCCATCCTGACTGGGCAGGATCATGGTGCCGGCGGGCAGACCCTGCGTTTCCGCCTGAGCGGCGGTCATGCCGGGATAGACCATGTGGAACGTCAGGCGCGCGGTGCGCGAAATGATGTCCTTGAGCCGGGTGGAATCGCCAAAGCCGGGCACCTGGACCAGCACGCGATTATTGCCCTGGCGCTGAATGCTTGGCTCGGTCGTACCGAGCTCATCGATGCGGTTGCGGATAACTTCGATCGCCTGCGCCACCAGCGCCGACATGCGGTCGTCAATGCCGTCCTGGGTCAGCGCAATGCTGACCCGGCCATTGGCAGCCGGCTCGATGGTGAGTTCCTGCACGCCTGAATTGGAGAACAGCGTATTGCCGACGGCATTCTGCAGACCTTGCAGGGCAGCCAGCGCGGCGTCGGCCTGGGTCGGGTCGGTCAGCTCGATGGAAATCGAGCGGCTCACCGGATCGGTGGTGATCAGATTGCCGATGCCATTGTCATTGGCCAGTATGCTGCGGGCGTCCCGACGCAGGTCCGCCAACCGCTCGGTGACAATGCCCTCCTGATTGACCTCGAGCAGAAGGTGCGAACCACCCTGCAGATCGAGACCCAACACGATGGTTTGTGACGGCAGCCAGCTCGGCCATGCGTCCCGCGCGGCTTGCGGCAAAAAGCTCGGCAAGGCAAACAGGAAGCCCAGCAGAGTGACAGCAATGATGATGGCGGTACGAGCCGGCGAGAACTGCATTTATGTCGTCCTGAAAGGAAAAAAGCCGGAGCCATGAGGCTCCGGCGATATGCGGGAGGCAGTTATTAGGCAGGCTTGTTGTCGTTGACCGGCTCGGCCTTGGTGCGCACGTCAGCAACCATGCCGCGCACCAGCTTGACCTTCACACCCGTGGCGATTTCCACTTCGAGGTCTTCGCCATCAACGGCCTTGGTCACCTTGCCGACAATACCGCCAGTGGTGACGACGGTGTCGCCGCGACGAATGGCAGCCAGCATGGCCTGCTGGGCTTTCAGACGCTTCTGCTGCGGGCGGAAGATCAGGAACCAGAAGATCACGACCAACAGCAGAATCGGCATAAGCTGGATGAAGATGTCACCGATGCCACCTGCGGGAGCGGCGGCGCCTGCTGCCTGGGCGAATGCGGGTGTTACGAACATGGCGATTTCCTTGGTTTTTTCTTGGTTTGGGAGAGGCTGCGCCAGCCGAGGTTAATCACGGCACAATGCCACTGGACGCATGTGGGGTCAGTTGCACTTGCGCCCCGGTCAAAATCGGGCGGACTATACATTTGCGCCCCGTTGATTGCAAAGGCATTCCGGGTGCCCCAAATTGCCGCGCCGAGCGAGAGGATAGACTGCGTTGAACAGCAAAGCATACCTGGCCGAAATCAGTGCCAAACTCGAGGCAATTGCCAATGCGTTGAAGGCGTTGGCTCCTGCAACCGAGACTGACGCGCCCGCACTGGGCGCCGCCAATGCCTATCACTGGGATGGCGATTCGGGACAACTGGTTGCAGTTCCCCGGGTCAGTCGCGTGCCATTGGCCATGCTCAAGGGAATTGACGCTGTACAGGACATCCTGCTGCGCAATACCGAACAGTTCGCCCGCGGGCACGGCGCCAACAATGCGCTGCTGTGGGGCGCGCGCGGCATGGGCAAGAGCTCCCTGGTCAAGGCCATTCACGGCGACATCATCACGCGCGCCGATGCCGGGTTTGCGCGGCTGGTGCTGATCGAGATCGCACGCGAGGATCTCGACACCCTGCCGGCCCTGATGCGCCGCATTGCCGACGAACCCGCCCGGTTCATCGTGTTCTGCGATGATCTGAGTTTTGACAATGGCGAGACCAGCTACAAATCGCTCAAGACCATTCTCGATGGCGGGCTGGAGGGCCGGCCAGACAATGTGCTGTTCTACGCCACCTCCAACCGCCGCCACCTGATGCCCCGCGACATGATCGAAAATGAGCGGTCGACCGCGATCAATCCCGGTGAGGCGGTGGAGGAAAAGGTGTCGTTGTCCGACCGGTTCGGGCTGTGGCTGGGCTTTCACAACTGCGATCAACCGACCTTTTTGACCATGGTGCGCGGCTATGCGGGCTATTACGGCCTCGAAATCGACGACGCTGTGCTGGAGGCGCGGGCCATCGAATGGGCGGCGACGCGCGGCGCTCGCTCGGGGCGTGTCGCCATCCAGCTGGTACGCAGCCTGGCCGGCGAAATGGGCAAATCAGCCCCATAGGGCAAAGCCCCCGCACCTGGCGGGGGCTTGTACGGGCATTTTCGGAGTGTCTTAGCTGGCGAGCAGCGGCACGGGATCAACCGGGGTTGCGCCCTTGCGCAGCTCGAAGTGCAACTGCGACTTTGTCACCGAGCCGGTCTTGCCGGCGGCGCCAATGGTATCGCCACGACCAACATTGGTGCCCTTGGCGACATTCATGGTGCCCAGATGGGCATAGGCCGAGACATAGCCATTGGAGTGACGGATCAGGATCAAATTGCCGTAACCTTCAACGCCTGAGCCGACATAGATGACCGTGCCATTCTCGGCGGCCTTGACGGCAGCGCCCTCGGCGGCCTCGATATTGATGCCAGTGCCCTTGGACGCGGCAAAATCAACCAGCACGCGGCCGCTGACGGGCCAACGGAACTTGTCGCTGCCCGACATGACCGGCTCGGCTGCGGGCGCACTGGCAATTTCGACTGGCTGGGCGGCAACTGGCGCAGGCGTAGCGGCTGGCGCTGTGCTGGCCTGCAGCGTATTGGGCGCCGCCTGTGGCAGGGTCTGCTGGGCCGGCGCCGCAGCGGCAGTGCTGTCGGTGGAGGCAAGCTTGATGGTCGGCGCCTTGTTGGCAAGCAGATCGGAGCGGCCCGGAATGATGACCTTCTGCCCCACCACGATCTTGTCGGGCGAGGCCAAGTTGTTGGCCTGCACCAAGGACTGCGTCGTCACTTCGTAGCGACGGGCAATGGTGTAGAGCGATTCACCGCTGGCGATAGTGTGCGTGAAGGCGCTACCGGACGCCGACGCGTCGGGAGTGGCTGCGGCCAGCGTTGGCATCGAGCTATTGGTTGGCATGCTGCCAAGGGCAGCAGGTGACGGCATGGGCGCTGAAGCGAAAGCGGGTTGTGCTTGCATGGCTGGAACGGATCCCTGGGGCGAATTACTCAGAACTGGCAGATTTTGCGACTGAACAGTCGGCACAGCGCCGCTGCCCGCCATCGGCGCGGCGGGCTGACTGAATGCCGTTTGTGTTGGCTGGCCCCACAGTGGCTGAATGGCCTGGGGTTGCGCCACGCCGCCACCAATATTGGCCGGCGGGATAAACTGGGATTCAGCCACCAAAGTCTGTGGTGCGCCAAGGCTGGCCGGCATGGGCTGATTGATGGATTGGGGAGCGGCCTGTGGCAGCGAGCCGGTCGTGGTGGGGTCGCCAAAGGCGCGACTACCCAGACTGGAACACCCGGACAGGGCAACGGCAGCAATCAGAAGGCCAGCCATCGCAACGGCGCCCTTAGGCGCCCGACGGGATACGCGGATACTCATCAGCTTACTCGTACGCAGGTACTCAACACGAGACTGAATCTAGGCCGGTAAGGTAAAGACGAGTTTAAAGTCGATGCGATTTGAGCAAAATCGGTATGACGTGATTTTCGATTGGGTAAGGTTAAACTTTGCAGACGCTGCAGAATGGCTCGCGCCGCTTGCCGCTACAGCTTTAGTGTGCCGTTGAGTTGTGCGGCCAGGGCCATATCCGTTTGCTGCAGCATGAGCGGCGTGACCGTGACATAGCCGTCGCGGCGCAGGCTCTCGAAATCGGCATCGCGATCCAGCGGCAGCGGGGTTTCAGGAATGGCGACGAAGAACCTGCCGGCATTGTCACTGGGATAATAGCGGAACGGCGAAGTCGAGAAGCGCTGCAGCGGCACAACTGCAATGCCTTTGGTGGTGGTCGGGTCGCAGAACGGGAAATTGACATTGTAGTAGTGTCCGCGCCCCGTGGCGGCCGCAATAACGGCCCGCGCGGCGGCTAGGCCGTGCGTTCGGGCGTTGGACCAGTCGACATCCCGGCTGATCTCGTAGTCGACGCCCTGGCTCATGGCGATGCCGATTGCCCCCTGCATGGCGCCTTCGCGGGCCCCGGCAGCAGTGCCCGAACAATTGACGATATCGCCCAGATTCTGGCCGGCATTGACGCCCGACAGCACTACATCCGCAGGCTTGTCGCCCAGCAGATGGGTCATACCCGCGACGACACAATCGGCTGGCGAGCCGTTGATCACTGCAAACGTGCGGGCGTCGCGCCGGTCAATGGTCAGCTCCGTGCCGAAGCTGAGTCGGTGCCCTGCCCCGGACTGGTTGCCATCGGGCGCGACGATCCAGACGTCATCACTGAGCGCGCGGGCAATATCGGCCATGATGGCAATGCCCGGCGCGTCCACGCCATCGTCATTGGTAATGAGGATGCGCAGGCTCATCCCTGTCCGCCAATGGATTTGAGGCCACCCATATAGGGCTGCAGCACTTCGGGCACCAGCACCGAGCCATCTTCCTGCTGATAGTTTTCCAGCACGGCGATCAGACAGCGGCCAACGGCTGTACCCGAGCCATTGAGCGTGTGCACAAAGCGCGGCGCCTGCTTTTCGCCAGCCGGACGATAGCGGGCCTCCATGCGGCGCGCCTGGAAATCGCCACAGACCGAGACCGAGGAAATCTCCCGATAGGTATTCTGCCCCGGCAGCCAGACTTCGAGGTCATAGGTCTTTTTGGCACCGAACCCGACATCGCCGGTGCACAAATTCATCACCCGATAGTGCAGACCCAGCTTCTGCAGCACGGCCTCGGCACAGCCAAGCATGCGCTCATGCTCGTCCACCGAGGTTTCGGGCGTGGTAATCGAGACCATTTCAACCTTGTTGAACTGGTGCTGGCGCAGCATGCCACGCGTGTCGCGCCCAGCCGAACCAGCTTCCGACCGGAAACAGGCCGTCAATGCCGTCAGGCGCAGCGGCAGTTCTTCTTCGGCCAGGATGGATTCGCGCACCATATTGGTCAGCGGCACCTCGGCGGTCGGGATCAACGCCAGACGGTTGTCGCCGTGCTGGGTGAAGAACAGATCGTCCTCGAACTTGGGCAGTTGATTGGTGCCAAACAGCGCCTCGTCGCGCACCAGCAAGGGCGGCTGGACCTCGATATAGCCATGCTGGGTGGTGTGCAGATCGAGCATGAACTGGCCAAGCGCCCGCTCGAGCCGGGCGACCTGCCCCTTCAGAATGACAAAGCGGCTGCCGGAAATTCTGGCCGCCGTTTCGAAATCCATCTCACGGGCCGCGACACCGACATCGTAGTGCTCCTTGGGCGCAAAGCTGAAGCTGGGCTTGGGGGCGCGCTGCAAAGCGGCCGTCTCGGCGGTGCCATTGCGGCCGAAATACTCGACATTGTCGGCTTCGTCGGCGCCGCTCGGCACATCATCAAACACCAGGTTGGGGATGACCGAGAGGGCGGCGTGCAATTCAGCCTCGACGGCGCGCTCATCAGCTTCGCCCTGCGGAATAAACGCCTTGAGCCGGGCCACTTCGGCCATCAGCTCGGCCGCCCGGGCCTCGTCCTTCTGCGCCTTGGCCTGACCGATCTGCTTGGACAGCGCATTGCGCTGCTCCTGCGCCTCGTTGAGCCGGGTAATGATATCGCGCCGACGATTGTCGATGGCGAGCAGATCAACAGAGCTCGCGACACTCCCCTTGCGCCGCGACACAGCGGCGTCGAAGGCTTCGGCGTTGGCTCTGATCCACTTGATATCGAACATGGCTGTACGGGCACCGCCCGCCTCTGATTGGTACAGGCTGACTTTGGCTCGTGGCGCGCCTGCGAGGTCACGAGAGGTAACTACCCCCCGCCCCGGAAAGGCAGAGGGTCTATTCGGAGGATGAGCCGGAGAGTTCCGCTTCCTGCGCTGCCAGACTCGCTGCGCGACGGCGCTCGACCAACCGAACGGAGATGATCGAGAGTTCGTAGAGCAGGTACATTGGCAGGGCAAGACCAAGCTGGGAGATCGGATCAGGCGGGGTGATAAAGGCAGCAAAGATCAGAATGGCGACGATGGCATAGCGACGGCCCTTCTTGAGCATGTCGACATGAACCAGGTCGATCTGGGCCAGCAGCGTCAGCACCACGGGCAGCTGGAAGCAGATGCCGAACGCCAGAATCAACAGCATGGCGAGGCCAAGATACTCACTGACGCTGGTCAGCATCTGGATGTCGTCGGTCTGCATGCCGGCAAAGAAGTGCAGGGCCATCGGCAGCACCACCAGATAAACCAGCGCCGCCCCGGCAACGAAGAATACCGGCGTGGCGACGAGATAGGGAATGAAGGCCTTCCGCTCATGCTTGTACAGCCCGGGCGCCACGAACATGTAGATCTGGCTGGCGATGATCGGGAAACCAAGGAAGATCGCGCCAAACAGCGCCACGTTCAGATAGGTGAAAAACAGCTCCTGCGGCGCCGTAAAGATCAGGCTGGCGTTTGGAACGGCCCGTTTATAGGGGATCAGCAGCCAGTCATAGATCGTGCTGGCAAAGATAAAGCAGAACGCCATCAGCACCACGATGGTGATCGCCGAATAGATCAGGCGCTTGCGCAGTTCGACCAGGTGCTCGAGCAGGGGCGCTTCGCTGCCGGCGAGTTCATCTGGCGCCGCTGCACCCTTGTCTTCAATCTGCTTGGGATCGGCCATGGTCTATTCGTCCCCGGCCTTGTCGGCTTCTGTCGCTGGCGCGGCTTTGGCCGGCAGGCGCTTTTTGGGTGCAGCGGTACGAGGCGGCTTGCTGGTCGAGGCGGCAGGCGTGCTGTCCGATTTCGCGCCAATTGCCGCTGCTTTGCCGGCAGCGGGCTTGGATGCAGCGGGCTTGCGCGTTTGGGCGCTAGCCGTTTTCTTTGCCGCCGGCATTTTAGCCACCGGAGCCGGCGCATTGATGGGCGCGAGTTCACTGGTGACTACCGGACTGGTTGGCGCTGCCTTGGCCTTGGCGGGAGCCCTGTTGGATGGCGCTTTTTTGGCAGCCGGCTTTTTGGCAGCAGCCGTGGCCGGCTTGCCAAAGGTTGCCGATGACGCGGATGGCGCCGGACCGGCGGGCTTGAAGCCTGCTGCCTTGGCGGTTTCGTCCGCGGTCAGGCGCGCCGCCGGCTGGCTCATGCCGGCCTTTGCCTTGATTTCGTCGACGACGCTTTCCGCCGCTGGATCGGTCGGCTTGATGACGCCCGAGGGTTTCGCCCCCGTTGGCGTCATCGCGTTGAACTCCTTGCGGATCTCATCGCTGGTCTTTTTCAGCGGGGCGGTGATCGAGTTGCGCAGATTGCGCACCTCGTCCAGCCCGGTGGTCTTGTTGATCTCGCGCTGGAAATCGGTGCCAAGGCGCCTGACCTGCCCCAAGACCTTGCCAAGGCGATTCATCACCACAGGCAGGTCTTTCGGCCCGATGAATATCAGCGCCAAGACGCCGATCACCAGCATTTCTGTCCAGCCCAAGCCGAGCATAGTGTTTATTCCTCAAAGCAAAGGCGCGACGGGCGAACGTTCCTAGACGTCCTTTTTCTCAGGCTGCGCAGTCTCGGTCGTGGTGGCGACGCGCTCGACCGGCTTGTCGTCGTCGTCTTTCATGCCCTTCTGGAAGGCTTTGATACCCGAGGCCACTTCGCCCATCATGCCGGAGATCTTGCCGCGGCCAAACAGCAGGATGACAACGACGGCAACAACGAGAATGCCCCAAATTCCTGGCGCGTGCATATTGGACTCCCTAGATTTTTCTCAGAACGCGTTACACGCGAAGATATAGGCCAGAAATAGGTTCAAACGCGCGGAAACACAAGAACGTGTTCCCGATTGAGGGTGACGTATACATCCTGACCAACCGCCAGGGATGTGCTGGCAGGTTGGCGGACGCCCAGCGGCGCGTCGAGGCCGGCCACTGTGACCTCGCAGATGTCTTCGCCGATGGCATCCCGCTTGCTTATGATCCGGCCGGGCGCACCAGGCCCGGTCCGGCTCAGACGGGCTCCACCCGCGGGGCGGATGGCAACAGTGACGGCCGTGCCATCGGCCAGATCGGGCGTCAATATGTCGCCAAGCGGCGTCGATACCATGCCCCTGTTTACCACGGCCTCGATCTCGCTGAGCGGCGAGAAGAAACGCGCTGCACTCAGGTCGATGGGCCGGCTGTAGATTTCTGCCCCGGTGCCGATCTGGGCGATGCATCCGTGCCGAAGCAGGGCGACACGATCGCCCAGCACCATGGCCTCTTCGGGATCGTGGGTGACGATCAGACTGGTCACATTGGTTTCGCGCAGCACCGCCAGGGTTTCCTCGCGCACCGTTTCACGCAGGCGCGCGTCAAGGCTGGAGAATGGCTCGTCGAGCAGCAGCACGCCGGGGCGCGGCGCCACGCTGCGGGCCAGTGCCAGGCGCTGCTGCTGGCCACCCGAGAGCATGTGCGGGTAGTCGGCTTCGCGATCCCCCAATCCGACGCGGCGCAGTGCGGCGCGCGCCTGCGCCAGCGCCGCGCTACGACCGAGCTTGCGCAGGCCGAACAGCACATTGTGCAGCACCGTAAGGTGGGGAAACAGCGCAAAGTCCTGAAACATCAGGCCAATGCCGCGCCGATCAGCCGGCACGGTCATGCCAGGCGCCGAAACGATTTCGCCATTGATGCGCACGACACCGGCGGAGACTGGCTGGATACCGGCGGCAACCCGCAGGGCGGTGGACTTGCCCGAACCCGATTCGCCCAGCAGGCAGACGATCTCACCCGGCCTCAAGGTCAGGCTGAACTGGCTGAGCACCGCCCTGCCCCCAAGGCGAACGTCAACGGCATCGAATTCGAGCGTGGCGGCGAAGCTGACGCCGGTGGTACCGCGCGTCCCCCAGCCCGCTGGTTCTTCAGTCATCAGGCGCTTTCATCCTCGCCGTCTTGATCATCGGGATCGAGTGGATCCTCGTCATCGCGCAGAGCGCCATCAAAGGGAAGCGGGATCTGCATGGAGGGCGGCAGACGGTTGGATAGTAGGCCGGCACCCTTAAGCTCCTCCAGCCCCGGCAGATCGCCCAGGCTTTCCAGCCCAAAGTGGTCGAGAAAAGCGTCGGTGGTGCCATAGGTGACCGGACGGCCTGGGGTGCGGCGCCGCCCGCGCATGCGGATCCAGCCTGCCTCCATCAGCAGATCAATGGTCCCCCCGCCCGTGGCAACGCCGCGAACCGCTTCGATGTCGGCGCGGGTGGCAGGCTGGTGATAGGCGATGATCGAGAGGGTTTCGAGTGCCGCCCGCGACAGTGGCCGGGTTTCCTCATCCTCGCGTCGCAGCAGAAAACCAAGGTCTTCGGCGGTGCGAAACGCCCATTTGTCGCCACGCTGCACCAGGTTCACCCCGCGACCGGCATAGCGCTGCTGCAGGGTGACGAGCAGGCTGGCGATATCTGCCCCTTCCCCCACATAGGTGAGCAGGCTGTGCACATCGAGCGGCTCCGTCGAGGCGAAAAGCACCGCTTCAAGCACACGCAAATGGCGTTCATCAAGCTGGAGGCTGTCAGCGGCCAGTTCGTTCACGACGGATTGCTCCGGTGACGGCGGACAAAGAGCGGACCAAAGGTCTCGCTCTGGCGAATATCGATCTGCCCCTGCCGCACCAGTTCAAGGCTCGAGGCGAAGGTAGAGGCCCGAATGGTGGCCCGCTCGGTGGGCGACGCCAGATAGTCGATCAGATAGCTATCCATCGGCACCCAGTCAAAACTATCACCGATCAGGCGCTGGAGGATGTCGCGGGCGTCCTGCAGTGACCACACCGTGCGCTGGATGGGGGCGTAGTCGGTGACGACGCCTTTCTCGCGCTGGACTGAATAGGCCTTGAGCAGCTCGTAGAGCGAGGCCTCCCACAAGCTCTTGCGGTCAATCTGGATCGGCTCCGGCATGCCCCGGGCATAAACCTGCAATCCGAGGCGCGGACGATTCATCAATTGACTGGCGACCGTGCGCATGGCTTCGAGGCGCTTGAGCCGAAACTGCAGCATGGCCGCCAGCATTTCGCCGGATGGTTCGTCATCGGAGGCGGCCTGCGGCACCATCAGGCGGCTCTTGAGATAGGCCAGCCAGGCCGCCATCACCAGATAATCGGCGGCCACTTCAATGCGCTTCTCGCGCACCTTGTCGATGAACAACAGATATTGCTCGGCCAGGGCGAGGATCGAGATGGCGGCCAGATCGACCTTCTGTCGGCGCGCCAGATCGAGCAGCAGGTCAAGCGGGCCTTCATAGCCGCCGACATCGACAAACAGAATGTCGTCATCGGCGGGCGGGGCCGGCGTGTCAAACCAGTTGGTCTGGGCAGAATTCATCAAAGCACGCCGGGCTGCTGAAACATCGCGCCATCCTTGGCCGCTGTCCGGGTGAGCGTCAACCCTGCTGCGCCTCAGCGATGGGTGGCCAGACGACACCCGCTCACAGGGTGAAGCAGTCGCCGCCCGCCGCCTTGACATTGGTGCAGATCATATTGGCTTCTTCGAGTGAATTGGCCGGGACACGGACGCGGTAATAGATGCCCTTGGTCCCAAGATCGACACGCTGCACTTCCAGATTGGCACCACCAAACAGCGGACCATAGCGGGTCACCATGTTCTGGGCAGACTGGCGCGCATCGGCCTCGCTGCGCTGGGACGCCAGTTGCACATAGGCGGGCGCGCTATCGGCCAGAGCCGGCACTTCAGTGGCGCCCGGAATGGTCGACGATGGCGTCGCCGCTGCAACGGGAGCAGCCGAGGCATCGGTGGCAACAGCACCCTCGACGGGGGCTGGTGAGCCGCTGGGCAGCCGGAGACCGGCGGGGCGCAGCAGCGGCACCACCGCCGACTTGCCGGCGATCAGATTACCCGCCTGATCAACCGCTGGGACCGTCGAACCCGGCTCCACGGGAGAGACCGTTGGCTCTGCGACGGCAGCAGCCGGCGATGGTTCAACGGCAGCAATATCGGCAAGCAACTCGGGCGCGCTGGTTGCAGCACCCGGCACTGTCGGCACATTGGGGCGGTCCACCGGCAGAATGGCGCTGCCCGCGACGCCATCGTCGCCACTGACAATGGTGCCGTCTGGACGGACCTTGACGGTGCGAACCTTGCGATTGGCCAGGCCTTCGTCGCTCAAATCAACCGCTGCAGTGGCCTCCTGGGTCACTTCATTGACATCGCTCTGATCGCGCGAAACCAGTTGTTCATCGGCGCCCGGGGTCACGCCATTGATCTCATTAAAGACAATCGACTGCGGCGCGCTGCTTTCGTCAGCCGCAACCGCTGCAACTTCCTTGACCGGTTCGGTGTCGGCGGTCAGCAGTGGCGCTGGGCCAGCATCACGGCTGCCCAAGCCAAGCACCCAATACAGGCCGAAACCGGCGGCCAGTAGCAGCGTGATGGCCACCAGTGGACCGGCCAGCGCGCGTGACACACCGAGGCCGCGACGCTGGCGCGGCGCAGCCGGGTACAAGTCGGCTTCGGTTTGATCTGCGGGCTCGTTGACCCACCCCAGATTTGCGCCCGTGGCATGGGCCGCGGCAAAAATTGTCTGATCGGCTGCCGACATCCCGTCACTGGCCTCACCGGCCGGCAGTGTGGGCGTTGCCAGGCTTCGCAGGGCCGGGCTCGCCGGCTTCGGTGTCGTTGCCGCTGGCGATGCTGGTGGCGGTGGCGCCGCGTCGGCCGGCAGATCGAATTCGACGCGCATGGCGCGGCCAATCAGGCTTTCGATCTCGTCGATCGGGTCAGTCCCGGTAGAATCATCGACGCTGTCGGTCGGCACCACAATGCTGGGTGCCGCTGGCTGGTGCAAGCCAAGCGTGGGTTCGGCTGGTGCAGTTGGGGTCCCAGCCGCGGGCCGGGCGGGCGTTGAGCCAAGTCCAAACACTGGCGGCACCCTAAAGCGGTCCTGGTCGACCCGCGCCGAAGCCGGGCTCTCCCCATACGGGGCGCCGTTATGCGCGGCAACCGCTGTGGCCATCACAGCCGGGCCCGCGCCTGCGGGCTGCGCCGGCGCGGGCGGCGTCTGGGGCTCGTTCGGGGGCGTTGATTCTGGCGGCGCGGCGGCTGGTTCCGCCGACAGCTCAGCCGAAATCAGATCGGCAATAGCGTCATGTTCATCGCCCTGCGGGGCTGACACGAGGTCAGCCACGGGCGGCGCGGCGGCAACGGCCGGAGCGTCCTCAGCTGCGACAGCCGAAGCGGCGCCGCGAATGCCGAAATCAAACTGGAATGGCGCGCTTTCCGGCGCTGACTCTGCTGGGGCCACATTTGGCTCTGTTGGCGCCCTGGCGGCGGTGCCGGCAGTATCCTCATCAGCCCTGGGATTGGCAGCATCGCCCGTCGAAGCTGACAGCGAGCGCAGGAACGCCGTTGGCGCACTGCCGGGTGCATTCTGCACCGCATCACCTGGAATGCGGACTGGAACAAACTGCGCCGGTGCCGGTTTGGACGGGTTTGCCTCACGGTCACCTTGGGCATCCTGCGCCATCAGCTTGGCGAGCTCGGCAATCAGGTCGTCTGCGGCTTCGGATTTTCCGGCCATTCGTTACGATTTCGCCAGCATAAAGCAGCGCCCTCTAAATTCCTGAAACGGCGCCCATCTTGGGCAATTTTGCGCGATTCATCACAGTATTACGCCCGAATTATGAAAGCTCCGTCGGAGCGGACACACCCAGAATGCCAAGGCCGTTCACAATAACCTGACGGACAGCATCGACCAAGGCGAGTCGGGCAAATGTCAGCTTTGGGTCGTCATGGTTAACAAAACGTAACTGCACATCATCCTTACCCTTGGCCCAGAAGCTATGGAAGGCTGCTGCCAGTTCATGCACATAGAATGCAATACGGTGCGGCTCATGCGCAATAGCGGCCGCCGTAACCGTGCGCGGCCAGGCTGCAAGCACCCGCACCAGCTCAAGTTCTGCAGGCGTAACAATGCGTTCGATCTCGGCACCGGCCAATGCCGCAGCAGAAAAATCGAGCCCTGGCAGCTCGCGCGCCGCAGTCTTGAAGATCGAATAAGCGCGGGCATGCGCATACTGCACATAAAACACTGGATTGTCCTTGGTCTGCTCTTTGACCAGGGCGAAATCGAAATCCATCGACGCGTCATTGCGCCGATACATCAGCATGAAGCGAGTCGCATCAGCGCCAACTTCCTCGACCACGTCCGCCAGGGTAACCAGATCGCCGGAGCGCTTGGACATCTTGAACGGCTCGCCATTCTTGAGCAGGCGCACCAGTTGGCAGATCCGCACATCCATATCGGCAGCGTTGAGCGAGACCGCCTTGGTGGCAGCTTGCAGGCGCTTGACGTAACCAGAATGGTCGGCGCCCAGCACATTGATCATGTGGTTGAAGCCGCGCAGAAACTTGTTGCGGTGATAGGCAATGTCGGCGGCAAAATAGGTATAGGAGCCGTCGGACTTGATCAGGGCCCGGTCGGTATCATCGCCGAAGTCGGTAGCGCGGAACAGCGTCTGCTCGCGGTCTTCCCATTCTTCGGGGGTCTTGCCTTTGGGGGCCTCAAGGCGGCCCTCATAGATCATGCCCTTATCGCGCAGCCAGGCCAGGGTCAGTTCAATATCGCCGCCCGGACCGTGCAATTGCCGCTCGGAAAAGAAGACGTCGTGGTGGATGCCCAGCAGGGCCAGATCGCTCTTGATCAGCTCGAGCATGGCCACCAGCACCCGCTCCCGGACGATGGCCAGGGCTTCAGCCTCGGACTTGCCCAAGAGACTGTCGCCAAATTCGGCCTTGAGTGCCTCGCCGACTGGCACCAGATAGTCGCCGGGATAGAAGCCGGAAGGGATCTCGATGCTTTCGCCCAGCGCTTCGCGGTAGCGCAGCATGGTGGAGCGGGCCAGGGTGTCGATCTGGCTGCCAGCGTCATTGATGTAATATTCGCGCGTCACGTCATAGCCCGAATAGGCCATCAGCGATGCGAGCGTGTCGCCAAACACCGCGCCGCGGGTATGGCCGACATGCATGGGGCCGGTCGGATTGGCCGAAACATATTCGATATTGACCGCCGCCCCGCCACCTAGCGTGGACCGGCCATAATCGGCGCCCTGCTCGGCAATGGCGCGCAGCACCTGATGCCAGATCGGCGCCTCAAGGCGGAAATTGATGAAGCCGGGCCCGGCCACTTCCACGCTGGCGACGTCGCTGTCATGCTTGAAGTGTTCCACCAGCGCATTGGCGATGTCGCGCGGGTTTTTGCCCAGCGGCTTGGCCACGACCATGGCGGCATTGGTGGAGAGATCGCCATGGGCGGCATCGCGCGGCGGCTCGACCACGATGCGGGCCAGCAGATCGGCACCGACTTCGGGGTAGAGAACATGCATCGCATTGGCGACACGCGCGGAAAACAGAGCGAAAACGTCCATGATAGACCTGACTATTGAAGTGCGCCGGGGTTAACGGAAATCCGGGCGAGCGTCAAACAGCCGGGCGTGCTCGTCCAGGGCATAGGGATCAGTCATGCCGGCAATGAAATCGGCCACGATGCGCGCCAGCTCGGAATCGCTGGATGCCGCCTGTGCCGCCACACCCCAGCGGCCCGGCAGATCCCGGCTATCCATGTAGCGCGCGAATAGCTCGCTCACCAGTTGCTCGCTCTGTCGCACCGATACCATCACCGATTCATGGCGATAGACCCGGGCAAACAGAAACGCCTTGAGCCCAGCCACCGCCTCGGCAATGCGCGGCGAGAAGGCCACCAGGGTTTTGCCCGCCATACGCACATCCTCGGCCGAGTGGACACCGGCCACCGTGATATTGGCAGCAGTGGTGGCGATGACATCTTCAATGCTGCGGGTGATC
>NZ_JAUYGL010000169.1 GCF_030689745.1 Devosia sp.
AGATCCATTTCCTTGGCCGGCGTGGCGATGCCGGCCTTTGATTTCTTCTGAAAGCAGTGCAACACGAAAACTGCTTCGCTCAGGCGGACGGTATAGACCGCGCGGTAGGTATTGCCGTCAGCATTGGCGATAACTTCGAGAACGCCTGCACCCCCGAAGCCCGCAAGTGGCGTGGCATGCAGCGACTTTTCGCCGTGTTCAGCTTGGTGCAGGGCAAAGCCGACATCGCGCAAAACGTCAGCCGGGAATGTTCTAAGGTCGGCGAGGCTGGAGCCGATAAAGTGAACAGGCTTCATTTGGAGGCACTTTCCAAAATTGTTCGAATTTTTCCGACATGACGTACCTTCCCGTCCAGTGTGTTTGGGATTCTGTCTCCCAATGTTGGTGCAATATGCCATTATTGGCATAATTGCGCAAGAAGTGGTTTTACCCCACTGCTCCACCACCCTCCAAATTCCCCGCCAGCCGCCGCATGGGAAACAGAATCTTAAACGTCGTGATGCAATGTAGGGGCAAGTTGTCGAACCGGCATGTTGCGCTGGTAGCGGAGTAGTGACCTTTATGGGCAAGCGTTCCATGCCCGAAACCAGTGAGCAGGCTGGCCCGCATCGCCCCGTCCTGCTGGACGAGGTTCTGGCTGCCTTTGCCCCGCTTGACGGCAAGCGCATTGTCGACG
Source organism: Devosia sp. (assembly GCF_030689745.1). Taxonomy (GTDB): domain Bacteria; phylum Pseudomonadota; class Alphaproteobacteria; order Rhizobiales; family Devosiaceae; genus Devosia; species Devosia alba. The sequence continues at coordinate 677 of NZ_JAUYGL010000169.1, forward strand.
GCACCTTTGGCGCCGGCGGTTATTCGCGCGCCCTGCTGGAGGCGGGAGCCACCGTCATCGGCATTGATCGTGACCCCAGCGTGCAACCGTTTGCCGATGCGCTGGCTGCCGAATTCGGCAACCGCTTTATCTTCGTCCCCGGCACTTTTTCCGAACTGGACACGCTGGCCGCGGCGCATGCGCCGATTGACGGCGTGGTGCTCGATATCGGGGTGTCCTCGATGCAGCTCGACCAGGCCGAGCGCGGCTTTTCCTTCATGCGCGACGGGCCACTCGACATGCGGATGAGCGGGGCGGGCGAGAGCGCCGCCGATCTGGTCAATGGACTGGAAACCGAGCAATTGGCCAATCTGCTCTATGCCTTTGGCGAGGAGCGTAAATCACGCCGCATTGCCCAGTTCATCACGGCGGCGCGCGAGATCGCGCCGATCCAGAGCACGCTGGAACTGGCGCGCATCATCGAAAAGGCTATTGGCCGCAAGCCCGGCGACGCCCATCCGGCGACCCGCTCGTTCCAGGCGCTGCGCATTGCGGTCAATGCCGAGTTCGAGCAATTGGTCGGCGCGCTGTTTGCCGCCGAGCGCCTGCTGGGCGAGGGCGGCCGGCTGGTGGTGGTGAGCTTTCATTCGCTGGAAGACCGTATCGTCAAGCGCTTCCTTGATCCCGACAAGGGCGGTCCGGCCCAGTCGCGGCACCTGCCGCAAGTGGTGGGCGAGCCGCGGCGCTGGGTCGAGGTGGCCAAGGCGCGCAAGGCCGGCGCGGCTGAACTGGGGCGCAATCCGCGCGCCCGCTCGGCCATCCTGCGGGCTGCGACGCGCTCGGCAATCGAGGCGCGGCCGGTGAGCCTGAGTGGTCTGAGCGTGCCCAAGGTGCGCGAAGCATGATCCGCAACCTCAACATCATTTTGATCTTTACCAGCGTGCTGATGCTGGCCGGGGTATACACGCTCAAATTCGCCATTGAGAACACCGCCAATGAACGCGCGGCGCTGATTGCCCAGATCGACAGCCAGCAGGGCAGTCTGTCCCTGCTGAAGGCCGACGAGGCGGTGCTCAGCCAGCCGGGCCATATCGCCCCGATCGTCGAGCGGCATGCGATGGCGCTGGATATTGCCCCGGTGCGCCAGGAGCAGTTCGGCTCGTTTGCCGATCTGCCGATGCGACCGGCCAAGCCGAACAGCGCGGCGATGGATTCCCTGTTTACCGCGCTGGAGGCGGGTATCGACCCGATCGATGCGATCCTGGAGTTGGAGGGGATCGAATAATGGCCATCACCGCTGACGGACACGCCCCGACCATTGCACTGGATGGCGCCCGCAAGGTGCGCGGCAATCTCACCCAGGCGCGCATCCGCTGGATGATCCTGGCGCTGGTGTTGGGTTTTGGCTTGGTGGGCGGGCGGCTGGTGCAATTGGGGCTGGTTGAAACCGACTCCGCCATTGAAGGCCAGGCGCGTGATGTGATTACCGCGACGCGGCCGCCGATCCTGGACCGCAATGGCCTGGAAATGGCCGTCGACATCCGGGTGCCATCGCTGTTTGCCGAGCCGCGCCGCATCATTGATGTGCAGGAAGCCGTACGCAAACTGCGCACCGTGCTGCCCGATCTGAGCGCGGACTGGCTGCGCGAGCGGCTGACCGGCGAGCAGGGCTTTGTCTGGGTGCAGCGCGAACTCAGCCCGGCCATTCAGGAGCGGGTGATGCGGCTGGGCATTCCCGGCATTGATTTCATCACCGAGTCCAAGCGCTTCTATCCGGGCATGAACGAGGCCTCCCATATTCTGGGGTCGACCAATATCGACAATCGCGGCATTGCCGGCATTGAGCGGCACATGGATGGCGAAGACATTGCGCTGCTGCAGGATCTGGGGCTGGCGCGCGGCAATGCGCTCACTCCGGTGGATCTGAGCGTGGACATGCGCGTGCAACATGTGATGCACGAGCAACTGGTTGACGCCTTGCAGCGCTATTCAGCGATTGCGGCGGCGGGGGTGATGCTGGACATCCATACCGGGGAAGTCATCGCGCTGGCGTCGCTGCCCGATTTTGATCCCAATCAGCCGGCCACCGCGCTGGTCAAGGACAGTTTCAACCGGATCACGGCAGGCATTTTCGAGCCGGGCTCAATCTTCAAGACCGTCACCATGGCCGGCGCGCTCGACAGCGGCGCGGTCAGGATTACCGACAGTTTTGATGCGCGCTTCGGGATTCGGTTCGGCCGCTACACGATCGACGATTTTCATGGCAAGCACCGCATTCTGAGCCTGCCGGAAGTGTACAAATACTCCTCCAATATCGGCACGATCCGCGTCATGCAGGCCATGGGCAAGGACAATTTCCGCGCTTTCCTGACCCGCATCGGGTTGGACACCCGCGTGCCGTTCGAACTGCCGGAAATGCGGCTGCCGACGGTGCCCAAGGAACTGTCCGAGGTTGGCGCGGCCACGGCCTCGTTTGGCCATGGGCTGTCGGTGTCGCCGCTGCACATGGTCACGGCCTATGCGGCCTTTGTGAACGGCGGCAATTATATTGCCCCCACGCTCTACAAGCGTGACCTTGCGACGGCGCAGGCGCAGTATCGCCGCGTTATCAGCCCCCAAGCCAGCGATGAAGTCCGCTATCTGATGCGGCTGAACGCGCTCGAGGGCTCGGGCTCGCAAATGAACAAGGCAGCGCTGGGCTACCGCGTTGGCGGCAAGACCGGCACGGCCGAAAAAGTGGTCGATGGGCGCTATTCGTCCAGCAAGGTCACCAATTTCTTCGGCTCGGCTTTTCCTCTTGATAACCCCCGTTATGCGATGATCATCATGGTAGACGAGCCCAAGGCCGAAAATGCACAACAGGGCACCACCGCTGGCTGGAATGCCGGCACCGTCACCGGCCGTATCGTGCAGCGTGTCGCTCCCATGCTGGGCGTTGCTCCTGATTTTGCCGAAATTCTCGATGAAAACCTTGTTCCTCCCGCCATCCGATAGATCGATCCAGAAGGGTTTGTCCCCGTGTCAATAAGCGTAACGCAACTGCTCGAAGGCTCCGGCGCCCGCCCCAAAAAGGGTCTGGGTGCAGTCTTTGGCCTCAATTCGGACAGCCGGCGCATTGAGCCGGGTGACATCTTTTTTGCCCTGCCGGGCGCCAAGGTGCATGGCAACCAGTTTGTCGCCGAGGCCGTCCGGCGCGGCGCGCTGGCGATCATCAGCGATGTGGCTCCGGTGGGCGATCCGGGGGTGCCGGTCATTATCGTCAAGGATGTGCGGGCTTCCTATGCCAGGGCCGCCTCGCGCGTGTTTGAACCGCAGCCCGAAATTACCGTGGCGGTCACCGGCACCAATGGCAAGACCTCGGTGGCCTCGTTCGTGCGCCAGATCTGGAGCCATGCCGGGGTCCCCGGCGCCAGCATCGGCACGCTGGGCGTTGAGACGGCGACGCGACTGATCGAAGGCATGCACACCACGCCGGATTCGCGGACGCTGCACCAGTCGATGCGGGCGCTCAAGGCGCAGGGGATTGATCACGTGGCGATCGAAGCGTCGAGCCATGGACTTGACCAGCGCCGGCTCGACGGCATGCATTTTGAAGCAGTGGCCTTCACCAATCTGAGCCGGGATCATCTCGACTATCACGCCGATATGGATGCCTATCGCGATGCCAAGCTGCGGCTGTTCACCGATCTGCTGGTGGATAGCGGCCCGGCAGTGGTCAATGTTGATGACCCCGAATACGAGCCCTTCATGTTTGCCGCCCTCAGCGCGGGCGCAACCCTGCTGACCGTGGGCCGTGAAGGCGCCTATATCGAAGTGCTCTCAATTGAGCCCGAAGGCTATGGGCAGCGCGTCGAAGTGCGTCATGTCGGAGAAAAGCTCAGCTTCCATCTGCCGCTGACCGGCGAATTTCAGGTGTCCAACGCCATTGTGGCGGCAGCGCTCGCCATGTCGACGGGCGTCGACAAATCCGATGCCTTCCCCGCCCTGAGCGAACTGGTGGGCGCCAAGGGGCGGCTTGAACTGGTGGCCGAGCATAATGGCGCGGCGATCTTTATCGATTATTCGCACAAGCCAGTGGCGCTGGAAGCCGCGCTGGCGGCGCTGCGGCCCTATGCCAAAGGCAAGCTGCATGTGGTGTTCGGCGCTGGCGGCGACCGCGACAAGGGCAAGCGACCCATGATGGGCGAAGTTGCCGCGCGCATGGCCGATGTGGTCATCGTCACCGATGACAATCCACGCACTGAAGACGCCAATGCCATCCGGGCGGAGATCATGGCGACAGCCAAGGGCGCTGCCGAGATTGGCGACCGCCGCGAGGCCATTACCACGGCGATCAAGGCGCTGAAGAAAGGTGATGTCCTGCTGATTGCCGGCAAGGGCCACGAGGATTACCAGATCGTGGGCACCACCAAGCATCATTTCTCCGACCATGAGGTCGTGGCTGCGGCAATCAAGGGGTAGGATTATTGCCACGCACTCGATTTGACACCCTCCCCCTGGCCGGGAGGGTTGGGGAGGGGAGCTCGCGCGCTCTGACCATGGTGCGTGACCGCCACCCCCTCCCAACCTCCCCCGTCGAAGGGGAGGTGCTGCATCGCGTGCCTGGACGGATCTGATGACGCAGCCCCTCTACACCATTGCCGAGATCCTTGCCGCCACGGGCGGGAGCACGGACCTTGTGCCGGCCACGCCCATCGGTTCGATCTCCATAGATTCCCGCGAACTGGGGCCCGACGCCCTGTTTGTTGCCATCAAGGGCGACCGGTTTGATGGGCATGACTTCGTCGAGCAGGCGCTGGCGAATGGCGCTGTCGCCGCGCTGGTGAGCCGGGGCCGTGGCGACAGGCGCATTGTGGTGGAAAACGCGCTGGACGGTTTGCGCGATCTGGCGCGGGCGGCCCGGGCGCGCAGCCGCGCCGTCATTGTGGGCGTGACAGGCAGTGTGGGCAAGACCACAACCAAGGAAGCCATCCGGGTGGTGTTCGAGGCGGCAGGGGAAACCCATGCCTCAATCAAGAGCTTCAACAATCACTGGGGCGTGCCGCTGATGCTGGCGCGGCTGCCCGGGAGTGCCCAGTTCGGGGTGTTTGAAATGGGCATGAGCGGGCCCGAGGAAATCCGCCCGCTGGCGCAATTGGTGCGGCCGCATATTGCCGTCATTACCACAGTGGCCGCGGCGCATCTGGAAGCGTTCGGCTCGCTTGATGGCATCGCCCGCGCCAAGGCGGAGATATTTGCCGGGCTGGAGCCGGGCGGCACGGCGGTGATCAATGCCGATCACCCGCAATTGGCGGTGCTGCTCGAGGAGGCCCGGGCCGCCGGGGTAAGCAATATCGTCACCTATGGCGAGGCACGCGGCACCGACTGGCAGACCCTTGATGTCGAGACGGCCGCCGACAGGAGCTTTGCCACCATTGTGCATAACGACGTGCGTCACAGCCTGGTGCTGAATGTGCCGGGCCGTCACATGGTGGCCAATGCGACGGCGGCGCTGGCCGTGGCCTATCAGGCCGGGGTCGAGATCGCGGTTGCCCTGCGGGCGCTGGCCGGCTTCGGGCTGCAGGCGGGCAGGGGACTACGGCAGGTCCTGGGGCCGGTCGACAAGCCGCTGCTGCTGATTGATGAAAGCTACAATGCCAATACCGCTTCGATGAAAGCGGCGCTCGACGTGTTCGCAACCCAGGTGGCGCCGCAGGGCCGAAAGGTGGTGGTGCTGGGCGATATGCTGGAGCTCGGCGCGCAGTCAGCGGCACTGCATGCCAGTCTGGCTGATGCGGTGCGCGCCTCGGGCGCCGAGCAGATCTATCTGGTGGGCGAGGCCATGGGCGCCCTGGCCGAGGCGCTGGGGCGCGACCGCGTGAGTGCACACACAGCAACGGCGTCGGAGATGGCGCCCATACTGCGCAATAGCCTTGCCTATGGCGACGCAGTTATGGTCAAAGGGTCCAACGGCGTGGGGCTGTCGACCATCGTTGACCACATTGTCAAACAGTTCGCTCTCAACTGATCCCAGCCAACCAGGACCCTGCCTTTCATGTTGTATTTTCTCGGCCAGCTGGGTGACACGCTAACGGCCTTCAACGTCTTCCGCTACATCACCTTCCGCACGGCTGGTGCGGTGATAACGGCGATGTTCTTCGTGTTCATGTTCGGTCCGGGCATGATTGCCCTGCTGCGTCTGAAGCAGCAGACCGGGCAGCCGATCCGCGAAGATGGTCCGGCCGGACACCTGCTGACCAAGAAGGGCACGCCCACCATGGGCGGCCTGATGATCCTGTCGGGCGCGGTGATTTCGACCCTGCTATGGGCCAATCTGGGCAATGGCTATGTCTGGGTGGTGCTGTTCGTCACGCTGGGCTTTGGCGCCATCGGCTTTTACGACGACTATCTCAAGGTCAAGCGCATGAGCCACAAGGGCTTTGGCGGCGGCCAGCGACTGCTGCTGGAAGCGGTGATCGCGGCCATCGCGGCCTTTGCCATTTCCCAGCTCAATTCGGGCGTGTACAGCAATTCGCTGCTGTTCCCCTTCGTCAAGGATCTGGCGCTCAATCTGGGCTATTTCTACATTCTGTTCGGCGGCTTTGTGGTGGTGGCGGCGGGCAATTCGGTGAATCTGACCGACGGGCTGGATGGGCTGGCCATCGTGCCGGTCATGGTGGCGGCAGCCTGTTTTGCGCTGATCGCCTATCTTGTGGGTAGCGTGAATTTCTCCGATTACCTGCTGCTCAATTACGTGCCCGGCACTGGCGAGCTGGCGGTGGTGTGTGGCGCTTTGATCGGGGCGGGGCTGGGATTTTTGTGGTTCAACGCACCGCCGGCGCAGATTTTCATGGGCGATACCGGTTCGCTCGCCCTGGGCGGCGCGCTTGGCTCGATTGCCGTGGCGACCAAACACGAAATCGTGCTGGCGATTGTTGGCGGGCTGTTCGTGCTCGAAACCGTGTCGGTGATCGTGCAGGTGGTGTCATTCCGCCTGACCGGCAAGCGGGTGTTCCGCATGGCGCCAATTCATCATCATTTTGAGCATCTTGGCTGGACCGAGAGCCAGGTGGTGATCCGCTTCTGGATCATCAGTTTCGTGCTGGCGCTGATCGGGTTGAGCACGCTCAAGTTGCGTTAGGGCGCGCGCCGGTACGATTTCGATGCCTCGGAGTTGCAAAACGCAAGAACGATTGGGAAATCGGTAACCATCGGCCTGCTACAATTGAATGTAGTTTGTATCGAGTAGCCGGCTTTTCCCATGATGTTTTCCCGTGCCGAAAAAACCCCCTTGGCGGAGTGGTGGTGGTCGATTGACCGGGAACTGCTGGGTGCGCTGGTCCTGCTGATGACCTGCGGCATGGTGCTCAGCTTTGCCGCCAGCCCGCCGGTGGCCGAGCGTATCGGCCTGTCGGAATGGCATTTCGTGCTGCGCCACGCCATGTTCTGCATCGTCGCCCTGCCGGTCATGCTGGTCACTTCCCTGCTCAACCATCGTCAGGCGCGCCTGGCGGTCCTCGTGACCCTGGTGGTCAGCGTGGTGTTGATGTGGGCCACCTTGCGCTTCGGCACCGAGGTCAAGGGCGCGCGGCGCTGGATCTCCTTTGCCGGGCAATCGGTGCAGCCCTCCGAATTCGTCAAGCCGGCCTTTGCCGTGCTCAGCGCCTGGCTGTTTTCGGAATCGATGATCCACCGCAACGTGCCGGGCAAGATCCTGGCGACGGCGATGATGCTGATTATCGTGGTCGGGCTGTTGCTGCAGCCCGATATCGGGCAGACGGCGCTGGTGCTGGGCACCTGGGCCGTGCTGCTGTTTCTCAGCGGCATTTCCTGGTTCATCATTTTTGGTCTGGCGGGTGTGGCCGGGGCGCTGCTGTTTGGCGCCTATCTGTTCTTCCCGCATTTTTCCAGGCGCATCGACACCTTTCTCAATCCCGATGGCGGCGGCAATACCTACCAGATCGACCGGGCGCTGCAGTCCCTGCTCGAGGGCGGCTGGTTTGGCCGGGGCCCGGGTGAATCACAGGCCAAGAAGCTGATCCCCGACGCCCATTCGGACTATGTGTTTTCGGCGGCTGCGGGCGAGTTCGGGATATTGTTCTGCCTGGTGCTGGTCGCGCTGATCGCCTTTATCGTCATTCGCGCCATGCTGGGCGCGCAGCGGCAGAGCAGTCTGTTCGCCCGCCTTGCTGCCTCCACATTGGCCATTCAGTTTGCCATGCAGTCCGGCATCAATCTGGCGGTGAATTTGAACCTGATCCCCCCCAAGGGCATGACGCTGCCCTTTGTCTCCTATGGCGGTACCTCGATGATTGCGGTGGCCTTCGGCATGGGACTGATGCTGGCCTTTACCCGTATCAAGCCCGAAGAGCGCATGGCCACCGGCCTGCCTAGTTTCAGAAGTGCCATCGCGCCGCTGGCACCAGCAGAATGACCAAGTTCATGCTGATGGCCGGGGGCACGGGCGGACATCTGTTTCCGGCCATGGCGCTGGCGCAGGAACTGGAGCGGCGCGGCCATGCCGTGGAACTGATGACCGACCATCGGGTCGACAGCTATGGCGGCGATTTCCCGGCCGCGGCGATCCACGTCGTGCCATCGGCCACGCCCTCGCTGCGCAATCCGATCAAGTTCGTCACCGGCGGAATTACCATTCTGCGCGGCATTGCCGTGGCGTTCGGCCTGCTCAACAAGAGCAAGCCCGATTGCGTAATCGGCTTTGGCGGCTATCCGACCTTTCCGCCCTTTGTGGCCGCCAGCCTGCTGGGCATTCCGGGCATTCTGCACGAGCAGAACGCGGTGATGGGGCGGGCCAACCGGGCGCTGGCGCGGTTTGCCGATATGCTGGCGCTGAGCTTTGCCAACACCAGATTTGCCGATGGGCAAGCGCTGGAGCAGGTACTGACCGGCAATCCGGTGCGCGACCAGGTTCGAGCGGTTGCGCGTGCCCCCTATCCGGCGCTGAGCAAGACCGGGCCAATCCGTATCGTGGTGTTCGGCGGCAGCCAGGGCGCCAAGGCGATCTCCGATATCGTGCCAGTGGCGATTGCCGGCCTGCCCGAGACGCTGCGACCCCGGCTGCAGATCGTGCAGCAGTGCCGCGCCGAGGATCTCGATCGCGTGGCCGAGGTCTATCGCCGCGCCAAGATCAATGTTGAACTGGCGGCGTTCTTTACCGACCTGCCCGAACGCATGGCGCAGGCCCACCTGGTAATCGGGCGCTCCGGCGCCTCGACCATTGCCGAACTGACCGTGCTGGGGCGCCCGGCCATTCTGGTGCCCTTGCCGGGCGCCATTGATGCCGATCAGAAGAACAATGCCATGGTGATGGCGGCAGCCGGTGGCGGCTGGGTGGCCGAGCAGGCCACGCTGTCGCCGCAATCGCTTGGCAGTCGGCTCACGGAACTGTTAACGGATCCCGCATCACTCAGCACTGCCGCAGAAGCCGCCCGTTCACTGGGCCAACCGCGCGCGGTCGAGAAATTGGCGGATCTCGCCGAAATGCTCTCGGGCAAGAACCTATTGGAAGACGCGCGATGAAAATGCCTCGCAATATCGGCCCCGTCCACTTCATCGGCATTGGTGGCATCGGCATGAGCGGCATCGCCGAAATCCTGCACAATCAGGGCTATACCGTGCAGGGCTCGGATGCGGCGGTGAACCCCAATGTGCAGCGCCTGCGCGATATGGGCATCAGCGTGATGATCGGCCAGAGCGGCGACAATCTGGGCGCCGCAGAAGTGGTGGTGGTGTCCTCGGCGATCAAGCGCGACAATCCCGAACTGGTGGCGGCGCGCGCCCGACAGCTGCCGATTGTACGCCGGGCCGAAATGCTGGCCGAAATCATGCGCTTCAAGACTGCCATTGCGATTGGCGGCACACATGGCAAGACGACGACCACCACGCTGGTGGCGGCGCTGCTCGACGCCGGCAATCTTGATCCGACGGTGATCAATGGCGGCATCATCAATGCCTATGGCACCAATGCCCGGCTTGGCGATGGCGAATGGATGGTGGTCGAGGCCGACGAATCAGACGGCACCTTCAACCGCCTGCCCGCCAC
>NZ_JAUYGL010000177.1 GCF_030689745.1 Devosia sp.
CAGCATCATGGCGGCATGGGGCAGCGAATAGCCGCCGCGCACCAAAAATTCGAGCGCGTTGTCAAAACAGGCGGTGTCGGACTGGCCCTCATAGGAGATCGGCCAGATCTTTTCGATGTCATCGCCGAACAGGGGCGATGAGACCGAGGCCTGGCGGGCCGCCATCCAGTTCACATTGCCCCGGATGGTGTTGATCTCACCATTATGGGTGGTCATGCGGTAGGGGTGGGCCAGCTTCCAAGAGGGGAAGGTATTGGTCGAAAAGCGCTGATGCACCAGGGCAATGGCGCTCTCGAAGCTCTCGTCATGCAGATCGGTGTAGAAGGCGCCCAGCTGGAAGGCCAGGAACATGCCCTTGTAGACAATGGTGCGGGCGGACATCGAGACGACGTAAAAGCCGTTGTCGCTGTGGCTCTCGGGCACGGTGCCATAAACGGTGTTGGAGATGACCTTGCGCACGATGAGCAGCTTGCGCTCGAACTCGTCGAGCGTCAGGCCGTCGGGACGGGCGATCACCAATTGTTCAATAATGGGCTGGGTGGCGATAACACCGGCGGAGAGAGCGGTATTGTCGGTGGGCACGACCCGCTCGCCCAGCACGCTGAGGCCTTCGGCCGCGATGCAGGCATGGACTACCGCAGCGACGCGATCGCGCAGGCCGTCCGTATTGGGGTAAAACAGCATCGCCACGGCGTAGTGGTGCTGTTCCGGCAGGGGGAAGGGCAGCACCTTGCTGAAGAAATTGTGGGGGGTCTGCACCAGAATGCCGGCGCCATCGCCCATGAGCGGGTCAGCGCCCACGGCACCGCGATGTTCGAGGTTTTCGAGGATTTCGAGGCCCTTCTGCACCACTTCGTGGCTGGGCCGGTTCTTGATATTGGCAATCATGCCGATGCCACAGGCATCGTGCTCATGTTTGGGGTCGTACAGTCCCTGGGCCGCCGGCCGTCCACTGAGAGGCACAGCGGCTGGTGAACGTGTTGGCGTTTGGCATGCTCCTGCCTGGCTGGTCACCATGTCTTGTCATCCTTGCGCTGTGGCGAACTTGCTCGCCGACTATACCACACCGGCGGCTGCCGGCCCGAATTTGCGGACACATCGCCGACGCGGGTCGTGCGCGGGCACGGCTCGGTTTATCGCGATGTCTGTTCCGTGGGAAGCGGCGCTGCATCCAAATGGCCGCTCGTTCGGGCTGTAGCAGCCCCGCCCTTCCGTTTCCGCTCATCGGGAGCGGGCCAGCCGGATCAGGCGCGCGCGCTGGCCGCGGAGAGCGGGGCGACGCGTCATATAGGACAGTTGTGCTGCCCTATCCAACACACATTTGCATAATTCAAAACCAGGAGCAAGCGACTTTGCCGGGTTGGTGGCACAAAAAATAGGACATTGCCGTCATTTGCGTAGGAATGCGTAGGACTTGCCGCTTTGGCAGGCGGCAAAAGGGGCGCTCCCGGATGAAAACGCCCCTTGAACGCAGCAAATGGTAGTGATTGCCTATTCGAGATGGGACTTGATGAACCAGAGGTTCTTGTCGAGATCGCGTGAATAGGCGGTCAGGATATCGGCGGCATCGGCGTCGCCGGCCTCATCGGTGGCGTCGATGTCCTCGCGCACCTGATTGGCCAGGCTGGCAAAGCGTTCGGCCAGCGCCTGCAGGTGATCGGTGACCTTGCGGATATCGGTGGGATAGGCCGCCAGCGTGCTGGACTTGGCGACGATCTGGCTGGTGCCCAGGGCAATGCCGTCGAGCTGGGCGACGCGCTCGGCGATCACATCGACATGGCCGTCAATGGCGGCGCGCATCGGATCAAGCATTTCGTGCACGGCGATGAAATTGGGGCCCTTGAGGTTCCAGTGGGCCTGCTTGACGATCAGGGCCAGATCAATGGAATCGGCCAGCCGGGCATTGAGAATGTCGATGACCGTCGATTTGGCATTGGCCTTAAGGGCAATGGCGGGGGTTTTCATGGAAGGTCCTTTGCAACGGTGACGCTGGAATGAGCTAGCTGATCAACCAGCGGGGTGCGGGGAAGTTCCCTCAGCAGATGCAAATGAGGCGCGACTTGACGCCGCGCCTCCAGGGTTCCCGTGGGCAGCCGGTGCTAGTTGACCGACTGATCCTCAATGGTGGGCTGCTCGCCCGACTTGATCTCGATGGAGCGCGGCTTCTTGCTCTCGGGCAATTCGCGCTTCAGCTCAAGATGGAGCAGGCCGTTCTCAAGGACGGCGCCGTTCACCTCAACATAGTCGGCCAGCTGGAAGCGGAGCTCGAAGGCCCGCTCGGCAATGCCGCGGTGGAGGAATTCACGGGCCTTGTCGGCGGTCTCGGCCGATTTGGCGCCCTTGACCACAAGGTTGTTTTCCTTGGTCTCGATGGCGATGTCGCCATTGGCAAAGCCAGCCACTGCAATCGAGATGCGGTAGGTGTCATCACCTGTGCGCTCGATATTGTAGGGCGGGTAGGTCTTGGCTTCCTGCCCGACCAGATTGTCGAGGCGGTTAAAAACCCGGTCAAAGCCGACCGTGGAGCGATAGAAGGGGGAAAAATCGATGGTCTGCATAGTCACATTCTCCGTAAAGCAACGTGGATTCCCGGTGGTCTCGCTGTCGTCTCATCGCGGCTCCCAGCAATAGGCAAACCGATGATTTCGAGGTCGGGGTCCCCGGCAAGGCCGGCGGACGATTGAGATATGGGGGGCAAATTTGCCGGTTCAAGAGGGTCAACGCCACGCTGTGCTGAACCGAAAATGAACAGTCCGGTGCAACTGGGTTCAGGCATGGGACGCTACAAGCAGACAGGTGCTGAGGGTGACTTCAGCATTGCCAACGCGGCCCGTCATCCGCCCCCCCGCACGGGCCGTCACAATGGAAACCAGTATCCCCCGGGATGCTGGTTTTCTTTTTGCCCGGCGTTTGCTCTAAGTCGGTGGTCCCCAAGTCCGGAAGCCGTCATGAACATCGTCGATCCCAATGGCCCCAGCCTGGTCAACATTGCGTCCAATCCGCTGCCGGAGGGGGCGCGGGTGGGCTATTTCAAGACGGCGGACAATGTGCAGTTGCGCTTTGCCTTCTGGCCAAAATCAGCCGGCAAGCAGCGCGGCACCATCTGCCTGGTGCAGGGGCGCACCGAATTCATCGAGAAATATTTCGAGACCATCGCCGATTTCCGCAAGCGCGGCTTCGCGGTGGCGACGTTTGACTGGCGCGGACAGGGCGGCTCGGACCGGCTGATTGGCAATCCCCGGCTGGGCTATGTCGACAAATTCGAGGACTACTGGACTGATCTGAAGAGCTTTCACGGCCACATCCTGCTGCCCGAATGCCCGCCGCCCTATTATCTGGTGGGCCACTCGATGGGCGGGCTGGTGTCACTGTTCGCCGCGGCCAAGGACCGGCTGATGTTTGACCGGGTTTTCCTGTCGGCGCCAATGGTGGCGCTGGACCGGCAGCCCTTGAGCATGGCGGGTATGGCGCGGGCGGCCGAAGCGCTGAGCTTTGTCGGGCTGGGGCGGATGCCGGTCAGTCGCAAGGCCGACAGGCCAGCCTCCGAAACGAGCTTTCCCGACAATCCGCTGACCGGCGACATGCTGCGCTATCTGCGCATGGTCGATGTGGTCAAGGCGCGGCCCGACCTTGAAATCGGCGCGCCAACCGTGCGCTGGGTGGCAGCGGCGATGGCGGCCATGGCGGCGGCAGGAAGCGACAGTTTTCCGGGACGGATCAAAATCCCGCTATTGATGCTGGCGGCGGCGCGCGACACCGTGGTGTCCACCAATGCCACGGAGCAATTGGGCCTGCAATTGCGTACCGGGCGGCATGTAGTGATCGCCGGCGCGCGCCACGAACTGTTCATGGAGACCGATACCATTCGCGGCCAGGTGTTCGCGGCGTTCGATGCGTTTATTACCGAGCAGAGCGGCTGAGATCGATCTACTGCCTGGCTGCGGCGGTTTGGTTTGCGCCGGGTCCATTGCCATAGGGACGCGCCAAAGCGCCGCCTGGCTGCGGTTGCTGCGACATGGGGCAAGATTCGCCTCGGTGCCGGTCGTCCGGCGATAAAAATGAAGCAAATCTTGCCCCATGTTTTCCGGATGGCTCGCGGGTCACAGTTGAAGCTGGCGGACTTGCGTCCTTTCTCCGCCCATGCCGGCCTGCCCGCCGACGCCCTGCTGGCGTCGGCACAGATCCCGAGCCGGTGCAGCCGGTGATCGGGAAAGCATGTGACCCGGGGAGTCTCCGGGCCCAGTTGTCCAACCGCGCCGTTGGATGGAAGCGACCCTCCATCATCCGGCTTCCCCCGCCTGACCGTTCGTCGCGACCGCGCAGCTGCGGGGGCATGGGCAGCAGTATGGCAGACGTTCTGGGGGCGGGGATAAACGGAATCAAGAACAGAGCGGAACAATGCGAACACGGCGGCAGATTTGGGGTGGCAAGCGGACCGGCGGCTTGTGGCTGTCGCTCCGTCAAAAGCGGAACGACTTTAGAGCGGGCTCGACGTTCCCAATCCAGGTTGTGCCAGCGCAGAAGACAGCGAGCTTTCTTCGCCCCACTCGACCGTATTCCAACCTGACACTCGACCGATAGCCGCAGAGTTGAAAACGCCGTCGCAATGATCCCGCAGGCCGATTTTCTCCATCAAGTATGCAGCCCGCATGTGTTCCTGGTTGGTGTCCGCTGCCGCCTCCGCTCACTTGTCGAGACGGTCCGCAAGCATATCAATGAAATGGCGAACCTTGGCTTCCAGATGACGACGGTGCGGATAGAGCGCGACGACCGGCACGCCTTCGGGTGTGGTCCAGGGCAAGACTTTCCGTAGCCGTCCCGCCGCAACGTCCGCTTCAACGAGAAACAGCGGCAGTAGCGCCAGGCCGCTCCCCGCCAACGCCATCTCGTAAAGCGCGGCCCCGTTGTCCATGCGCAGCCGGCTCCGCCCGCGTGCAGCAACGATCCGCCCCTCCGCGTCGCGAAGGCTCCAGTTCTGTCGAGCGCCTGCGTGTTCGTAAAAGAGAAGGTCGTGGTAATCGAGATCCTCCACGCGTTCAGGCGAGCCACGTCTTTCAAGGTAGGCAGGCGCGGCGCAAAGGACCAGCGGCTCGTGGCGCAGAACGCGCATGATCAGGCCTGGATCTGGGCTGGTTACACCAATGCGGATGGCAAGGTCGTAACCATGCTGCACCATGTTGATCACAGTGTCCGAAAAGCTGATTTCTGCTTGAACGTCTTGCCAGCGCTGAAGATAGTCCGCCATCACCGGCAGAACGAAATGCCGCCCGAAAGCGTCGGGCACGGTCAGGCGGAGCGTGCCATGCGGATGCGCCACATCTCCGGCCAGGCTTGCTTCCGCTCCCTCGAGAACCGAAGTGATTTCGACCCCTTTTTCGTAAAGAGCCTGTCCCGCATCGGTGAGCGCCAGCGAGCGAGTGGTGCGGTTGAGCAGGCGGGTTGCATACTTGCTTTCAAGCCGCCCGACCGCCTTTGCAGATGCCGAGCGCGAAAGGCCTAGTGCCCTGCCTGCCGCCGCGAACCCCTTGGCGTCGACAACGGCCATGAACGCCCGGATATCGTCTACATCGCCGCCGTCCAACATCATCTCCGTAGACTAAGTTTCGCCAGACTGAAGACAACCATTCGCCAGCGTTTTCCTCGATACTGAGTTCGATGCGCGCTGTCACGCGCTCAATTACTCAGGAAAGGACCACCCCGTGACCACACCGACCCTGCTCAACCCCAACACCTTACCGCAAACGGAAAGCATCGGATATTCGCAGATCGCCATCGCCCACACGGGCCGCATGGCCTTTGTGTCCGGCCAGGTGGCTATCAGCGACGACGAACTGCCGGTGCCCGGGAGCCTTCACGCGCAGGCCGATATCGTCATCGAAAACCTGTCTCGCGCCCTTGCCGCGTTAGACGGTGCAGCGCGTGACATCATCCAATTGCGCATCTATATCGTCGACCTCAAGCCGTCGAGCGTGGAAATCGTGATGGGCAAGCTTGCGACTTTCTTGAATGGCGCCAGGCCGGGCCTCACTGGCGTTGGCGTCCAGAGCCTTGCCTCGCCTGAATTTCTTCTCGAGATCGAAATGGTCGTGCAGTTGCCTGGGGAATGACGGTGCCGGCCTCCCTTACTCGACCTGCCAGACCCAGAGCCCGTGTCTGCTTTCTGGTTCGTAAAGGATGATCTCGTATGGCGGAACAGGGGTCGGCAGCTGCCAGGCAAAAACGCGCCCCATATCGGCCGTTCAGACCGCCTTTCCGATTTTCCAAAAGCAGCCGGTCCGCTCAAGTCGAGGCGATGGCCTCTTCGGGGTGGATTCCTGACCGTCAGCTATTGGTGGTATTCTTCTCGGCGTATTCCTCTCCATAAGCCCTTCACGCTACCTCAAGGGTTTGGTGATGCTGGTCCCGGTAAACCGCCGGCAGCAGACATCCGACGTCTTGACGGAAACAGGCAAGACCCTGCACGCCTGCGGCGCACTCACTTGCCTTCCTCATGCTTATGGGGGCGATACTTGGTGAACTTGGTGTGGCGCTCGCGACGCCGCTGCTCGCTGTGACCCGCGTCATGGTGCTACGCTTTTATGTGCAGGACGTGCTCGAAAAACAGCTTAGCCAGGATCAGGTGCTGCGCTGAAAGCCCGGCGCCACGCTGCCGGATCGTCCAGTTCAAGGCGGCGCATAGCTGGGTCTGGCGGCAGGTGGCCACAACTGATCAAGACATCGATGGCTGCCAAGCGCACCTGAGAGCTGGTATCTTTGAAGTCCGACCGGCGGGAATCGGTCCAGAAGGAAACATTGAGCACCACGGTCTCGTCATTGGCATCTTCCACGCGAACCGACGTAGCGCGATCGGGCAATACGCCCGGCGCTGACTGCGCCTTGTCAGTCAGGAGAGCCGAAATCTTGCGAATGTCGCTGCCAAGACCCACCGTGACCAGGACATTGCCGCGCCGTACCGGGTCGGCGGTGTTGTTGACGATCCGGGAGGTGAACACCTCGGCGTTGGGCACCAGGGCGACCCGTCCATCATAAGTTCGGATCTGTGTGGCCCGTAATTCGATCCGTTCGACCGCCCCTTCGGTGTCACCGATGGCAATCTGGTCACCGATCTCAAAAGGCCGCATGGCCAGGATCAGCAGGCCGCTGACGAAGTTGGACAGAATGTCCTTGAGTGCAAAGCCGAGCACCAACCCGGTCAATCCAAGCCCGGTGACCACTGCCTCAGGGCTGAACCCCAGGGCACCTGCTGCGATCAGCAGGCCCATGAGTACGATCATGTAATAGGCAAGCTGGCGGATGAGGTTTTCGAGGGTCTTGTCGGCGCGCAGTCGCCGGAAAACCTGTCTCATACCCCAGCCCACGATACGCGCCAAGAGGACAAAGCTCGCCAGGATGAGCCCGGCGGCCAGCACGCGGGGTATCACGGCTCCTGAGGATTCCGAGGTGATAGAAAAGGCGGTGCCGATAGCGCCTCGAATTTCGGCCAGGAACCGGCCGCCGAACCCGAGGCGTTGCTGGCGGCTCACCTCGAGCTCCTGTTCGATGGCCTGGCGCCATTCCTCGGCCAGAACATCGAGCGTGGTAATGCTGTCTTCGGCATCTTCGGCCGTAACCGTGGCGACCGACACCCCCGAAACCGTGACCAGTCTCGTGCTGCCCGAACTGACAATGCGGGCTTGGGCGGGATTGTCCAGGGTTGGCAGCAGCGCCTGCAGGCGCTGTTCGACCCGTGTTGCGCGCTGCTCGGAGGTAGCATCGGCGGACGCGCTCACGCGGAAAAGAATGCGTCCATCGAGACGAACCGAGGTCTGACTGTCCTGCGCGGCTGCTTGGGTAGTCGCCATCAGTCCTACAAGGATCAGCAGGAGCGCGACTATCCGCAATAGGCTCGATAGTACAGCGGGGTTGGTCTTGTGGGAGATGGGAGAGGATGACGCCATAGTGAGTAAGCGGATGGAACGACCGCCGGTTCCATTCTGGGACCCGTTCTTCAACGAGGTGCAGAAATGCGACCGGCCCCAACGGTAACGTTGAGGCCGGTGCCGGCAGGCTTACTGCGCGGGCTGTTGCAGTTGCGTCTGGATCTGGGCGGCTAAGTCCGGATCAGCCTGGGCCTGGTTGTAAATTCCATTATATTCATCGAGGCTCAAGCCACTGCTTTGCACCGCCTCTTGCATCTGTTGCTGCGCTTGCTGGAACAATGCGAGCCTGTCCTGCTCGGTCTCGGCGGCGGCCAACTGCGGCTCAAATGTCTGATTTACCTGGCTCACCTGAACATAGGCAGCGGCAAAGGCCTCTACCTGTTCTTCGCTGGCAGGAACCGCCGGCACTTCCTGTGCACCAGCAATAGTGGTCTGCACGGAAACCATGAGGAGGCTGGCCATAGCAGCCACGGTGAATTGACGAAACTTCATTAGATATCCTTTGGCTCTTTGAGAACGCGCCGAAAAACGATCACGCTCAGTTCTCTCGAGTTGCCGCGAAGGCGACGAGCGCAGCCTCATCGAGAAGGTTGACGAGAATGTGATGCGACAATGGTCATCTTGCGACTTTTGGGATGCGATCGCAGCCTCATGTGGCGAAGTTCTCCGCCGCCCATCAAGCCGACAAATATCGCCGGAACGTCAACGGCGAATGGCCGCTTTCGAGCATCGAATGAATTGGCTGGAACAACTGAAAAGGGTCGTTTTCTGCCATCCCTCCCATTTCGATCCCGGTATCGTTCCACCCACCGGTCGTTACCCTCGGGCCTGACCGGAGGGCCCTGGACTTCAAGGTGCTCGGATGAGAAGCGGTCCGAAAGCCACGAATGGCGCAATCTCCGCGTTGGCATCGACACGTGAAGAGCCCTCGGGTCAGGCCCGAGGGTGACGCGCGGTGGGGTAGCAGGCAATCGAAACTGCGGCAGATTTCAGCGCACCAAAGAATGCTGCAAGCCGAAATGGGGTCGGCAGTTGCCGTTAGCACTCATGTTGACATGGTCACGCGGGCATCTCGGGATGGATTCCGGGCTGCGCCGGAATGACCCGGCGGGCGGGCGTCTTGAGCGCGCTCCGCCTTCTTTGCTTGTGGGCAGACTTGTGGGGGGATGTGTGACCACCGGCTGCGCTGTTGCATCCCCAATACGACCCCTGCGAGGCCACTCTCCCCACACGGGAGAGGATTGTGGCGGCGGGTTCGAAGCGGGGCAGCGCTAGTTGGCGTTGACCAGCGCCAGTGCCTTTTCCAACAGCTCAGGCGTGGCGGCGGCCACGACATTGCCGCCGCCGGTGGGCTCGCTGCCGTCCCAGCAGGCGATGGCGCCGCCGGCCTGGCGGATGATCGGTACCAGGGCGGCAATGTCATAGGTGTTCAGGAACGGCTCGATGACAATGTCGGCGTGACCGGCGGCGAGCAGGGCGTAGCCATAGCAGTCGAGGCCGAAGCGCTGCAGGCGCGTAGCGGCCTCCAGCGCCTGCCACTTGGCCAGCAGTTCAGGTGAATTGAACAGCGATGGCGTGGTGGTAAAAACCCGGGCTGACGCCAGTTCGGTCAGGCCGCTGGCGCGCAGGGGCTGGGTCTGTCCGTTGTGGCGATAGGTGGCGCCGCCGGGCGTGGCCAGAAAGGTCTCGCCGATGAAGGGCTGGCTCATCAGGCCGGCAATGGCGACGCCATTATGGGCAAAGCCGATCAGCGTGCCCCAGACAGGCGCCCCGGTAATGAAGGCGCGGGTGCCATCGACCGGGTCAATGATCCAGGTGAATTCGCTCTCGCCGGAACTGCCCCATTCTTCGCCGATAATGGCGTGGTCGGGAAAGGCCTGGGCGATGATGGCGCGAATGGCGGTTTCGGCGCTGCGGTCGGCCTCGGTGACCGGATCAAAGCCGGCAGCCAGCTTGTTGTCGATGCCCAGATCGGTGCGGAACAGGGGCAGGGTAACAGCGGCGGCGGCGTCCGCAGCGGCCAGCAATGTGGTCTGGATCTTGGCGATGTCGAGGGTCATGGGGCAATCATAGCAGGGGCCTACACCGCGCCACGACCGCGTGGTTCGACAGGCTCGCCATGAGGTCTACTGAAATATGGCGCCGTTGACTACTCGGCGGCGGCCTTTTCGGGCAGGGCCCGGCTGCCAACCAGCGAGACCAGATCGAGGCCGATCAGGGCGAAGATCAGCCGTTCCACCACATCGCGAATGGCCTCAAAGCCCTCGTTCTTGTTCAGGGTGACTTCGTTCATATAGAGGTGGCGGCTGATTTCGATCTGCAGCGCGTGCACGCCATGCTGAGGGCGGCCATAGGTGCGGGTGGCAAAGCCGCCGGCATAGGGGCGATTGCGGGCGACCCGCAGGCCGGCGCTGGTGAAAATGGTTTCCGTCAGCTCGACCAGACCGGGAGCGCAGGTGGTGCCATAGCGATCACCCAGCACGATATCGGGCGCAGCCTTGTCATGGGCGCGGGTAATGCGCGGCATGGAGTGGCAATCGATCAACAGGGCCACGCCAAAGGCATTGACCGCTTCGCTGAGCAGGCGCTGCAGCGCGGCGTGATAGGGATGGTAGATGCCATCGATGCGCATGTGCGCATCTGCCATGCTCAGCCGGTCGCGATAGATCGGCTTGTTCTCGGCGACGACGCGCGCCAGCGTGCCCAGCCCGGCGGCCACGCGGGGCGAGGTGGTGTTGAAGCGATCCGATAGCGGCTCGATAAACATGGTGGGATCGAGTTCCCACGGCTCGCGATTGACGTCGAGATAGGCGCGCGGGAAATGCGCCCGCAGCATGGGCGCGCCAAGATGGGGGGCCCGGGCAAACAACTCGTCAACCCAGGCATCTTCGGATTGGCGGATCGACAGGTGATCCAGCCGGGTCATGGCCAGAAAGCGCTCGGGATAGACGCGGCCGGAATGGGGTGAGTTGAACACCAGTGGCGTCAGCAGCCGGCGTGGCCGGATGGTTTCAAATGCCGGCCGATCCCAATAGTCAGACCGCATATGCCTCCCCGAACTGGCGCGAAATAGCTGCGCGTCGCTGATTTGCCGGCCCAGTGTCGCCGTTTGTGACAGAATTGTCCACAATTGCGGTATTTTACCAACGGGAATCGGGTTGATGTTGCAGAAGCGCAAACTTCGCTTAAACATCCCGCTCTAGAATACGACTCATGCCCAACGGCCGGAGAGACCCGATGAAGCGAATTCTGCTCGCAGAAGACGACAATGACATGCGCCAGTTTCTGACGCGCGCTCTGAAGAATGCGGGCTATGAGGTCGTTTCCTTCGACAATGGCCTGTCGGCCTATGAAAGGCTGCGCGAGGAGCCGTTCTCGCTGCTGCTGAGCGATATCGTGATGCCGGAAATGGATGGTATCGAACTGGCACGCCGCGCCACCGAGCTCGATCCTGACCTCAAGGTGATGTTCATTACCGGCTTTGCCGCCGTGGCGTTGAACCCCGATAGCGACGCCCCCAAGGACGCTTCGGTGCTCAGCAAGCCGTTCCATCTCAAGGATCTGGTCAATGAGGTCGAGCGGCTGCTTGCCGCCTGAGACCACGCGTAAACTCTGCTGTGGCGGCCCCCTGAAGCGGGCTTCTCCGCTTCCGGTGCTCACGTGGTGATGTACGCTCTGCTCGGGTTCTCGAACCCCGTTCCATCTGACTCGCTGCAGCGAGTTTCCACATGATCTCACAAGTTCAAATAGAGTACTTGACCCTCCAGCGGGTTTCATGGTCTATCCGCGCCACTGGCAGAGCTTTACGGTTCTGCCTTCCCGGAGAGATGGGCGTATAGCTCAGCGGGAGAGCACCTCGTTGACATCGAGGGGGTCACAAGTTCGATCCTTGTTACGCCCACCATCTCTCTGAACAAACTCGCCAATGGCGATGGGAGTATAGCTCAGCGGGAGAGCATTCGCTTCACACGCGAAGGGTCACAAGTTCAATCCTTGTTACTCCCACCATTTGCCTTCGATCCCGGTGAAGGCGGTCTGCAAATACCACATTGCTGCGCTTCTTTTGCACATCACCACATGGTCTGTCTGGCGCGCTCCGGCCAGGCGGTGTCATAGGCCTCGCCGCCGACCTGGTTGTCGGTCATGGCGGCGAGGATCTCGCCGGGGCTGGGCAGCGTGGCGGGATCGATATGCCGGTCCGGGTTCCACAGCTCGCTGCGGACGATGGCGCGGGCGCACTGGAAATAGAGTTCGTCGATTGCCATGACGATGACCGACCGAGGGGGCTTGCCCGCGACGGCAAAGCTGTCGAGCAAGTTTGGATCGACACTGATATGGGCCCGGCCCTGAGCGCGGAAAGTGGTGCCGCTGCCCGGCAGGAGGAAGAGAAAGGCGCAGCGCGGATCGCGCACGATATTGCGCAGCGAATCGATGCGGTTGTTGCCGCGCCGGTCGGGCATCATCAGCGTCTGGTCATCATGGATGCGGACAAAGCCGGGCTGATCG
>NZ_JAUYGL010000192.1 GCF_030689745.1 Devosia sp.
TTGCTTGATGGCTGCATTGATCGCATCGGCAGTCATGTCTCGAGTGGTGATGAACTTTAAGTCGACGCAGGAGACGTTTGGAGTCGGCACGCGGATCGAGACGCCGTCCAGCTTGCCCTTGAGTTCGGGCAAAACGAGGCCAATGGCCTTGGCAGCGCCGGTCGAGGTCGGGATCTGGCTCAAAGCCGCAGCGCGGCCGCGATAGAGATCCTTGTGCATGGTGTCGAGCGTGGGCTGGTCACCGGTATAGGAATGAATGGTGGTCATCATGCCGCGTTCGATGCCGAATTCCTTGTGCAGCACATAGGCGACCGGCGCCAGGCAGTTGGTGGTGCACGAGGCGTTCGAGACCACGACGTGGTCCTTGCTCAGCTGCTCATGATTGATGCCGTAGACGACGGTGAGGTCGGCGCCCTCGCCAGGAGCCGAAATCAGCACCTTCTTGGCACCGGCCTTGAGGTGGGCGCTGGCCTTTTCCTTGGAGGCAAAGATGCCGGTGCATTCGAGGGCGATGTCCACCTTCATGGCAGCATGCGGCAGCTCGGCCGGATCGCGCTCAGCGGTTACCTTGATCGGCCCGCGGCCCACATCAATGGTGTCGCCATCGACGGTGACGGTGCCGTTGAAGCGGCCGTGCACACTGTCGAAGCGGAACAGATGGGCATTGGTTTCGACCGGGCCGAGGTCGTTGATGGCGACCACTTCGATATCGGTGCGACCCGATTCGATGATGGCACGCAGGATGTTGCGGCCAATACGACCAAAACCATTGATGGCGACGCGGACTGCCATGGGAAGACGCTCCTTTGGAGGGGTTCAGAGAAGGGAGGCTGGGCTCTCTTACAACTGTGCTGTGACCGCTTCAACAACGGCTTTAGCCGTAATGCCAAAGTGCTCATATAGCTCGTCGATCGGGCCGGAGGCGCCAAAGCCGTGCATGCCGATGAAGCGACCCTTGTCGCCAAGCAGCTTGTTCCAGCTCATCTCCGTGCCTGCTTCGATGGCCACGCGGGCCTTGGCCTTGCCGATGATCTCGGCGCGATAGGCGTCCGACTGCTTGGCAAACAGTTCCATGGATGGCACCGACACGACGCGGGCGCTGATGCCCTTGTCGGCCAGGAGCTTCATCCCGTCGAGCGCGATTGTTACTTCCGACCCGGTGGCAAAGATCACCGCCTGGGCGTCGAGATCGCCGGCAAGGGTGTAGGCGCCCTTGGCCGATTTGTTCTCGGCGGTATATTGGGTGCGCACGGTCGGCAGGTTCTGGCGCGACAGGGCAAGAATGGACGGCGCGCTGTCGCTTTCCATGGCCAGTTGCCAGCATTCGGCGGTTTCCACCGCGTCGGCCGGGCGGAACACCAGCAGGTTGGGAATGGCGCGCAGGGCGGACATGTGTTCCACAGGCTGGTGGGTCGGACCGTCTTCACCCAGACCGATCGAATCATGGGTCATCACATAGATGACGCGCTGATGCATCAGCGCCGAGAGGCGGATGGCCGGACGGGCGTAATCGGTGAAGCACATGAAGGTGCCACCATAGGGGATCAGCCCGCCATGCAGGGCGATGCCGTTCATGGCCGCGGCCATGGCGTGCTCGCGAATGCCGTACATCATGTAGCGGCCGGAATAGTTGTCCGCCTGGAAGGGCAGGGTTTCCTTGGTATTGGTCAGGTTCGAGCCGGTCAGGTCGGCCGAGCCACCCTGGGTTTCGGGCACAATGGCGTTGATCACGTCAAGCGCCATCTGGCTGGCCTTGCGGCTGGCGACCTTGGGCTTGTCGGTGGTCAGCTGCCTTATGTAATCACTCATCGCATTGGCAAAATCGGCAGGCAGTTCGCCCGCCATGCGGCGTTCGAATTCGGATTTTTGCGCCGAGGCACCCAGCCGCGACAGCCATTCGCCGCGCACATTCTGCGCACGACGGCCAGCAGCGCGCCAGATCTCCAGCGTGGCGGCGGGAATTTCAAAGGCGGGATAGGTGATGCCGAGCGCCGCCTTGGCGCCAGCCAGTTCCTCGGCGCCCAGGGGCGAGCCATGCACCTTGTTGGTGCCGGCCTTCTTGGGCGCGCCGAAGCCGATCGTGGTCTTGGCGGCGATCAGCGTGGGCTTGTCGGCCTTCTTGGCAGCAAGAAGCGCCTGTTCGATGGCAGCCTGATCGTGACCGTCGATCGCGATGGTGTTCCAGCCCGATGCCTTGAAGCGGGCGATCTGGTCGGTGCTGTCGGCGTTGGAGACCGCGCCATCAATGGTGATGTTGTTATCGTCCCAGATCACGGTCAGCTTGTGCAGCTTGAGGTGACCGGCCAGGGCAATGGCTTCCTGGGAGATGCCTTCCATCAGGCAGCCGTCGCCGGCCAGGCACCAGGTGTGGTGATCAACCAGCTCGGCGCCGAATTCGGCAGCCAGCTTGGCTTCGGCCACCGCCATGCCGACGGCATTGCCGATGCCCTGCCCGAGCGGGCCGGTGGTGGTCTCGATGCCTTCGGCATAGCCATATTCAGGGTGGCCCGCGGTTTTGGAGCCGAGCTGGCGGAAATTCTTGACCTGCTCAATGGTCATGTCCTGGTAGCCGAGCAGATAGAGGCTTGAATAAAGCAGCATCGAGCCGTGGCCGGCCGATAGCACGAAGCGGTCGCGGTCAGCCCATTTGCTGTCAGCGGGATCGAACTTCATTACCTTGGTGAACAGCACGGTAGCGATGTCGGCACAGCCCATTGGCAGGCCGGGATGGCCGGAATTGGCCTTTTCCACCGCGTCCATCGACAAGGAACGGATCGCATTGGCCAAATCGTTCTGCTGAGCTGTATTGGTCATCAAGGTGCGCTTTCTTTGGGTCTGAAATCTGGGGAGAGTCGTACCGAAAGCCTCCTCCCAGAGGCGGGTTCGAGGCATAACAGGTTCGGATTGTCTGTCAATGACAAGGCAAGCGCCGATAGCGCCAAACGGTTGCATTGCGGCCTGCGCTGAGGCAGGCTGGGGCGGCCGGAATGGCCGCGCATTGAGGACCGTAGCAGTAATGAGTGACACGGAACTTGAAGATGGTTTGACCACCGCCACTGCGCGCTTTGATCGCGCGTTGGCGCAACTGAGCCAGTCGGTGCAAAATCTGGGCACAAGGATGCGCCAGCATAACCGCATGGAAGTCGACACCCAGCGGCTGGTGCATGAGCGGGCGCGGCTGGCCACCGAACTGGACAAGTCCGCCGCCCGCGCCAAGCGGCTCGACGATAGCGCGCACGATGTGTCGCGCCGGCTGGTCGAGGCGATGGAAACTGTGCGCTCAGTGCTGGCCAAGGCGGAGTAGCGGCATGCCCGAAGTCAATGTCGAGATCAATGGCCGCAAATACCGCATGGCCTGCGAAGAGGGCCAGCAGCGCCATTTGATCGGTCTGGCGGAGCGGTTCGACGCCCATGTCGAACAGCTCAAGGGAGCAGTCGGGGAAATTGGCGACAACCGGCTGACGGTGATGGCAGGCATTGCGGTCGTCGATGAACTGGCCGAAGCCGAGCGCAGGATCGAGGCGCTGGAAGCCGAAGTACTGGTGCTGACCCGGGCCGGCCAGGAAGTGGCCGCCGAGATCGAGGCGCTGGAAATCAGCTTTGCGGAAAAACTGACCGATGCCGCAAAAGCCCTGGAAAATGCCGCCGGCGTTCTGGACGATACGGCTCCGGTCCCGCAAGGCTGAACAAGGGACCGCACCTCCCGGTGCCCATCAGAACGCTGAAGAACAGCTTGGTGGTGGCGCGCGCACAGGCCTTCGGTGTCGACGACCCATAGACCATCGGCAATGCACGGAATCCCGAGTAGGACTGTCATTGGCTAGAGCGACCACATGACGGCCGGATGAATTGACGATCAAAAGGGTAGGGGGCTTTGCAGAGGGGGATGAAGCGCCTATATCTGCGGGGCTGCCCGGTGCGTGTGGATTCCAAATATCCTCGGGGCCTTATCGATCTTAAGGGAGCTGTCCCTGACCGGACCCGTGGGTCCGGACATACGGCGCCCACCTACGTAAAGTAGGTTCCGGGATCGCGTATCCCACGGCCAGGGCGGCACCTAATTCTCGAGCAGGTTACAGCGCGGCGCATGGTTGACGACACTATCGAAGACGCCAAGGCCGCCATGCGGTTGCGGGCGCATGCGGCGCGCGCGGGGCTGTCACAGTCCAGCCGCATGGAAGCTGCCGCGATTGTGGCGCAGCATTTCTTTGACAACATCGTTCTGCAGCCCACTGATGTGGTTGCCGCCTATTGGCGGATACGCGACGAACTGGATTGCCAACCCATTCTCGTTGGGTTGATGGATCGCCACCAGACGGTGGTGCTGCCCGTCGTGCTCGGGCCCGACCGGCCGCTGCAAATGCGGGTGTGGGAGAACGGCGCTGCCCTTTATGAGGCGGGCTTTGGCACACTGGCACCAGCTGAACTGGCGCCTCAGGCCGAACCTGATATCGTCATAATGCCGCTACTGGGCTTTGACAGCCAAGGCACGCGACTTGGCTATGGCGGCGGCTATTATGATCGGACCCTGGCGCATATGAGCAAGACCCCAAAACTGATTGGCCTGGCCTTTGCTGCCCAGGAACTGGACGCCATTCCCCGCGATAGCCATGACGTGCCGCTTGATGCGGTTATTACCGAGGCCGGTCTGCGCCATTTCGGCGCCACGGCATGAGACTATTATTCTTAGGCGATGTGATGGGGCGGGCGGGCCGTGATGCGGTCAATGAGCGTCTGCCCGGACTGATCGACCGCTACAAATTCGACTTCGTGATCGTAAATGGTGAGAATGCCAGCCACGGCAAGGGGCTGACCGCGCCGCATTTCAACGCCATCCGCAATGCGGGGGCGGACGTGGTCACACTGGGCGACCATGCGTTCGACCAGCGGGAGACCATTTCCTATATCGAGCGCGAAAACACGCTGATCCGGCCGATCAACATGCCGCCCGGCACGCCGGGCCGCGGGGTGATGCTGATAACCGGCCGCAACGGTCACAGCGTGCTGGTGGTCAATGCCCTGGGCCGGGTGTTCATGGGGCCGGCCGATGATCCGTTCCGCGCCGTCGAGGCGGCCATTGCTGCCTGTCCACTGGGTGAGCAGGCCGATGCCATCGTGGTGGATTTCCATACCGAAGCCACCTCGGAAATTCAGGCCATGGGTCATTTTCTCGATGGCAGGGTCAGCCTGGTGGTGGGGACCCATACCCATATCCCGACGGCCGACCACCGCGTGCTCAAAGGCGGGACAGCGTTGATGGCCGATGCCGGCATGTGCGGCGATTTTGACTCGATTATCGGCACGGATACCGAGGAGCCACTCAACCGGTTCCTGACCGGCATTCCCAATGGCCGGTTTTCGCCCTCCGAGGGCGAGGCGACGCTATGTGGCGTGGCCATCGAAACCGATCCCCGTAGCGGGCTGACCCGAAAGGTCATGCCCCTGCGCATTGGCGGCAGCCTGGCCCAGACTGAGCCCAGCTTCGACTGACGGCAGCTTATTCTGGGACAGCCGTCATGGCGTGCCCGCCTTTTCTTTTGGCGCGACGGCTTCTATAAGCGAGCAAAATCTGTATCTGACGACCGAGGTTTACTGAATGGCCGGCCATTCCCACGCCAAAAACATCATGCACCGCAAAGGCAAATCCGACGCGGTGCGCTCGAAAGTCTTTTCCAAGCTGGCGCGCGAAATCACAGTTGCCGCGAAAATGGGCATGCCCGATCCGGCGTTCAATTCGCGGTTGCGTCTGGCCGTGGTCAATGCCCGCGCGCAGTCCATGCCCAAGGACAATATCGACCGCGCCATCAAGAAGGCCATCGGCTCGGATGGCGAGAATTTCGAAGAGATCCGCTATGAGGGCTATGGCCCCGGCGGGGTTGCCATCATTGTCGAGACGCTGACCGACAATCGCAACCGGACGGCGTCCAATGTGCGCTCGTATTTTTCCAAGTGCGGCGGCGCGATGGGCGAAACCAATTCGGTCGGCTTCATGTTCGACAAGGTTGGCGAGATCGTCTACCCGGCGAGCGCCGCCACTGAAGATGTCATCATGGAAGCCGCCATTGAGGCCGGTGCCGATGACGTCGAGAGCAGTGAAGACGGTCACTACGTCACCACCACCTTCGAGGCGATGGTGGAAGTTGCGGCAGCGCTGGAGCAGGCGCTGGGCGAGGCGGAATCGGTCAAGGCCGTGTGGAAGCCGCAGACTGAGACGCCAATCGATGCCGAGAAGGGCGCGACGCTGATGCGGCTGATCGCCATGCTCGAAGAAGACGATGACGTGCAGAACGTCTATTCGAACTTCGAGATGAGCGATGAAGACATGGCCAAGCTCGACGCCTAGTGGCGTATCCGAGCGGGCGACAATGGGAGGGCGGTGCTGCTGGCGCCGCCCTTTTTTATGCCGTGTGCCGCAGGGCGGGTGATGGCACTTCGGTGACACTGACGACGGCGGCGCGGTTGCGCCCGGATTTTTTGGCCTGATACAGGCGCTGATCGGCGATGCGGAACAGTTCGGCGAAGCGTGCCCGCCCCTCAAACACCGCGCCGCCAATGCTGACGGAGAGCGTGTGTCGGTGATTGTGGGGGGTGAAATTTGCCAGATAGACCGCCCGGCGGATGCGTTCGGCAATGGCCTCGGTCTGGTGATAGTCCAGGTCGGGCAGATAGACCGCAAACTCCTCTCCGCCCATGCGACCTACCAGGTCGCCCGTGCGCAATACTGAGCGGATCGAGCGCGCGATAATGGCCAGGGCCTCGTCGCCGAAATCATGACCGTACAGATCGTTGATGGCCTTGAAATTGTCAGCGTCGATCATCAGCAGTGCGCCGGTTTCTCCCGCGCGGCGCTGAGCCAGCAGCAGGTTGGCCTTGGCGGTGAAGGCGCCCCGATTGAGGCAGGAAGTCAGGCTGTCGGTGCGTGCCACTACACCCAGCCGGGCATTGCTGCGCTGCAATCCGCGCAGCCGCAAGCCCACAAACAGAAACATCGGCACGCCCAGAATGGCCGGCAACAGCGTGGCGCTGACAACCGAGCGCTGCAGCGCCGAGCCGCCGAGATCGGCGAATAGCAGCACGTTGAAGGCGACCGAAACAGCGACGCACATTATGGTCCCCAACAACGTCCAGCGGCCAACGCTGGACCAGCTCTGCAGGGCAGTCAAAGTCTTGGAAGGCAACATTGGACGGGCTCCGGCTGAGGTCGCGCTGGCGGCGTGCGCCAGGACAAATGGGAAATAGTGGGCACCTTGGTCTGGTTGCTAACGGGTCGAAGTCAGGCCGCATGCGCCATGGCAACGCAATCGCGGCCTGCGCTTTTGGCTTGATAAAGGCGTTGGTCGGCGTGGCGATAGAGCACGGCATAGTCGGTTCGTGCGGCATAGGTGGCGCCGCCGATCGAGACCGAGAGCGGCCATGTGGTGCCCCCGGGGGCGAAGGTGATGGCAGTAACCGCACTCCGGACGCGTTGGGCGATGCGGTCGGCGACGATGGAGTCGGCGCCGGGCAGGAAAATTCCGAATTCTTCACCGCCCAGGCGCCCGACGACGGCCTCGGATGCAGTCGTGGCGGTGTGGATGGCGTCGGCGATCTGGCGCAGGGCCAGGTCGCCGTGGTCGTGACCGAACCGATCATTGACGCGTTTGAAATTGTCGGCGTCGACCACCAGCAGGGCACCGCCATTTCTGGCGCGGTGGTCGAGCCAGTGCGCGACCTCGTTGGTAAAGGCGCCGCGAGTGCGGCAGCCGGTTAGCCAATCCGTGCTGGCCAGTTGCTCAAGCTGCCGGTTAACATGGCGCAATTGCTCACGTTGCATCGTCAGCAGGAAGATCATGGGGCCGCCCACCAAGACCGGCATGAAGATGGCAACGAGCAGACCGGTCAGACCGGGGCCAGCGGAAAAAGTCTCCATGATGACGATGGTCAGGACGACGGAAAACACCACCGAAATGGCGAGTATCCCGCTCGCCACACGTCTTATCCGCCGCCATGATCGTCGTGGCAGCGCGGTGTTTGATCCGGTCATTTGGTGTTCCCTGCATCCCTGCGGCGGAAACTAGGGCGGGGCGATAAAGAATGTGTTGCGCCGACAGAAATAATTTTAGCGAAGTGACGGTTTTCCACTGGCCTTGTTGCCAGTTTGTTCACATAGAACTTGGTAGGATTGGCGCCTGTGATTAAGGATACCGCATGAGCTTATCCACACGAATCATCGGCATTGATCCGGGCCTGCGCCGATGTGGCTGGGGGGTGATCGAAACCCGCGGCAATCGCCTGACCTTTATTGGGGCCGGTACGGTGACGCCACCCGTCGATGGTTCGCTGGCTGACCGGCTGGCTGCGCTGTTTGCCGGGCTGGGTGTTGTGCTTGACCGCTTCGTGCCCGAGGAGGCGGCGGTGGAAGAAACCTTCGTCAATGCCGGGGTGCGCTCGGCGCTGATTCTGGGGCAGGCGCGCGGCGTGGCGCTGCTGACGCCGGCGGCGCGCGGGCTGCCGGTGGCCGAATATGCCGCCAATCTGGTCAAGAAGTCTGTGGTGGGTACGGGGCATGCCGGCAAGGGGCAGGTGGAGCTGATGGTCAGAACCCTGCTGCCGACTGCCGATTTCAAAGGGGCCGATGCGGCCGATGCGCTGGCGATCGCCATCTGTCACGCCCATCACCGGGTGGCCCTGCAACGGTTGAGGGCCAGTGCATGATCGGCAAGCTCAAAGGGCTGATTGACAGTTATGACGATGATCGGGTGCTGATCGACTGTGGCGGGGTGTGCTACGAGGTGTTCTGCTCGGGCCGCACGCTGCAGGCGCTGCCGCGCGTTGGCGAGGCCGGTGTGGTGTTCATCGAAACCATCGTGCGCGAGGACATGATCCGGCTCTACGGCTTTGCCAGCGAGACCGAAAAAGCCTGGTTCAACCTGCTCTCGACCGTGCAGGGCGTCGGCGCCCGGGTTGCGCTGTCGATCCTGTCCGTGCTGTCGCCCTCCGAGCTGTCCAGCGCCATTGCGCTGCAGGACAAGGCGATGGTCGGTCGCGCCAGTGGCGTGGGACCGAAACTGGCGCTGCGTCTGGTCACCGAGCTCAAGGGCAAGGTGCCCACCGGCATCGGCATTGACGCGGGTGCCCTGGGGCTGCAGACAGCGCTGGGCGACGGCGTGGCGCCGGGGGCCATCACCGACGCGGTATCGGCGCTGACCAATCTGGGCTATTCGAGCGCCCAGGCCTCTGCCGCGCTGGCGCGGATCGTGGCGCGTGACGGCGATGGCATGGCCACCGAAAAACTGATCCGGCTGGGATTGCGGGAGCTGAGTAGTTGACTGATCTGACCTCCCCGGCGGCGGGCCGCGATGACAATCTCGACGTCTCGCTGCGCCCCTCCGGCTTTGCTGAATTCGTGGGCCAGGCGGCCGCGCGGGCCAATCTCGAGGTATTCATCGAGGCGGCCCGGCAGCGGGGCGCGGCGCTCGATCACGTGCTGTTTGTCGGCCCGCCGGGCCTGGGCAAGACCACGCTGGCGCAGATCATCTCGCGCGAACTCGGCGTCGGCTTTCGCGCCACGTCGGGGCCGGTGATCGCCAAGGCCGGGGATCTGGCGGCGCTGCTGACCAATCTGGAAGATCGCGATGTGCTGTTCATCGACGAGATCCACCGGCTCAGCCCGGCGATCGAGGAAATCCTCTATCCGGCGATGGAGGATTTTCAGCTCGATCTGATCATCGGCGAAGGCCCGGCGGCCCGTTCGGTGCGGATCGATCTGGCGCGCTTCACCCTGGTGGGCGCCACGACGCGGGCCGGGTTGCTGACCACACCCTTGCGTGACCGCTTTGGCATTCCGGTGCGGCTCAATTTCTACACGCCCGAGGAACTGGTGCTGATCGTGCAACGTGGCGCGCGCCTGCTCGGCATGCCGATGGCGCAAGACGGCGCGATGGAAATCGCCCGCCGCTCGCGCGGCACGCCGCGCATTGCCGGCCGGCTGCTGCGCCGGGTGACCGATTTTGCCCTGGTGGACGGCTCGGGCGAGATCACCCGATCGATTGCCGACAAGGCGCTGCTGCGGCTTGATGTCGATGCGCGCGGGCTCGATCAGTTGGACCGGCGCTATCTCAGCACCATTGCTGACTTTTATGACGGGGGGCCGGTGGGCATCGAAACCATTGCGGCGGCGCTCAGCGAGCCGCGCGACGCCATCGAGGAAATCGTCGAGCCCTATCTGCTGCAGCAGGGCTTTATCCAGCGCACCCCGCGCGGCCGCATGCTGACCGGCGCGGCGTTCCAGCATCTGGGCAAAACCGTGCCGCAGGGCTTTGTCGGCCTGCAGGCCAGCCTGTTCGAGGAGCCCGAGGCGTGAGTGTCCATCACTTCCCCATCCGCATCTATTACGAAGACACCGATTTTTCCGGCAATGTCTATCATGCGGCATATCTGAAATTCTTCGAGCGCGGGCGCACCGAGTTTCTGCGCGATGCGGGTATTCACCATGCCGAACTGGCGGCTCAGGGCCTGGCCTTTGCGGTGCGCTCGATGGAGATCAAGTTTGATGGCGCGGCCCATATCGATGATCTGCTGACCGTGACCACCGAAGTGGCCTCGGCCACCGGGGCGCGGCTGACGCTGCAACAGGCCATTTCGCGCGGTGAGACCGTGCTGACGCGGGCCAGCGTCGTGGTGGTGGCGATCAAGACGGCGGGCGGACCGGCGCGGATGCCGGTGGCCATTCGGGATCTGGCTGTATCCGAAATGTGATCGGACGCCACCGGCAATCGGGTCAGTTTGAGCCGCTCAGGTGCTGCCAATCACAACTTATTGGGTCGTGCGGGCGGACTCGCTTTGTTAACCATTCCTTGACCATAATTGCGGCAAAGCGAACATGTGTCCGGCTTCTTGTCCGCAAAGGTCCGGTCTCCGGGCATTTCTCTTAATTTTGACAGATTTCGACCCCATCGCCTGATGGCTAAGGGTCGGTGCGTGAACCGGGCCAAAAAGGATCACTACATGGAAGCCATGGACGCTGTGGGGGCCGTTGTGCCGCACACTGATTTTTCCATATGGGGTTTGTTCTGGGCCGCAGACTGGATCGTCAAGTCCGTCATGCTGGGATTGCTGGGCGCCTCGATCTGGTGCTGGGCGATCATCATCGACAAAACCATCATCTATCGCCGCACCAATGCCGAGATGAACCGCTTCGAGCGGACCTTCTGGTCGGGGCAGTCGCTCGAAGAGCTGTATCAAATGCAGTCCGAGAAGCCTTCGGGCGGCATGGGCGCTGTGTTTGTTGCCGCGATGAAGGAATGGAAACGCAGCCACGAGCAGAATGCCGCCAGCTTTCTGGGCATGCAGCAGCGGCTGGACAAGGTGCTTGATGTGGCGATTTCGCGCGAAAGCGACATCCTCGAAAAGCGGCTGGGCTTTCTGGCGACGATCGGTTCGGCCGGTCCGTTCATCGGGTTGTTCGGCACGGTGTGGGGCATCATGAATGCCTTTACCGCGATTGCCGCATCCTCCAGCACCAATCTGGCGGTGGTTGCCGGGCCGATTGCCGAGGCGCTGTTTGCTACCGCCATTGGCCTGGTCGCGGCCATCCCGGCGGTTATCGCCTATAACAAGCTCAGCTCGGACGCCTCGAAGATGGTGGGGCGCCTGGAAGGCTTTGCCGACGAATTCTCCACCATTCTCAGCCGCCAGCTCGAAGCGCGGAGCCACTGATATGGGGATGGGCGCAGCAACAGGCCGCGGTGGCGGTGGCGGGCGCGGCCGTCGCGGGCGCAAGAAGGCCGTGATGAGCGAAATCAACATCACACCCATGGTGGACGTGATGCTGGTGCTGTTGATCATCTTCATGGTGGCGGCGCCGATGATGACGGTCGGCGTGCCAGTCGATCTGCCCCAGACTGCCGCCAATGAAATGCCGAGCCAGACCCAGCCCATTACCGTGGCAGTGACACCCGAAGGGGTGATCTATGTCGACGACGATATCGTGGCCGAAGCCGACCTGACCAGCACGCTGACCAGCATGGGAGCCAATGGCGCCGAGGACCGCATCTTTCTGCGCGGCGACACCACGGCCGATTATGGTTCGGTCATGCGGGTGATGGGCATTCTGTCGGCCGCCGGCTTCAGCAAGATCGGTCTGATCACCGAGCGGGAACCGGGCTAGTCCAGTGCGCATTGGCGTCACCGCATCGATCATTGCCCACATCGCCGTGCTGACCATCGGCCTGATCAATCTGGGGTGGACGCGACCGCTGACGCCGGTGGTGGAGTCGATCTCGGTCGATCTGGTGCCGGTGGAAGAATATTCCAATATCCGTGCCGGCCAGCTCGACAGCACGATTGTCGATACGCAGACGCCCTCGATTGTCGAAGATGACCAGCCGGCCGAAATTGCCCAGCCTACCGGCAATACCGAGCAGGATCAGGCGGTGCCCTCGCCAGCCGATATCCCGACACCGGCCCCGGTGACCAATGCGGCGCCGCTGCCGGAAACCCAGCCTGAACCGGCCCCGACGCCCGAGCCAGAGCCGGCTCCGGCACCCGAGCCCACTCCAGAACCCGAGCCGACGCCGACCCCGGTTCCAGCCGTGCGACCCGAGCCGGTGCCTGAACCGGCACCGACCCCTGAGCCGGTGGTTGAACCCACGCCGGAGCCAACGCCTGAGCCGACCCCGGTGCCGACGCCAGAGCCGGAAGCACCGGCCGTTGCTGCGCCGGCCCCAGCCGCGCGGCCGGCCAATCTGGAGCAGAAGCGGCAGCAATTTGCCGCCGCCGAAGCCGAACGGAAGAAAAAGGAAGAGGCAGAGCGCCAGCGCGCCGCTGCAGCGCAGCAGGCCGCCCAGCAGCAGGCTGCGCCACAACTCGATGCCTCGTTGGCCGATGACATTTCTGCCATTATCAACACCGATAAGACCACCGGCGCGACCACCGGACAGGGTGGGGCGCCCACGCTGGGCGATACGACGGGCACTTCGGCGCGGTTGAGCCAGTCGGCCATTGATGGCCTGGTGGCACGGGTCAAGACCTGCTGGAACCTGTTGCCGAGCGATATCAACAGTGGTCTCGATGTGGTGGTACTGGTGACGCTCAATCCGGATCGCAGCGTGGCGGCAACGCAGATTATTTCGGCGGACCCGTCGCCGGCCGGTGGTGCGGTCGCCCGGGCCGCGCAACGCGCCATTACAGCGTGCGGGCCTTACGATATGCTGTCGAGTGACAGCTATGACAGCTGGCGGCAGATCGAAATGGAACTGCGGCCGTGAGTTTGAATTGGTATTTTGGGCGCGCCGCGGGGCGCACCAGCGACGAGATTGGAGACGACAGATGACCCTGCTTACTCGGCGCAATGCGCTTAAACTCGGCCTCGCCGGTGGCGCGCTGCTGGCTGGCTCCTCGCTGGCCATGGCGCAATTGCGCATCGTGGTGGAGGGCGCCAATTTCCAGCCCCTGCCCATTGCCATCCCCGATTTTGCCTCCTCCGATCCGGCCTTTGGCCGTGAGATCGCCGAGATCGTGCGCAATAATCTGCGGCGCTCCGGCCTGTTCCTGCCGCTCGATCCGGCCTCGCTGCCGGTGCAGATGGGTGACGTCGATGCGACGCCGGACTTCCCGACCTGGCGCACCGCCAATGTCGATGCGCTGGTGATGGGGGGCGTCGAGCGGGGCGCGCAGATTTCCTCGTCGGTACGCGTCTGGGATACCCAGCAGGCGGCCCAGGTGGTGGGCAAGAGCTACAATACCGACGCCAATTCGAGCCGCCGCGTGGCCCATATCATTTCCGATGCGATCTATGAATCGCTGGCGGGGAGCACGGGTTATTTCGACACGCGGGTAATCTATGTGGCCGAGAGCGGCCCCAAGGCCAACCGCGTGCGGCGCCTGGCGATCATGGATCAGGATGGCGCCAATGTGCAGTATCTGACCGACGGCGCCTCGATGGCCCTGACGCCGCGCTTTTCGCCCGATGGCGACATGGTCACCTATATGAATTTTGCCGATGGCAACCCGCAGGTCTATCTGCTGCAATTGTCGACCGGTCGCCAGCAGCGCCTGACCGATGTGGGGGCGATGACCTTTGCGCCGCGCTTTTCGCCTGATGGCAGCACGGTCGCGTTTTCGGTGGAACAGGCCGGCGCGACCAATATCTACACCACCAGCATCAATGGCGGGCAGCCCCTGCAACTGACCTCGGGGGCGGCGATCGATACCGGTCCGTCCTATTCGCCCGATGGCAGCCGGATCGTGTTTGAAAGCGACCGGGGCGGCGCGCCGCAGATTTACATGATGAGAGCGGGTGGCGGTAATGCGCAGCGCATCAGCTTTGGTCAGGGCAGCTATTCGACGCCGGTGTGGTCACCCAAGGGCGATCTGATCGCCTTTACCCGGCAGTCGGGCGGCCAGTTCAATATCGGCATCATGAACGCCGATGGTTCGGGCGAGCGGATGCTGTATTCGAGCTTCCACGCCGAGGGCCCCACCTGGGCGCCCAATGGGCGGGTGATCATGTTCTTCCAGGATCCGGGCGGCAATGATGGTCCCAAGCTGATGAGTGTGGACATCTGGGGCCGCAATCTGCTGACCATTCCCACCGAAAGCTATGCTTCCGATCCGGCCTGGTCGGATTTGCGCCGCTAATTGGCAATCTGCCGGAACGGCACCAGGATGGTCAGCGCCAGACAGGCGGCTGACCAACTGGCTTTTGCCTCAAGCACTTAACCATAGTGCGCCGCCGCCCGGACCGGCTGCGCCACACTATGATCACGAAAAAGCCAGCATTCCCGCCACATTGGCGCCGTGATAGAGATTGATTAACCAAGTCAGCAAACCCGGCCTTAACACTAAGTGCGGTAAATCCCGAACTTAAGATTTTGCCTTTCCAGGAGCCTTCCCGTGGTAATCACCGCACCGTTCAATACTGCATTGCGTGCCGCCGCGATGCTGCTTTTCGTCGTGGCGATCGCCGCCTGTTCGCGCACGCCCAACACCATGCCGACCGGCGTGGGCAATCTCGGGCCGGGCGGCGGCGCGCCGGGCAGCCAGCAGGAATTCCTGGTCTCGGTTGGTGATCGGGTGTTCTTCACCACCGATTCCAGCTCGCTGACCCCAGAGGCCATGGCCACGCTCGACAAGCAGGCCGCCTGGCTCAACCAGTACCAGAACTATCGCATCATGGTCGAAGGCCATGCTGATGAGCGCGGTACGCGCGAATACAACATCGCCCTGGGCGCCCGCCGTTCCTCGGTGGCGGTCAATTACCTGGTGTCGCGTGGTGTCAGTGCCAACCGCATTACCAGCCAGTCTTTCGGCAAGGAACGCCCGGTGGCGATCTGCAACGATATTTCCTGCTGGAGCCAGAACCGCCGGGCTGTTACAGTGGTACAGTAATCAGACAACCGGCTTTCCCTCGAGGGAGAGCCGAGCAAATCCAGTGCAAACTGGAGGCAAGAGCGCCCGGAGCCATGTAAATGGCCCGGGCGCTTTGTTTTGACCAAAATTGGCCTTTATTTGCACGTCTGCAAGGGTTCATGGTCGATCGGCATAATTGGACGAATGGAGGCGCAGCATCTTGACGAGATTCAATTCAACCAAAGCGCGGACGCGACTGGCCCTGGCCAGTGTGCTGGCGCTGGCGGCCGTGAGCCCGGTAGCGGTCAATGCGGCCATCTTCGCCGCGCCGCCGGCCAATCCTGGTCAGGTGCTGAGCGAGGCCAGGCCCGCGCGCATTCTGGTGGCACAAGCCGCCGATACCGCCCAGTTGATGGTGCGCATCCAGCAGCTTGAGGAGCAGAACCGCCTGCTCAATGGCCAGATCGAGGGTTTGACCTTCCAGCTCACGCAGATGCAGGAAATTGTCAACCGCATGGCCGAAGACAATGAGTTCCGCTTCCAGGCGCTGGAAGGCGGTGGCAGCCCAAAAACTGAGGCGGCAACCCAAGCAGGCGGCGCGATGCAGCCTGAGGCCTTGCCGCAGGACCCAGCCCACAGTGCTGAGGACGCCGCAGGCGTCCCGATGACCGATATTCCCGAGCAGGGCGTGCAGCCCTTGCCCGGTGAAATCGAATTTGATCCCACCTTCACCGATGGCAGCGTGGTGCCGATGGACGATCTGGGCAATTCGGCCGATCCGCTGGTTGGCACTGGCGCGACGGGCGGCGTGGACCTGGTGACGGGCGAGCCGCTCAACCTGAGCTATGATCCGGCTGCCGACGCCACCGGCGATGCCGATGCCGATGCGCAGTTCGCCGCCGGGTTTGCCGCCATCTCCAGCGGCGACTACCCGTTTGCCGAGGAGCAGTTCGGCCAGTTCATCGCGCTCTATCCCGACAATCCGCAAGTCACCGAGGCCGCCAATCTGCTGGGCGACGCCTTGCTGTACCGCCAGGCCTATAGCGAGGCGGCCGATGTGTTGCTGAACGCGTTTCAGAAGGCCCCGGACAATGGGCGCGCGCCCGACCTGCTGCTGAAACTGGGCATGGCCCTGTCGGGAGCCGGCGAGCGCGAAACCGCCTGCCGTACCCTCTCGGAAGTCGACAAGCGCTACACCGATCTGTCGCCAGTGTTCCTGACCCGGCTGGCCGAGGAAAAAGCCCGCGCCGAATGCCCGCCCGTCTAGGCCCCGATCTATCCACCGAGGCCGGGCTGCAGGCATTGTTTGCCGGTGTCGCGGGCGAGCCCGCCATTGGCCTGGCGGTGTCGGGCGGCGCGGACAGTCTGGCGCTGCTGCTCCTGGCGCAGCGCTGGGCGGCCAGCCTCGAACGCCCACCGCGCCTGCACGTCTATTCGCTCGACCACGGCCTGCGGCCCGAGGCCGCTGCCGAGGTCGCCATGGTGCTCGGTGTCTGCCAGGCGCTGGGGGTAGCGGGCACGGGCCTGCGCTGGAGCGGGGTCAAGCCGGAGGCCGGGCTGCAGGAAGCCGCCCGGCTGGCGCGCTACCGCCTCATCGGCGCCGCCATGGCTGCCGATGGCGTTACGGTGCTGCTGACCGCCCATCACCAGCAGGATCAGGCCGAGACCGTGCTGATGCGCCTGGCGCATGGCAGCGGCATTGAGGGCCTCAAGGGCATGGCGCCGCAGGCCCGGATCGAGGGCGTTCGCGTGCATCGGCCCCTGCTTGATGTGCCCCCCGCAGCTCTCGCTGGCATCGTCGCTGCCGCCGGGCTGGAGCCGGCTGCCGACCCGTCCAATATCGACCCACACTACGAGCGCGTGCGCTGGCGTCAGGCCATGCCGGCTCTGGCCGAGCTCGGTCTGGATGCGCCGACGCTGGCGCTGTTTGCCGAGCGCATGGGGCAGGCCGATGCGGCCATCGCGCAACTGGCCGAGGCCGCTTTTGCCGCAATGG
>NZ_JAUYGL010000199.1 GCF_030689745.1 Devosia sp.
GGGCTAGGATCGGGCGAGGCTCGAACACCACGCTCATTCGCTTCATAGAAATGGTCCGGGCAGGCAACGCCAGCCCTCAACAGCATCTGGAGGAATTCCCGGAACGGCTCAACTCGTTATGCCGCGACATGGTGCAGGTACTGGGCGAGCTGGCTGAGGAACGAGTTGCCCAAGAACGGGCGGAAGTCGCAGCAGTTCGCCGCAACATCGAGGGTCGCTGGAACGGCCTAATGCTTGAGAAGGAAACAGCGGTCAACGCCTACGAAGCGGAGAAGCGAATCGTCGGCGACCTCACGCAGCGGCTAGATGCCGTTACCAAGAAGCTCGATTCTGTGACTGCGGAACGAGAGGGGTTCATGGAGCGTGCAGGCGTAGCCGAGGCTCTTAATGAGCAGTTGCATGAACGCCTGCTGGAACAGAGCCGGCAAATCGACACGCTGAAAGCGCAAGCAGAACACTATGAGCAGCAAGTGACGGCGCAGCGCGAGCATGAAGCCCGCAGGCACGCGCAACAGATCGAGGGGCTGGAGGCCACCATCAGGGAATCGCACGCCAATGAGCTTCGACTAACTGAGCAGGTCGGCAACGCAAAGCGCGAGCTTGAGCGGATGACAAAGGATGCTGAACAGTTCAGCCGGCAAGCCTCGCTGGCCGAGGCTGAGCAAAAGAAACTTGAAGCCCTGGTGGCCGATCTATCGGTTGAGCAGCTTGAGTTCAAGCGCCGTGATGAGCAGCGCGAGCGGCAAGCACTTGCAACCATGGCAACGAACAGCGAACTACAAGCACAGCTGGCACGAATGCAGTCACAGATCATCGAGGTGCAGAGCCGGTCGGCAAGGCAGCTTGACGATATGGCTACGGACAACCGATCAGTAATCATCAACCTAGTGGATCACTCTCGCCGAGTGTTCGAGATTGCTAGTCTGACCAAGGCCAAGGACAGCCCCGAGTTCAAAGAACTGGCCATTGCGCAACGAGAGATTGAGCGGCTATTCCAGAAGACTTGAAACAAGGGTGCCTAAAGGCGCAGGGCTTTGCACAACTGCCCCGGACTGACCAATGCCTAGCTATGAGCTTGTTTCAATGTGAGGGGTGCGGCTGCCGCGAGAATACGGCGCATTCGATGCTGGGGTTCAAGGGCATCACCGAATGCTATAACTGGAGCCTTGCACCTGAGCGCGAAGGGCTGCTGATGTGCAGCGCCTGCTGGCCTTCCCACAAAGCGAGTTGACCAGCCAGCGGATTCGTCAAGTGGCGCGGTAAGTTCAAGCGAAGGCTCCTGCCGCTCTGCTTGAACAGTAAGAATCATCGCTGGAATATGGCGCATGTCGAAACGGGCTTCGATGACTATCTCGCCTACGCCAAATTGGCACCTGGAAACTGTTAAGACAAATATAGTCTAGATATTGATTGAGGAATTCGTATGAAATACATAGGCATTGATCATATTGAGCGGGAATGCAACGGACCATACACTTTCAACTTAGTCACAGACAGCGAGTCGCGCTTCCCTGTCAGGTATTTGAAGCTGGAGCCACAACCAAGCTTAGGAACTGAATTTCATCCGATTACATTCGCAATGGAGGTTGTTGCTTCCGAGCCACCTTTTCTCAGCAAGCAAGAATGCCCATGGATATTATCCTACATGGACGATCTGAGAAGCTTCTACAATTCTAAATACTTCCCCCAAGAGCACGCTGAAAGCTCAAGCTTAAATTTTCACGC
Organism: Devosia sp.; assembly: GCF_030689745.1. GTDB lineage: Bacteria > Pseudomonadota > Alphaproteobacteria > Rhizobiales > Devosiaceae > Devosia > Devosia alba. The sequence goes on from NZ_JAUYGL010000199.1 coordinate 1,726, forward strand.
AGGCGAATCTATTAATAGCAAAGTAAAGACATTTGCAATGGAAAACGATGCAGTTTCAGCCACACGCATGATGTATGCAATTGATATAGCATCCAGCATTCTATATGGCAGCAATGTCCTCCTACGCGATTACTTCACACATAATAATGACACATCATGGCTAAATGAAATGTATCAATTGCTCTTGATTGATACAGACCTTCTAGATAGGCATATCTATAAATCACTGGAAGTAAACTATGATAAGTCATTCAAAACACTGATGACTCGCAGTGTCTTCAAAGATACGCCGGTGATGGTAACAATTCCCGAGGGAGAGTCGCTTACAACGTTCGACGGGCAAGAAAAAGATATGATCTTAACCTCTGGGACTAGCCTTGAATGCACGATAGTTAGGTTTTTCAAAACTGACCTGTGGTGGTCGAATCGAGGTGCGATTGAGTTTTACCCAACTTTTAATAAAGCTATACGGAGCCGCCTACAAGATGAGCCACTTTTTGCAGTTGAAATGGAACTGGCAAAGGAGCTTCAAAGAAGTCTATATGGAGCTAAAATTTTAGCTTTCGTTCCTCTGCACTGGATTAGCTTTGTATATCACCACGGGCAATGGTTAGAGGTAGGTCAGCTCCCTGTTTCTAGTGAGTCTGACTCAAAGCTCCCCATCCCTTTGACAACAAGTGATTTCTGTAATTTGTTTTAACCGAGCACTGCCTTCGGCACTACTCCAGCCTACTTCTGCCTCAACTATCATGTGAGGGGTTAAGGAACTTGCCCAGCTCGAAGGGCAATGAGAGACATTGCCCCAGGCCTTTATCAACGCCGCAGAGAAAGCCCCGCCACCTCAGAACTTCGCTCGTCATCAAGTGAGTGATAGTAAATGTTGTGGGTGGTAGCCAAGCTCTTGTGCCGCAGGTCTGCCTGGAGGTTCTTCGGGTTCCTGTGCGGGGCGTCGAAGGTGGCGCCAGTATGGCGAAGCCAGTGAAGGCTGGCAGAGCGAAGCTCGCTAACCTCATAGTCAGGGAAGCCTTCCTGTTTCATCCTGGAAACAGTCCGATCCAGCACAGCCTGAACATCATCCCGGATTTGCCGAGACTTCAACCCAGGCCGACCGTGAACGGTTGTAAGCAGTGGCTCAGGGTCGCGGGGTTCAGGAAAATCAGAAAGACCACGGTATCGACGAAATCGAACGAGGTAGTCGATGCAGTCCGGCTTCACTGCAATTTTGGCTTGAACGTTGCCCTTACCAACAACGTAATACCACCAAGCATCGCGCTCGCGGGCAAAAGACCCCATTGCCGGAACCCATTCGCCGTTACCGGCAAGGTCGCTTACCCGCAAGTAGCAACCAAACATCATGACGATGCAGAACAGAGTCCGCTCTCCAGGGCTCGGTGCTTCTTGAGCCATTATTTCCGCCGTTTCAAGCAGGAACTCCCATTGCAGCTTCGAGAGCGACTTTTGCTTTGGCATCTGTAACGTCTTCGATTTGTTCTTTTTCATATCGCGCTTGATCAGGACGCATGGGTTGCTGCCCATGACCTGATCAGCAGCGCAATAGCTGAACAGGGAGTTGAGTACCGCATAGACCTGTTTGAGTGAACTGTCGGCCATAGTGAAGACTGGCTCCGGCACCTCGCGGTTGCTCTCCAGTGCGTTCTTGACTGCTGCCTTTTGCGTCCGCATCAAAAATGGGCGCCACTCAGGGTTAG
>NZ_JAUYGL010000200.1 GCF_030689745.1 Devosia sp.
TTGTTGCTATTTGAAGGAATGGCGGGAATGGGGCTGTTAACCGCCTGTCCGCTTCCGGGAGGCGAAATCGGAAAGCCGCCCTTGGCTTACCTAATGCCCTGAACAAATTCAGCAATCTGAGATGCAGATGCTCTCCTCGCGTAAACAGCATGCTACTTCGTGGTTGACATCGCGTGACGCTCTATCAGGAAAACGAAAATGGACGAAGAGCAAGTCGCCCCTCCACAGGCAGTTTAGTGCAAGCCTGTCGCGCACGAAGGCATGCCGATTTTCGCTTCAGTGGCGCGAAATATCACGGCTTCGTCGTTGAAGGCCGCCGAGCCTGAGGCTAGCGATGCCGGGCGCGAAGAAACACTATGGCTCCCTGGCTTCGCGACCCCGGGGCAAACCGCGGACTAGGAGGTGATGGCTGTAAGAGTTGGCGGCAAACCAACAGGCATCACTCTCGCGACATGGACATTCCAGCGAGACGCGGAGCGTAGGCCGCAAGTCTTCGGGATATGAATTCCGTGAACAGTCTCACGCGCTTGGTCTTGCGGGCTTCCCCCTGGGTGAGAATCCAGACCGTCCCATATAGGTGTAGATCGCTATCCGGCACCCTTACCAGGAGCGGATCGGCATCGCCTACGAAACACGGCAGCACCGTGAGGCCGATCCCTTGGCGCACCGCCGCGACCTGCGCTTCGAGGTCCGTGGTCCTGAACGGAGTGCCCTTTGCCCGAGCCTCTCCCTCGCGCGTCCAGGTAGGCACACCATGACCGCTTATGGCGATCCACCTGGGTTCCGGCCCGCCAGCCCTCCATGCGGCTAGGCGATCGGAGGATATGTAGAAGCCTCCGAACACTTCCGTTCCCTTCAGTCCGTGGAGATTGAGGGGCAGGGTCTTGCGGTCGTAGACGACGCGGATCGCGACGTCGGCCTCCCGGTTGGTCAGGTTCGCCAACTCGCCGGACGATGAAACGTCCATCTCGATATCGGGATGCAGGCGCGCGAACTCGGCAAAGTCGGGCATAAGCAGGTATCCTGCGAGGGGCGACGGCAGTGTGACCCGCAGAAGCCCGCGCACGCTCTGGTCGCGTCCCAGGACGCGCGTTACCAGTTGGTGGGACGACACCTCCATCAACTCGGCGAATTCACGCACCTCCTCCCCGGCAACCGTTACCCGGTAGCCCGAAGGGAGTTTCTCGAACATCTGCGTGCCGAGACGTTCTTCCAGATGGGCGATGCGTCGAAGAACAGTCGAGTGGTTCACCCCGAGGAATTCGGCGGCAGCCCGCACCGAACCGGCGCGCGCGACGGCGAGAAAATAGCGAACATCATCCCAGTCGATCATGGTGCAAACCCGCACCACCGGGGTGCGCCTCTCAAAAACAGCAAGCGACCCATCGTACAGCAGTGCGGTTCGATACCAAACAATATTGACGCGTGCCGTGGGCTTTGAGCGTCGGGTCGTGATGACCGCTATTGGCATCAGTTGAGTTGGCCGGATCGTTTCCGCACCACCGTTATGCGTGTTTCCAGACTGAACGCGTGGACAAAGCGGGACTATCTTCAGGTCATCGGAGCGTTCCGGGTGTTGAAGGAATGTCCTGGAAGCGAAGTCGCCGGAACGCTGGAGAGATTATCTCGTCGGCGTCCATCCAACCACGCGAAGGATGCATGACATGAATAGACTGAGTGGAAAGACCGCCGTAATCACCGGCGGCGCTACTGGCATCGGCCTTGCCGCCGCAAAGCGCTTCATCGAGGAAGGCGCTTTCGTCTTCATCTTCGGCCGCCGGCAAGAAGCGCTTGACGCCGCTGTGGCGGACCTCGGGCCAAATGCCCGCGCCGTAAAGGGCTCCGTCTCGGATGAAGCTGGCCTCGACCGGCTCTACGCGGCGGTGAAGGCGGAGCGCGGAACGCTGGACATCCTCTTCGCCAATGCCGGAGCGGGAGGCCCGCTTCCGCTCGGCAAGATCACCGCCGAGCACATCGATGAGACCTTCGACACGAATGTGAAGGGTACGATCTTCTCGGTCCAGAAGGCGTTGCCACTGATGGGCTCAGGCGGTTCGATCATTTTGACCGGATCGAGCGCCGGCACAACGGGAGCCCCAGGTTTCACTGCCTACAGCGCGAGCAAGGCAGCAGTGCGCAATCTCGCGCGCACCTGGGCGGAGGACCTGAAGGGCACGGGCATCCGGGTCAACGTGCTGTCACCTGGTGCAACAGCGACAGAACTCGCGAAGGAAGCATTGGGCGAGGAAGGCCAGAAGGCTTACGGCGCAATGACACCTCTTCAGCGTATGGCCGAACCGGCGGAGATCGGGTCCGTGGCCGCCTTTCTCGCGTCGCCGGACAGCAGTTTCATGACCGCCAGCGAGGTCGCCGTCGACGGTGGCCTAGCCCAACTCTGACGCGCTACGCCCGGGCGGGCTCCATTCGATACTCGGAGTCCGACCAGCCATGGTAAAATAAGGGAATATGAATATGAACTACGCAATTATCGGCTTCGGCAATATCGGCAAGGCCCTGGGCAAGGCGTTTGCCCGCAAGGGCATCGAAGTATCTGTTGCAACCACACGCGACCCTGAGAGCTTTGCATCGGATGCGGCCGCGATCGGGCCCACGGTCGTTCCCAAAACACTGGCGGATGCCGTCAAGGCGGACATCATCTTTTTGGCCGTCCGTTTCGAGGCGCATCCGGATGTCGCGAAGGCTCTCCCCTCTTGGTATGGGAAGACCATCGTCGATGTCACCAATGCCTATGGCGTGCCTCCTGAAAAACTGGGAGACCAGCCCTCTTCCAAGTTTATCGCGCAGGCTTTTTCTGGTGCAAGACTGGTCAAGGGCTTCAATCATTTGATCGCTGACACCCTTTGCCAAGACCCCGCCGTACATGGTGGCAGGAGAGTCGTATTCCTGGCGAGCGATGATGACGACGCTGCTGCAGAGATTGGCACGTTCGCGGAAAATCTCGGTTTCTCGCCGATCAAACTTGGCGGGCTTTCGGAAGGCGGATTGCTTGTGCAGGCGCGCGAAAACAGTTGGGGTCGACTGGTCTTTAAGGACTTGGTCACGTTCGGCTGATGGATCGCGATCGCAGATGTCGCCACAATTTCCTAATCAACATTTAATCAGAGTGTGTTTATCCATGACAGCCGCATTATCCAGCCAATCACTTGATCAGATGTTTCGTTCCGCTCGCACCCCCAATGGTTGGGCAGATCGTCCGGTTGTGGACGATACAGTGCGCGAAATTTATGAGCTCATGAAATGGGGACCAACATCTGCGAACACCAGCCCCGCAAGGTTTGTTTGGGTGCGTAGTGCCGATGGAAAGGCTACGCTTGCCGGGCTTGCAGCGGAACCGAATAAGCCGAAAATCTTAAAGGCTCCCGTCACGGTCATCATCGCCCATGATTTGGATTTTGCCA
>NZ_JAUYGL010000212.1 GCF_030689745.1 Devosia sp.
TCGGCGAACTGCGCGCGCAGCAAGGCCTCGGTATAGAGATTTTCAGCCTGCGGCGGCCCGCCCGTGCCATGCGCCAATTGTTCGGGCCGGTAGCCTTCGAGCAACAGCAACCCGCCCGGTTTGAGCGTCCGCACCATGCCGGCGAACATCGCGTCGCGCAGCGCCGGCGGGGCAAACTGGACAAAAATCGCCACCACCACGTCGAACTGCGCCGCCGGCCAGTCATAGCTGCCAATGTCCAGGCAATGCGTGGTCAGCCGCACGCCACGTTTCCTGGCCAGCTGGTCAGCCTTGACCAGCCCGACCGGCGAGGCATCAATCGCCAGCACGTCCAGCCCCTGCTCGGCCAGAAACACCCCGTTGCGCCCCTCGCCATCGGCCACCGCCAGCGCTGTCTGATAGCCCTTCAACCGGTGCGCATTGGCAGCCAGAAAGGCGTTGGGGGCCTCGCCAAAGACATAGTCAGGCCGGTCATACCGTTCATCCCAAAAGCTCATCATGCCCTCGACTGACCGTGCTGGCCTAATAATCCCGCTCGTAATAGACGCCGACGCTGGAATCGCCATCCTGTGCCGCCGACCCGGTCAGCTTGAGGTCGCTGGTGACATCAAGGTTGATCGTCACCTTGCTTTGCCCGCCAGCCCCGGCCTGCACGCCCAGATATACATTGTCCTGCAGATAGGTACCCGCCTGCACCGCCACATTGCCCTGGCTGTCGGTGACGATATCGAGATCGTCCAGCCCGGCGGCGCTGCGCAGATTGTCCACCAGCCCATTGCCGCTCCCGCCACCCACCAGTTCGGCGGCCGCTCCGGCCAGCTTGGCCAGCTGCAGCGGCGACAAATCGCTGATCGAGCGCTTGAAGATCAGCTGGCTGAGCACTTCGTCCTGCGGCAGGGCCGGGCTCGAACTGAAGCTCACATCAATATTGGAAGCACGGCCCGAAACGGTGACGAACACGGTAATACCCTCACCCTCGGTGCGCGCCACCAGGTTCAGCACCGGGTCCAGATCGCCCACCAGTGTCACCGTACCGCTGTCAAAGGTCACCCGCTGGCCCAGGATCGCCAATCGGCCCCGATTGAGCGAGAACGCACCTACCGGCTGGATATCGCCGATCGGCCCGGTGATCCGCACTGAACCGCCCAATTCGGCATCCAGCCCGCGGCCGCGCACGAAAATCTGGTTGGGCGCGTTCACCGTGATATCGAGCACCACCCCGCTCGGTCGCTGCTGCGGGATCGGCGCACCGCTTCTGTCGTCAATCTTGGCACGCACCAGTGTCTGCGCCACCGCGGCGGGCTCATGGATATGCTCGACATCGATCAGAACGGCGCCACCGCCGAAATTCTCCGGCACCGTGATATTGGCCCGCTCCACCTGTACCGTGCCGGCCAGCAGTGGCGAGCCGGTCAGATTGCCGGTCAGCGCCAGATCGCCCGATACGGTCGCCACAAACAGATTGCCATCGGCATAGCGCACCGCATTGAGCGCCACCCGCAGATCCGCCGGGAACCCGCCACTCAGCCCGACTGAGCCGGAGGCCGAAGCCGAGCCGCCCCGCGCCAGATTGGTCGACAATTGCTCGATGACCAGCCGGTCGCCATCGAGGCGCGCCGAGCCGGCAATCCCCTGCAGCCGCACATTCAGTTCAGGATCGATATAGCCAGCCCCGCTGGTTGAGACCCGGCCGCCGAATTGCGGGTTGCTCAGGCTACCACTCACCTGCGCATCCAGTGTAATCAGGCCGGTCATCTGGCCGCCACGATCGGCAACAAACCGGTTGGCCAGCACCAGTGGCGCCGAGCCGGTCACGGCAACATTGAGCCCATTGCCACTCAGCGGCACCGTACCGGACCCGTTGATCGTCAATCCGCCCGCCCCGTCGGCACTGAACGACGCTAGGGTGGCAGTGCCATCAGCAAAGCTGCCAGCAGCGTTCACGCTGAGCGGGGTAATGCCAAATGGGTTGATTGCTGTCGCGGCAACTCCCTGCGCCTGAGCGGTAAAACTCACCTGCGGATCGGCGCTACTTCCCGCGATCTGCGCCTGCCCGCTCAGCGTGCCCGCCAGACCCAGATCGGGCGCCACCGCATTGGCGATCGACAGCGGGAGCGCGGTGATGTCGAGAACGATATCCAGCACGTCGCCTGCCGAGCCGCTGGCCGTAATCGAGCCCGAGCCGACATCAAACCGCACCGAATCCAGCGTCACGTCCGACCCCACAACCTGCAATACACTGGGCTGGGCCAGCCGTGCCGACAGCGTCCCCTGCTGCAACTGGGCGCGGTCCAGCGCCAGCCGATAGCCTTGCTCGACCGGGGTCAGCGATCCGGCGAGATCGATATCGGTGCCGGTCGCCAGCGCCGCCTGCGCATCAAACGCCGTCGTCTCGCCCGTCTGCGTTGCCCGGGCATTCAGCGTCTCGATATCGATGCCCGCCGCCGAGACGGCGCTGGCGTTGATCGTTCCGTTGATTGCCGGCACGCCGAACAGATCGGCCACGCTGGCGCTGATATCGGCCGCGCCGATCCTGATATCATTCACACTCAGCGCCCGCACATCGCTGCGCAGGCTGGCACTCTGTTTGGCATCGACCGGGGTCAGTTTGACCTCGGCATTGATCGCGCCCGAAGCATCGAGCAGGGCCAGCGCGGCCGCCACCGACACATCCGGCGACACCACGCTCAGCCCGCCATTGATCAGCCCGGTCAGCATGGTCCGGGTCAGCCCGCCACTGATCCGCGTCCCGGCAGCCTGAAAATCAATATTGTCCAGCGCCTGTTCGGATGGCGTCACAGCGACATCGGCCGCCAGCGTGGTGCGATGGCCGTCCAGTTCTGCCGCGCCGGCAATCTTGCCGCTCAACTGGTCGCCGGCATATTGCCCGGCAAAACCCAGCGTGCCGTTGCGCAATGGGCGATCCACCAGCTGGCCACTGGCCACACTGGCCTGCAAGTCCAGCCCGATCACGTCGTCCGCACCCTTGGCCGTGCCTACCACCCTGAGCGGGCCGCTGGCCTGGTCAGACAGCAGGGCCAAATCACTGAGGTCGAGATCGAAGGCAAAATCGGCCAGCGTGCTGGAATAGGTGCCGTCCGCCAGCAACTGCATCTGCGTATTGGCAATGGCGAACTGGTCCGCCGTCAGCCCGGTCGTGTCACGTGCTACCCGTCCCGACAGTTTGACCTCGCCTGCCAGGAGCCCATCGGCAATTTCGTCGTCGATCCGCAGATCGCGCCCGGTACCGTCCAGCGTCAGGTCAAACCCGCCGGTCAGTGGCTTGATGCTGCCATTGGCCTTTAGCGCCAGCCCACCCGACAGGCTACGCCCGGCCAGTCCGGAGAACGGCGCGATGCTGGAGGTATCCAGCCCGATGTCGCCAGTGAAATCCAGCCCATCCAGTTGCCCGGACAAGGCCGCCGTCAGCGCCGCGCCAACCACGCGCAATTGCGCCAGCTGTACCGGCTGCCCGGCCTTATATACCCCGGCGATGCCGACCCCTATTTCATCGCCCAGCGCCGCTTCGATCCCCGGATCAGCCGAGATGCCGCTCAACGCGCCATCGCCATTGAAGGTCACCATGCGGCTGGCCGGATCATCCAGTGCCGTCGCCACCCCATCCACGGTCAGCACCAGCGCATCGGCACTCAGCCCCGGCTGCGCAAAGCCGCTGACATTGAGATTGGCGCGCCAGTTCTGCGGCGCCGCGCCGCCCACAGCGCCGCCAAAATCCACCATCAACTGGCCCGCATTGACCCGCGTTGAGGCCCCCGGCACCGGCAACGTCACGGTCCCACCGGCCGGATCGCTCACCATGGCATTCAGGCTCAACTGGCGCAGGAAATTATCCGCTGTCGTCTCGGCCGCCGCTTCGAGCTGCAATTGTCCGCCGCTCAGCTTGAGTCCGCTGATCGACAGGCCACCCGCCTGGCGCACCAGAGCCCGGGCGGTCAGTGCCGTTTCCGGGCCAAAGAATGGGCGATAGGCCTCCGCCATCAGCGTCGACAGCGGTCCGCGCAGATCGGCGTCAATGGCGAAGCCATCGGCCTGCTGGCGCACCGTGGCCACGCCGCCCAGCGCGGTCTGGCCATTGGCCTGCAATTCCAGCGTGGTGCGCAGATCGCTCACCGGACCCGTGCCCGCCAGTGTCAGCGTTACCGCGGGACGGTTCTCGATATTGAGCAGATTGGCGAGCACGCCATCGGCGGGCTCCACCAGCGCCAGACCCAGATCGATACTGTTATCGCCCCTTGTATAGGCCAGATCGAGATTGAGGGTGCCGCCCGGCCCATCGAGCCGGACAATATCCAGATTGGTGTTCAGATTGCCGCCATCAAGACTGAACGCCCCGTCCACCGACACTTCCGAGCCCAGACCAAATACGCCTTCGCCAAAGCTGACCTTGGGCACACTCAACTGATCGAGCTGGATCGCGACCGGAAACTCCGGCACCGTAAAACTGCCTGCTTCCGCTGGCGGCAGGTCCAAATCGTCATTGGGCACTGCATTGCGGATATACTCGATGCTGTCGGCACTCAGTGTGCGCACTTCCAGCCGACCCAGGAACAGTGCTCCCTGGTTCCAGTTCAACTGCGCATTGTTGACCCGCAGCCAGACCCCCTCGGCATCCGAAATGGTGATCTCGCGCACCGACACATCCGAGCCCAGCGCCCCATCAATATTGGAGAGCCGGATCTGCCGCTCGGGCGTCGACAGCTGATCCTGCACAAAGCTGGTCAACCAGTCCTTCTGCTGTTCCTCGCTCATGCTCAGCACGTCCTGCGCCAGCAGGGTGGCGGGCACGCCGAGCCCGACCAGCAACAGCAGTATGACAAGTAAGCGCCGCATCAGAACGCCTGCCCGATGCCGACATAGACGGCATAATTGGCGTCGCCCGGCTTCTTGTTGAGAGGAACCGCCACATCGAGCCGCAATGGTCCCAGACTGGTATAATAGCGCAGACCCGCGCCCGCACCGATCCGCAATTCATCAAGCCCGGGAAACACATCTGCCGCCACATAGCCGCCATCGATGAAACCGACCACGCCAATGGTCTCTGTCACCTTGGCGCGCGCCTCCAGCGAGGCTTCCAGCAGATAGCGCCCTCCGGTCACCTTGCCCGCACCATCATCAACACCGATCGATTTGTAGCCATAGCCGCGCACCGAGCCGCCGCCCCCGGCAAAGAACAGCTTGTCGGGCGAAATTTCCGCCAGGCTCGGTCCGACCACCGCCCCGGCTTTGATGCGGCCCGCCAGCACGAATGGCTCGTCCTCGCCAAAGCCAAAATAGGTCCGCCCCTCAAGGGTGACCCTGGCGCCGGGATTGGCAAATTTGAACTCGTAGAAGGGCTCAAGACTGGCTTTGGCGTACCAGCCACTGGTGGCGTCGACCGCATCATCGCGGAAATCCAGTGTCGCCCCCGTATAGAGACCGGCCGTGGTAAAATCGCGCGACCCGAACGCATCCTCAAACCAACTGCGCTGCAGCGTGGCGCCGCCCTCGAAGGTTATCTCGTCGGAATAAATGTGGGTCAGCCCGACTTTGCCATTCGCCGAGGTCTCGGTATAGGTCGGGTAAATTGTCCGTTCGGCCGATATCGCCGCCACCAGATCTGTGTCGGGCGTAATGATGCCGGGCTTGGTGAAGGTGCCACCAAAGAAATAGTCGAACTGCGCCGTGTCGACCGGATAGGCAATGCTGGCCACCCTTGCATCGAGCCGCAGCCGCTCGGCCTGGCCGAACAGATTGCGCCACAGGTGGAACGCCTCCACGCCCAGCCCGTCAAGGCTCGAATAATTGGCGCCCACGCCAAAGCGCGCGCCCGGCAGTTCCTGCACGATCAGGCCATAGGGCAACAGCCCGTCACTGCCGATCGATTCAGCCGCTTCCAGCCGGGCAGCCCGAAACACTTCGAGCCGGTCCAGCCGCTTCTGCGCCCGCGTCACGGCATCGGGATCATATTCCTCGCCGACCACCAATCCCGTCTGGCGCCGCACGAACTCGGGATCCATCCGCTCGGTGCCGCTGACCGTTACCGCGCCAAACGCCGCCTGCCGGCCGGGATTGACCGTGATGGTCACTTCCACCGTTGAATTGGCATGATCAGCCACCACATCGCGGCTGGCGATCACCGCCTTGGCAAAACCCTGCTGCCGCCAGGCCTCCAGCGCCAGCGCTTCAGCCTTGATGATGGCGCCCGATCTGGCAATTTCGCCGCGGTTCAGCCCGCGGCTTTCCGGCGGCGGCACAAAGTCATCAGGATCACTGGTGAGGGGTGCCGAATTGGCGATAGTGACGCTGCTGAAGCGGAACAGCGGACCGGGCTCGACGCTGAGCACCACATCCACCGGATCGGGCAGATCGACATCCGGCGCCAGCTTGGCCGCTTCCTGCCCGCCGACGCGAATGCTCACCACACCGCCATAATAGCCTTCGCCATAGAGAGCGGCGACAATACGGCGATAATCGCCGCGCGCCTTGGCCAGCAGCCCCGCCGCGCCTGACGCCGGCTGATCGGCATCGGCCACCAGCGCGGAGGCATTGCGCACCACATCGTCCAGCGCCCCATCCCCATTCACCGCCACCACCACGCTATAGGGCTGCGGGTCGGCAATCACTGCTGTCGCATCCACCGCATTGGGGTCTTCAAACAGCTTGAGGCCAAAAATTTCAAACGCAGCAACGGGCGCACCAGCCATGCCCAATGCGCTGGCTGCCACGCACATGGCGCAAAAACTCAATACTCGACGCGCTCTACGCAGTGAACTCATCCCGCCAATTACGCTACAACCAGAAAGGCAGAAGTCCAGAATGTCACAGCGATCACAAGATTGCGTTAAGCAATCCCTGCCCGTTCCGACCCGTCCACCTGCCCGCGTTTTCCCGGCCATTTTAACGTCTGCCGCCCGGCGCACAAGCTCTGGCTGCATTTGATCCAAATCGTGATCAATGTGGCCTCCCCAGCGCCCGCTATTCTCGCCTCAGCGGCGCCACCCGCCCTTCAGCGCCGAGAGCGGCCAGCCCCCCTGTTGACGACGCCCGTCTCGGCGGTCCAACCTGCGGCACGATCGTTTATTCCCAGGACATAGCCATGTACCAGCTGCTTGATGCCAGCCGCTTCGTCGTTTTCATCACCGGGGCCACTTCCGGCTTTGGCGAAGCTGCCGCGCGGCGCTATGCCGCCGCCGGTGGCAAGGTGATCGCCACTGGCCGCCGCTGGGATCGTCTGGTCGATCTGCAGATCGATCTGGGCGCCGAGAACTGCCACATCATCGCGCTCGACGTGCAGGATCGCGCGGCCATCGAGGCCGCCATTGCCGACCTGCCGCCGCCCTTTGCCGGCGTCAATATCGTGCTGGCCAATGCCGGTCTGGCACTCGGCCTGCAGCCGGCCGCCGAGGCCGACATCACTGACTGGGAGACCATGATTGCCACCAATATCACCGGCTTGACCTATACCGTGCGCGCCCTGCTGCCCGGCATGATCAAGCGCGGCGGCGGTCACATCGTGACGCTGGGGTCGGTCGCCGGCGATTATCCCTATCCCGGTGGTTCGGTCTATGGCGCCAGCAAGGCCTTCGTGAAGCAGTTCGCCCTCAATCTGCGTTCAGACCTGCAGGGCAAGAATGTGCGCGTCACCAATATCGAGCCGGGCCTCACCGAAACCGAGTTCTCGCTGGTCCGCTTCAAGGGTGATGAAGACAAGGCCGCCAAGCCCTATGCCGGCACCAAGGCCATGAACGCCGAAGACATTGCCGAAACCATCTTCTGGAGCACCACGCTGCCGGCCCATGTCAACGTCAACCGCCTGCAGGTCATGGCCACCACCCAGGCCTTCGGTCCCTTCGACATCTATCGCGAAGACTGATCTGAAACGCAGCCGGAGCCGCGACATCTGATTCTGCCCATATCTGCCACCGCGTGGTTTTTGTTGTGCAAGGGAAACCACGTGGTCGGGCGCATAGGCCGCTACAATCCCAGAAACCGCGCTGTATCGGGATCCGCCGGCACGCCCTCGGCCTGCCGCTGCGCCAAGATGGCCCATTCCCGGTCGCCCGGCGCCATCACCCGCTCGCCACCCGGACGCACCTGGGCGGCGCGCAGATTGGCCAGATAGCGCGTTATCATCATGCCGAATATCTCACGCCCGACGAACTTGTCGGGGTCAACCACCAGCACGAAATGCCCCATATTGCGCGGTGTCGACCTGTCATCGCCGCCATACATCGGGATGAAATCGCTATCCAGCGTAGTGCCGGTCAGCAGGGCGGAAAACAACGTTGCCACCCCGGCCAGCCCGGCGCCCTTGTAACCATAATCCGCCCCGCCCAGCGGCAGCAGCATATCGGCAAACTCCGGGTCGCTGGTCGGCAGTCCCTGCTGGTTCGCCGCCACCCCTTCGGGCAATTCCAGTCCCAGCGAGCGATGCAGCAGCACCCGGTTCATCGGGATCGAGGAGGTCGCCATGTCCAGCAGCCAGGGCTGGCTATCCGGCACCGGCGCCGCAAAGGCCAGCGGATTGGTGCCATGAAACCGCGCCGCGCCGTCAAACAGCGTCACCATGGAATCGGTATTGGTAGTGGCAAAGGTCACAAAACCCTGCTCGGCTCCGGCCAGCGCATAGGCGCCTGCCGCCCCCAGATGGGAGGAATGATCGATTCCCACCGCTCCCACCCCGGCCTCCCGCGCCAGCGCGATCCCCACCTCGACCGCCTTGTAGGCTGCATAATGGCCCAGCCCGTCATCGCCATGCACCATGGCGCTGCCAGAGCCGCGCTGCTCGACCACCAATTGCGGGTCCTTGTTCAGCCGCCCGCCCGCCAGCATGTTGCAGTAGTGCTCGGTCAGCCGCACACCATGGCTGTCCACGCCCAGCATCGAGGCATGCATCATGGCCCTGGTGGCTGCCGCCAGCGAAGATTCGCTCGCCCCTGCCGCCCGCAATGCCGCTGCGACCTTGCCTTCCAGCACTTCTGCCGCAAAGCGTGTGACCTGTGCTTCCATGCCTGTCTCCCTCAAGCCGGCTAAACTATCCACCACGTCATGGCGGCATTCGGGCTCGGGTCAACCGATCGCGAACCAGCCGCAGTTCACACCGTGTCGTCCGCCTCGGGCGGATAGCGATGGGTCTGACCCTGCCAGTCGCGCACGCTGTAGTGCCCTTCGTCTCCGACGATTGTCGCAGCACCAATATCGGCCTTGCCATGCCCACCCGGAATATCGAGGACATAGACCGGCTGGCACAGGCCCGAAATCCGCCCGCGCAACGCGCTGACCAGCGCCTGCCCCTTGGCAATGCTGACCCGGAAATGGCTGGTCCCCGGCGCCAGATCTGGGTGATGCAGATAATAGGGCTGCACCCGGTTCTCGACAAAACCCTGCATCAGTGCCGCCAGCGTCTCGACGTCGTCATTGACCCCGGCCAGCAGCACCGATTGGCTGACCAACGCGATGCCGGCATCGGCAATGCGCGCCATCGCCGCCCGCGCTGCCGGGGTAAATTCGCGCGGGTGATTGGCATGCACGGCCAGATAGGTGGTCTTGCCGCTGGCCTTGAGCGCCCCAATCATCGCCGCATCGACCCGCTCTGGCTCCACCACGGGCACCCGCGTATGAAAGCGCACGATCCTGACATGGGCGATCCCGGCCAGCCGCGCCATCATCTCGGCCAAGCGCCGCGGCGAGAGCACCAGCGGATCGCCGCCGGTCAGGATCACTTCCCAGATATCGTCATGGCTGGCGATATAGTCCACCGCTGCATCCAGTTGTGCCGGTGTCAGCGTGCCCAGCCCCTGCGGCCCCACCATTTCGCGACGGAAGCAGAACCGGCAGTAGACCGGACACACGTGCACCGCCTTGAGCAGCACCCGGTCGGGATAGCGATGCACAATCCCCTCCACCGGAGAATGGCTGAGATCGCCGATCGGGTCAGCACGCTCCTCCAGCGTCGTCTCCAGTTCGGCTGGCGTCGGCACGAACTGCCGCGCCATCGGATCATTGGGGTCATTGGCATCGATCAGCGCCAGTACCGCCGGCGTGATCCCGATGACGTACTTCGCCGCCACCGCATCGAGCGCGGCATCGTCATCCACCAGCCCAGCCGCCACCAGCCCTTCTACGGTCCTTATGTGCACCTTTTGGCCTCCCCACGGAGCGGCACCTCTCCCCTGAGGGAAGATCTGATCGCGCGCCGAGCCGTCATTCCGCCACCGGCGCCCACAGCACCGCCTCGATCCTGGGCGCCGCCGTCGCCAGCATCACCAGCCGGTCAAAGCCCAGCGCCACGCCACTGGCTTGCGGCATCAATGCCAGCGCCCTCAGAAAATCCTCGTCAATCGGATAGCGCTCGCCATAGATCCGTTGTTTTTCATCCATCTCGGCGACAAACCTTCGGCGCTGCTCATCGGCATCGGTCAATTCGCCAAACCCGTTGGCCAGTTCCACGCCGCAGGCATAGAGCTCGAACCGCTCGCTGACGCGCCGGTCATCGGGCGCCCGCCGCGCCAGTGCCGCCTCGGCGGCCGGATAGCGGTCAAGCACGGTGATCGCCCCCATGCCCAGGTGCGGCTCCACTTTCTCGGTCAGAATCAGGCTGAACAGATAGCTCCAACTGGTATCCGCCGGCACCGCCATACCCAGCGCCGCCATCTGCCGCGCCAGCTCCTTGCCATCCGTTACCCCCTCGCCATCCATGCTGGCGAACAGATCAATCCCCGCATAGCGCGCAAAGGCCTCCACCACGCTCAACCGTTCCGGTTGCGCGAAAGGGTCACAGCGCCGCTTCTTGTAGATCAGTGCCTTGACCCCGGTGGTCACCGCCGCCAGCCGCAACAGGGCCACGCAATCGGCGATGATCGCCTCATAGCTATCCCCGGCCCGGTACCATTCCAGCAGGGTAAATTCAGGGTGGTGCAGCGCGCTGCGCTCGCGATTGCGCCACACATGGCCCAGGCTGGCAATCCGCGTCTCACCCGCCGCCAGGAGCTTTTTCATGCTGAATTCCGGCGAGGTGTGCAGATACATTGTCTGCCCCACACCGTCATTGCCGATCATCTGGGTGCCGAATGCATGCAGATGGGCCTCATTGCCCGGCGAGCGCTGCAGCCCCGGCGGATCTACCAGCAAAAACGCCTCGGCCGCCAGATAGCCCCGCACCGCCGCCTCGATCCGGTTGCGCGCCACAAGGATCGGCCGCCGATCCGCATGTACCGACGGGGTCCACCAGGGCGAGGCTGACAGGGGGTGGGGTGAGCTCATGGGACCTTTATGACGGCAAGGCTGGAGATTTGCGCCAAGATAGGATAGTTGGCGCACGAAAGTACATTTCCGCGCGCGGACGGCTCTGCCTCTACGACGCGCCTCCGTTACGAACAAGGAAGAATAATGGTCAAGGTCATCGCCTCTTCGCTGCGCAAGGGCAATGTCGTCGAACAGGACGGCGCATTGCATGTCGTCCTGACGGCAGAGAACGTCCACCCCGGCAAGGGCAACTCCATCACCAACGTCAACATGCGCCGCATTTCCGATGGCGTGAAGGTCGTCGGCCGCTGGCGCACCGTCGAAATGGTCGAGAAGGCCGATGTCGATGACCGCGAATACGATTATCTGTATTCCGATGGCGAAGGCCATCACTTCATGGAGCCGGTCAGCTTCGAGCAGATCACCGTCCGCGATGACGTGATCGGCGATCAGGCCGCCTATCTCACCGACGGCATGAAGGTGCATCTCAAGACCTTTGAAGGCAACGCCCTGTCAATGGAACTGCCCCAGCGCATGACCGTCGAGATCGCCGAGACCGAGCCGGTGGTCAAGGGCCAGACGGCGTCCTCGTCCTACAAGCCAGCTCTGCTCACCAATGGTCTGAAATGCATGGTCCCGCCCCATATCGGCCCCGGCATCCGAATTGTTATCAACACCGAAGATAACTCCTATGTCGAGCGCGCCAAGGACTGATCGCCAGGCCGCCTTCTCGCCAAGCGCGCAGGGCTCATAGCCGCAAGGTGCGCAAAAAACGGGCCCATCTGGGCCCGTTTTCAACTCTCATCGATCCGCCCGGCCGCGGCATTCCAGTGCGCCTCGGCGCGGTCGACAGGGGTGCCTTCCGCCAGCCAGCGGTCATAGGCCATTTGGCGCTGGTGCATATGCTGGGCGCGCAGCCAATGATCGAGGGCGCGACCATGCGGCTGGCCCTCCTGCTGCCACAGAAAATATGCCGTTCGCCGGATTGCCTCGGCCAGTTCGGCGTTCTCGTGCATTGTCTCGCCAGTGCCAGACTGGGCGCGAACCAAGGGGCCCACGCCCAATGCGGTTAGGCTGCCTTCTGATTGACGTCGCTGGTGGCCAACTGGCTCAGCGTCTTGTCGGTGGCCATTTCTTCCTGGAGCGTAGCATCGAGCAACTTGACGGCGTCCGCCATGCCCAACTGGCCGGCCCAGGTCTTGAGCGTGCCATAGCGGGCAATCTCATAGTGTTCCACCGCCTGGGCAGCCGACACCAGACCGGCATCCAGCGCCACGGTGCCCTTGTACTCTTCCATGATCTCCTTGCCTTCATCGATGATGCCCAAAATGGCATCACAGGTCTTGCCGCGCGGCGCCTTGCCCAGCATTTCGAAGATCTGCTCGAGGCGTTCAACCTGGCCATGGGTCTCTTCGAGATGCTTCTCGAAGCCTGCCTTGAGCTCGGGAGAGCTGGCGGCCTTGGCCATTTTCGGCAAGGTCTTCACGATCTGGCGTTCGGCATAGTAGATGTCCTTGAGCGTATCAAGAAACAGGTCATTGAGAGTCTTTTCGGTAGCCATGTGCTTGTCTCCATGCAGGGGTTACGACGCTGGCCGGAGAACGTGCCAGATCGCTCCGGGTTCCCGGCAATCTCGCTCTTGTCGCTACCCTCAAGGATGAAAACGCTGGCTCAGCCAGTTCATTTGCGCCCGGTCCTGAAATGGCCCGCCGCCCTCATGATTGTTGAACTCATATTCCACTATGGTCTTGTCCGACCCGGCATAGGCATTGAATGCGCCGTAGACGGTTGAGGGCGGGCAGGTCTCGTCCATCAGCGCCACGGAGAACAGCGCTGCAGCCCTGGCCTGCCGCGCAAAGCACACGCCGTCAAAATAGCGTAGCGTCTCAAACACCTGGTTTTTCTTGTCGCGATGCTGGGCCAGAAAGCGCACGATCTCGCCATAGGGGTCGCGCAGCGCCTTGGCCACCGCCCGCGGATAATCGCACAGGAACGGCACGTCGGGCATCACCGCCTTGACCCGGCCATCAATCCCGGCCACCGCCAATGCAATGCCGCCACCCTGGCTGCCGCCGCACACCGCGATACGCTCGGCATCAACAAAATCCTGCGCCACCAGCGCATCGATTGCCCGCACGCCATCGGTGAACAGCCGCCGATAGTAGTAGTCGTTCTTGTCCAGCACGCCCTTGGTCATCACGCCCGGGCCGGAAGCGGTCGATCCGACCGGATCGGCCGTCTCACCCATGCTCCAGCCACTGCCCTGCCCGCGCGAATCCATGCGGAAATAGGCGTAGCCCGAGGCCGCCCAGTGCAATTGCTCGTGCGGAAATCCCCGCCCGCCGCCATAGCCCAGATAGTGCACCACCAGCGGCAGTTTTCCGCTGCGCTGGGTCGGCAGCACCAGCCAGCCCCTGATAGGATGCCCGCCAAAGCCGGGAAATGTCACATCAAAAGCCTCGACAGCCTTTAGCGTTGTCGCCACCGGCACCATACTCACCGCGCCGCCGATCGCCCGCGCGTCGGCCAGCGTGCTCTGCCAGAATGTCGAAAAATCCTCGGGCGTCGGCACCCCGCTGGTATAGGCGCCAAGTTCAGGTTGGATCAGATCAGGAAACGGCATTGCATACCCCACAATTCACATGATCGGCACCATGCACCGACCGCCCCTACCATACCAGATCGATCCTTCAGCTTCACACATCCCGATGCAGCCAGCAGGCGACTTAGTACGCCAGAGGTCAACGCCAACTGGCAGTCAGTGACATGCCAACTGCAGGCAGCGCATGGCTGGCCTGTGCAATCGGCCCTAGTACAACCATCGCTGCGGGCCCATTTACCTAATCATGAAAGCGACCCGGCAATTCGGTCTGGTCTTTTGAGGAACTGGAAAATGAGCACCCCACGCAAGTCCATTTTTGCGACACTTGGTACCTTCGTCGAAGTATTTGGCAGCGCTGCTGCTGTTTCGAACGCGGTCGAGAGCGGGCGTACTCCCCACGCCAGGCACCTCAAGAACCTTGGTATCGATGTCGACGCATTCCGTTCGATCGGCAAGCGCTAAACCTGCCGCAGCGCCGCTTCCCCCTGTAAGCGGCGCGCGCAGTGCAGTCGATTGAGCGTCAGAAAGCCCGGATGCCCTAATGGGGTGTCCGGGCTTTTATTTTTGTGCGGCCACAAAGTAGGCGGTGTGGCTAAGCAGCCTTTTTGAGGGCCGCAGGCAGTGGCCATTGCCACACCCGAAAGGGCACCGGCTTGCGGTCTGACTGGCTGTCGATCTGCGCTTTCGTCAGGCCATAGATGCATCGCCATCCGTCATCGCTGATCCGGAAGTCATCGCGCCTTTGGTCGGTTCTGGACGGCACCTTGGTGGCAAGGGCCAGCCGGAGCAAGGCATCGAGATGCACCTTGCTGAAACCGCGATTGCCATCGTCATGGGCGGGGACCTGCTCCTGCTGTGACAGGGTCAGCAAGGCGGCGCGTTCATATTGATTCAGTGCATATGGCTGGGTCATGGTGCACGAAGTGTCACCGCTTGAGGTTAACAAGGCGTTATGACCCGCGTCGTCAGGCGCCGTCGCCAAATCCGGCCGGAGAGCGCAACATTCTCTCCCTGGCTGTCGCCACGCGTGCTTGGCAAACTGTCGCCTTTGCTCTGCACGCATCAATTCCTCGATCTCAAGAACGGCAAACACCACGTCCCGCGGATTGCCTTGTCCTCGATCGGCTGTTGATCGCAGCGGTTGAGATAGTCCTGCGTCTTGAGGCCGACGCCTGAGGGCTCCTGCAACGTCACTAGCGCACCCGGCTCGATGGTCAGCGGCAAATCCTTGTTGGCGGTGAAACTGCCTCCCGCGATACCGCCCGGGCGAATTGGCTGGGCGGCTGGCCGACTTCGCGACTGAATGCCGTGCTGAATGCGCTGGCCGACTGGTAGCCAAGCCGCACAGCGACTTTCTCCAGCGGCACCAAATCGCGGCGCAGCATGTCCTTGGCCAGCGCGATGCGCCACCGAAGGACATACTCCATTGGGGGGATGCCGACCTTGCGTGCAAAGCGGTCGCTGAACACGGAACGTGAAAGCCCGGCACGGCGCGCGAGGTCAGCCACTGTCCATTGATTTGCGGCGTCGGCGTGGATACAGCGGAGCGCCGCGGCAATATGCGGATCAGACATGCCCTGCAACAGCCCCGGTAGCGGGCGAATGCCTGGCTCCTCGCCGGCGAGGCGCAGCGCCTCGACCAGCATGATCTCAACCAGCCGGCTGACAATCAGGTCACACCCGGGCCGTTGGTTCGTGGCTTCGTCGACCAGCAGCTCAATCGTGGCTAGCAGTCGCTGAGAATGAACATCCGCGTTGCGCACGCAAAGAAGTTCCGGAAGCAAATGGGGGAGCAGCGAGGCATTGGTCTGATCGAACCAGAAGTACCCGCCGAGGAGTTTGAACTCCGGATCGGTGTCCGGACGGCCGTGATGCCGCGGCACTGGCGCCTCCTCGATTGACTGAGCGACGAATGGAACGCACTCGGCGTTCGGATCGCTGCTGATGGAGAATTCCGGGCAAGGTGGCATCAGGACGAAGTCGCCCTTCTGCAGTCGGATATGCGGTCCTCCCACGCTCAAATGGCAGTCACCGGCGAGGACGAGGCCGAATCCGGTGGTCTCAATGCGCCCATAGCGCGCACCCCAGCTACCAGACCCCGTGATCAGCTTGGTGTGTACGGCACGTGGGCGGAGCATCGAAACGAGCGACGACAAGGATTCCATTTTCAGGTCCGCTTCCCAGGTCATCTCAATGTGACCGAGTACCGCTCTCTTGCCAACCATCTTCGATTGCCGCTTCTCTCGACATCCCGGATGAATCCCCACCGTTACCCTCAGCCGCACTTCTCACGAAAGTTGGGCCGGCGTGTGACTTTGATTCACGGGCCAGTCTCTGGCAGTCAGAGGTTCCAGACTCCAGGCCCATCCGCCTTGCGGTCCCATGGCAGATGGCGCCCATTTTCACGGCAGAGACAACGAGACTCGCTCTTCCCGGCTCTTCACTCGGCCAACCGGGCACTTCCCGCCATTGGCAGCACGTCCGTACCAAGATGACGGCCCCGCTGCATTCAGCTTTTCCCGACTAAAGTAGGATCATGCAAGTTTCCGGGAGTTTGTTGATAACGCTCGGTGCTGCCGCAGTGTTTAGGTGGCCCCAAGGCGGTCAAGGATCGCTCTAAACTCAAAGGGAAAACACCATGAAGACCGTCATGATTACCGGCTGCTCGTCGGGTTACGGACTTGAAACCGCCCGTCACTTTCTCGCCCAGGGGTGGAACGTCGTCGCCACCATGCGCGCACCGCGTGAAGATCTCCTGCCCCGCTCCGAGCATCTCCGTGTTGTCGCGCTCGACGTTACCGATCCAAAGAGCATAGATGCAGCCTTGGGATCGAGTGGCCGCATTGACGTGCTTGTCAACAATGCGGGGATCGGGGTGGTCGGCGCTTTCGAAGCAACTCCCATGAGCTATATCCGCAAGGTATTTGACACCAACACCTTTGGCGTCATGGCCATGACCCAAGCCGTTGTGCCCCTATTCCGGGAGCAGAACGCGGGCGTTCTGGTCAACGTCACATCAAGCGTTACGCTTGCCCCCATGCCGCTGGCCGCCGCGTACACCGCAAGCAAGATGGCGATCGAGGGGTTCACCGGTTCGCTGGCCCACGAACTTGCGGCATTCAATATCCGGGTGAAGCTTGTCGAGCCCGGCTATGCGCCCACAACTCGCTTTGGCGCGAACACCGAACTGGATATCAGCGATCTGATTCCTCCGGCATACCAGCCTTTTGCCCAGCCGATCTTTGAGGGATTTGCCAAGCCCGCTCTTACAACAAAAGAAAGCGATGTTGCCGAAGCCGTGTGGGCTGCCGCCAATGACCTGTCGGATCGATTGCGTTTCCCGGCGGGGCCGGACGCCGTCGCACTGGCCATGGCGGGCTGACATACGCCTCGTAAACTCAACAAATTCGGGTGCGTGGTGCGCACCCGGATTTCGCGTGAGATCAGGCGCCGGAGACGACCAGCCCTCGACCACTTGCACAATTCTGCTTTCAGTGAGAGGTATTGTGGTTCAAGATCGTGCAATTGCTGCGACTGCCTAACTGATTGGAGTGGAACATTGGGCATACCTATTGAGGAGATCCGGCACCTAATCGACCGGCACGCCAGATCGGACATGGGAACGCCTATTCCCGGCATCATGCTTGCGCGACACGACATATCGGCGCACGAACAATCGATGTCGGGTACGGTGATGGCGCTTGTGGCCCAGGGCACCAAGCGCATCGCCCTTGGCGACAGGGTCTATGAATATGGCCCGGGGCAGTATCTGGTCGCCTCGATAGACCTGCCCGTAACCGGCCAGTTTCTGGATGCCAGTCCAGATCATCCTGCGCTTGGATTTGGATTCGTGCTTGATCCCATGCTGGTGGCTGAACTGCTGCTTCAGGCAGGTTCTGACCGGGTCCGGCACGGCTATGGGCCGCCGCCTTCCAGTATGCTGGTCAGCAACGCACCCGCAGCGATGACAGACGCGGTATTGCGTCTGCTGCGTTTGCTGGATTCCCCAAGTGACATCGCGGTTTTGGCTCCTCTTATCAAGCGAGAAATCCTCTGGTGGCTCATTGTCGGAGAGCAAGGCAGTGCGGTGCGCCAGCTGGGGCTCGCTGACAGCCACCTCAGCCATATCTCCCGTGCTGTTCGCTGGATCCGCGAACACCATGCGAGATCCTTCAAGGTGGAAGATGTGGCTGAGTTTGTGGGCATGAGCGCCTCCGCGTTCTACCGCAACTTCCAGGCAGTTACGGCCATGAGCCCGATCCAGTTCCAGAAGCAAATTCGATTGCAGGAGGCGAGGCTGCTGCTTGCAACGCACCCCAACGAAGTGACCTGGGTCGGCTTCAAAGTGGGCTACGAGAGCGCTTCACAGTTCAGCCGAGAATATCGCCGTCACTTCGGTACCGCGCCGAGTCAGGATGCGCTTGCTCTGCGGAGCAGGTCGACGCCGGGGGGCACTATGCTCGTCTGAGGACCAATCCCAGAAAAGCGCGGGCAATCGGATAGCTTTCATCTTGAGCCTGAGCTGGTCACATCGACCATGCGCAGTCTTGCAGCGAGGTGCTTGGATGGGCCTGCGAGCCAGACGCGAAGCTTGCCAGCCTCAACGATTGATATCGCTGGGAACGTCAATATCGGCAAGTTCAGAAGGCTTGGCAAACACCACCTCGCCAGCGCTGAGGAGTTTGCGAGCGCCGAGGTCGCCTTCCAGCGAGCGCAACTCAGAGAAATAGCGACCCGAGAATGCGGCTGGGGGACACCGCACGAGGTCATGCCCAGCGGAAGATGAGACGATACCGGCCGGCCCGAGAGCCTCAACCACTTTCAGCAGGTGCTGTTCTGTTACAAACGGCATGTCTGCAAGGCACACTAGGATGGCAGAAGTGTCGCCTGCAGCCGCTAGCCCGGTCAGAATGGAACTGGAAATGCCGCGCTCGGGCACGGCGTTAACGGCGATCTCGTACCCCTCGGTCGCCAGGAGGCGTGCAACCCCGCCGTCGGATTCGCGACAGACAGCGATATGCTTGGCGCAAGAAAGCCGACGTAAAGTTCTTGCAGCGTGCAAAGCGAGAGGCTGCCCTGCCAAGCCTGTGAGCAGCTTGTTCGCCCCGAAGCGCCGGGACATGCCCGCCGCGAGAAAGATGGCAGTCGTGGAACTCAGGTCGGACATTGCTCGTGCTTCACTATTGCGGACTCGGGCCAGTGTGCGTCGAGGCTTGCCTCCCGTTTCGCTTATATTGCCCGTGGCACCGGGATCGAAGGTCACCAAATTCGCTACCCTCGAAAGGCCCCGGTTGCAACGAGGTGAGCGCCGGCCATCGACAAAGACGGACGGTCAAGCACGTTTTTCGGACACCGGCGTATGGCTGGCTGATTGATTTGAGCGGTAGCGTCTGGGACCCAGAGAAGTGGATCTCCAGATGAAACCGTCCGACATCAAAGTTTCAAGACGCACCGTCCTCATCGGCACCGCAGCGACCGCGGCCATTGCATCCGTGAGGCCCTCCTTGGGGGCCACCGGCGATGAAGTCGCTGCAGCCAGGATGCCGCTCTCACTTTCCATCAATCGGCGCAGCTATGACGTGGAGGTCGATCCGCGCACTACTTTGCTCGACTTGCTCCGAGAAAACCTCAAGCTCACCGGAACCAAGAAAGGCTGTGATCATGGCCAATGCGGCGCGTGCACGGTCATCGTCAACGGCCGGCGGATCAATTCGTGCCTGTCCCTTGCGCTGATGCACCAGGGCGACGAGTGCACGACAATCGAGGGGCTGGGCGAACCGGATCAGTTGCACGAGGTGCAGAGCGCGTTCATCAAGCACGATGCCTTTCAGTGCGGTTACTGCACGCCGGGGCAGATCTGCTCGTCGGTCGCTGTGATGGACGAGATCAAGCGCGGCGTTCCCAGCCACGTGATGGCCGACGTCGCCGCCCAACCTGGCTTTACCGAAACAGAAGTGCGCGAACGGATGAGTGGTAATATCTGCCGTTGCGGCGCCTATTCCAACATCCTGGACGCAATCATGGACGTTGGAGGAGCCACGTCATGAGGCCATTTAGCTACCAACGAGCAACATCCGCAGCGGAGGCACTACGGCTCGCTTCCGAACTCCCAGGCGCCAGATTCATCGCCGGTGGCACCAACCTTCTCGATCTGATGAAGCTGAGCATTGAGCGTCCGTCCCACCTGATAGACATCAATCGCATTGGCCTCGATCGCATCGAGGACACGCCGGAAGGCGGACTGCGTATCGGTGCATTGGTTCGAAACACCGATCTGGCTTCTCACAAGCGTGTCCGCAAGGAATATGCGGTTCTGACCAAGGCAGTGGTCGCGGGTGCCTCGGGCCAGATCCGAAACAAGGCCTCGACCGCCGGCAATCTGTTGCAGCGCACACGCTGCCCCTATTTTTACAACACCGACCAGCCGTGCAACAAACGCAATCCCGGCAGCGGGTGCTCGGCCATTGGCGGGTTCAGTCGCAGTCTCGCCATCATCGGCGCCAGCGACACTTGCATTGCTACCCAACCCAGCGACATGGCCGTCGCTCTGCGCCTGCTCGACGCTATCATCGAAATCGAACGTCAGGATGGATCAGGCCGAACCATCCCCATTGCCGACCTCTACAAGGCACCCGGTACGTCACCTGATGTGGAGACAACGCTCGCGGCAGGAGAATTGATCACAGCGGTCGTGCTTCCACCGCCATCGGGTGGCAAACATTTTTACCACAAGGTCCGCGACCGGGCCTCTTACGCCTTCGCGCTGGTCTCGGTCGCAGTAATTGTCCACGACAATGGCAGTGGCAAAGTTGCCCTGGGCGGTGTGGCCCCAAAGCCCTGGCGCCTGGAAACTGCCGACGCCGCTCTCCCCCTTGGTGCAGAAGCGGCCACCGCCACTCTGCTGGCTAGCGCCACTCCAACCCACGAGAATGCGTACAAGATCCCGCTTGTTGAACGCACTCTAGGCTCCATTCTCTCCCAGGCGAGGAGTTGAAGAATGCGCTTTGACACTCCAGCTACGACCAACCCAATCGATCAACTTCGGGTCATCGGCAAACCCCATGATCGTATCGACGGCCCACTCAAGACAACCGGCAACGCGACCTATGCCTATGAGCAACATGCGGCCGCGCCGAATGCGGCCTATGGCTTCATACTTGGAGCGGGCATCGCCAAGGGAACCATCAAGAGCATCGACCTTGATGAGGCACGCCGTGCTCCCGGCACCCTCGAAATCATCACCTATGAGAATGCGGGCCCCCTGGGATTTGCGCCCTTCATCCCTCGCACTGCGGCCTTGGCCGGTCCCAGGGTTACCCATTACCACCAGGCGATTGCACTCGTCGTGGCTGAGACTTTCGAACAGGCCCGCGACGCAGCAAGCCATATAAGGATCACCTACAGCGAGGAAGCCGGCAGATACGACCTCGCGGCCCAATACGACACAGCTCCGATAGCGCCGGACTATATTCTTGGTCCCTCCGAGATGAGGATCAATGACTTCGACGGGGCCTTCGCATCTGCGCCCTTTCAACTGGACGAGACGTATACAACTCCACCTGAGAGTCACGCGATGATGGAACCACAGGCCACGACGGCCGTGTGGGAGGGAGACCAGCTCATCTGCTGGACTTCGACCCAGGGCATCGCAGTCGCCCTGGGCGACCTAGCCGCCGTGACCGGCATACCGCCGGAAAATATCCGGGTGGTGTCCCCGTTCATCGGTGGGGGGTTCGGCTCCAAGAGCTTCAACCATGCCGACATCAGCCTGGCAGCGATCGCCGCCCGCATGGTGGGTCGCCCCGTCAAGGTGGCGATGCAGCGGCCTCTGGTCATCAACAACACCACACATCGGCCGGCCACCATCCAACGGATCAAGCTCGGCGCCAATGCTGATGGCAAGATTACCGCGATCGGCCATGAAGCTCTGTTCGGCAATGTCGAGAACGGCTGGCAGGAAAGCGCCATCGTGCCGACACGCCACCTTTATGCCGGGGCAAACCGGATGACGCTTGCACGAATGGCAACGCTGGACCTCCCCGAGGGCAGCACCATGCGGGCCCCTTGCGAGGCCGCGGGCATGATGGCCCTCGAGATCGCCATGGATGAGATGGCCGAAAAACTGGGCATGGATCCGGTAGAGTTCCGTATCGTGAACGACACCCAGGTCAGTCCCGATCACCCCGAGCGGCCTTTCTCGTTACGCAAGCTCAATGAGTGCTTCCGGCTCGGTGCCGATCGATTTGGCTGGCAGGATCGCCCCTCGCGGCCGCGGGCGGTGCAGGAGGATGGCTGGTATATCGGAATGGGAACAGCGGCAGCTATTCGGGGGGCCTTGGCTTTCCCTTCAGCGGCACGCGTTCGCCTGGCCTCGGACGGCATCGTAACGGTCGAGTGCGACATGACCGACATCGGCACCGGCACCTACACCGTCCTGGCCCAGACGGCGGCGGAGATGATGGGCGTGGATATCGATCAGGTCGCTGTCTCGCTGGGGGACAGCAACCTGCCGGCGACTGCCGGCTCGGGCGGTCAGTATGGCTGCGCTTCATCGACGGGCGCAGTCTACGCGGCCTGCGTGAAGTTGCGCGAACTGGTTGCGGAAACCTTGGGCTTTCCGGGTGGCGAGGCCATCTTCGAGGGCGGAATGGTTCGCCATGGCGAGACCTCCTTGCCACTGGCAATTGCTGCAGCAAATGGCGAACTGGCGGCCGAAGACCTGATGGAATATGGCGATCTGTTCCAGACCTTCGATCAGCAGACTTTTGGCGCCCACTTTGTGAAGGTCGCCGTGAACTCGGCGACTGCTGAAGTGCGCGTCCGCAGCATGCTGATGGTGTGCGCGGCCGGCCGAATCCTCAATCCCAAGACTGCACGCAGCCAGGTCATTGGCGGCATGACCATGGGTCTCGGTGGCGCTTTGATGGAGGAGTTGGTGGTCGACAAAAATCGCGGCTTTTTCGTCAACCACGACCTGGCCAGCTACGAAGTACCGGTTCACGCGGATATCCCTCATCAGGAGGTGGTCTTCCTTGACGAAGTGGACCCCTATACTTCTCCGCTGAAGGCCAAAGGCGTTGGCGAGCTTGGAATTTCAGGTGTCGCAGCCGCAATAGCAAACGCGATCTACAATGCCACCGGTGTCCGAGTGCGTCAGTATCCGATGACCCTTGAAAAATACCTATCCGAACTCCCGCAGATTTAGGTGGTTGGGACGGAATAGCATGGGCGCAGGAATGTTGGCCAACATCGAGCCGGTCAGCTCAAGCGAGCTCTTCGATCTGCCAGACGCCTATCGCACCATCGGGGTGGCCAGAAATGTCGACTACTCACCGCTTCGGGCAATCATGGACTGGAGGCGTCAAGGCAAGAGGATTTGCCTGGTCACTCTGGTCAATGTGGAAGGTAGCGGCCCCCGTTCGGTCGGGTCGCAACTTGCAGTATCGGATGCTGGAGATATCGCCGGCTATCTTACCGGGGGTTGCCTCGAGCGAGAGCTGGCGCTGGTCGCTTACCAGACCATGCAAACTGGTAGGCGCCGGATCGAGCGATACGGGAGGGGGTCGCGCTATATCGACTTGCGGTTACCCTGCGGATCCGGAATCGATGTGTTGTTCGACCCGCTCATCTCTGATGGCGTGATAGGCACCGCAGTGGACCACCTTTCGAAACGCCAACCATTTGAACTCGTTACCGACTTTGGTGGCGAGACCGCTGTTCTGGCGTGGCAACACCCTGCTGAGTTTGCAAGGCAAGACGCCATTGGCGATGGCCGTTTCACGAAGCTCTATCTCCCGCCCGTCCAGGTAAACCTGTTCGGCGAGGGTTTCACACCGATCCAACTCGCTAAACTGCTTGACGGTCTTGGCATCCTTTGCCGCGTCCACAGCGACGAGAGACTAACATTGCTGGCTGCTGAGGCCATTGGCATTCCCGTGCTCCCAATGTCCAGTTACGGCATCCATTCCGAGGACCCCTGGACTGCTTCGGCGACGCTGTTCCATTCCCACGATCGGGAGGCACTCCTGCTCATGCAGCTGTTGCGGGGACAGTCGTTCTACGTTGGCGCGATCGGCGGCAGGCAGGCAGCAGCTCGTCGCGCTGCTCAAATGCTGGCAAAGGGCCTGGACAAAAAGGACCTCGATCGTCTGGTCGCACCGGCCGGCTCAATATCAAGCGCACGGACCGCTACAGAATTGGCCCTCGGTCTCACTACTCAAATACTTGATACTGCACGCCGGCTTCGGCGAGTGCTGTAAGGCGATCGCGAGGGCGCTGGAGCCTGGAAGTGACGTGAGGAAATCGGTCGCGTGAGCTGATCGCCAGAACTCAGCGACTCGCTGTGCGACCGCAGCTCAAACCTACGAAGGCCATGGCTCCTGTATTAGTCGGACGACCTGGGTCCCTTGCGGGTGCTCAGGTCGTCCGAAATCATGGCCCTGTCGCTATGTTACGACATGGCTGTTGTCTCGCTGCACAGCTCAGGAGTTCGAGCCGTCTGCAACGGGGCGCAGGGTGTTCTTGTCCACGAGGACCGTACGATTGGCGCCGTTCTGGTCTTGCGTATGAACAACGATATTGTCGCCCCAGGCTTCGACCCGGTTCACATCGATACCAGAATACTCAGCCAGATCGGCGGTGATCGACGGGATGGAGCGGCCATGGATATCGTGATTGTCGGACGCGTTTTCCGAGCCGATGGCGACGGACGAGAGAAGAACGAGGGCGACGGGGACGACGCTGATATTGCGAAACATGGTGATTTCCTTTCGAGGTTGCTTCGGCTTCTGTTGTTCGCCGATGACCTCACTTAATCACCACCCCCTCCCACGCCGTTAGGGCGATCCTCCCTTCAACTTGCTCAATTCTATCAAATAGGAGAATTATAGATTTCCCGCCGCGTCACCTGGAAGCGACCGCCCAGTCACTTCGTCCCTAGCACCCACCCCCAAGTTTGGCTGCCAGATCGGCATAGCCCCGCGTCCGCGTTGGGCGAGAGACATCAGACTCTGTCGTACGACATAAAATACCGGCGCCCGCTGCCGCCATGAGCCGACTTTTTATTCTCGTCCACTCGAAACACAGAAAAACCCAGCCGGTTGTAAAGTGCGAATGCTGAGGCATTGCGTTCCAAAACATCAAGCTCCAGATAGTTATTGTGTTCCATGGCGTATCTCATCATCGTCGTGGCAATTCCTTGCCCCCTGTGATGTTTGGAGACTGCAACGGCCTCGATCCGGCAACCTTCCTTCTGGAGGGCGCTGGTGCGTTGGAATTCTGCCTTCAATGCAAGATAGGTGAAAAACCCGCTTATAGGGCCAAGGTGCTTGAGGAAGAGCCCCAGTTGCAGCCTCATGAACCACTCACGTGAGTCAGTCAGGGCAAATATGCCGACAAGCTCGCCCTCCGCGAAAGTTCCATAAAAGTGGTCAAACAGGAGAGAATTATGAAACAATGCAGTCAGTACAGACCTGTCGGGTGTTATCTGTTTTAGATCGTCATAGTAGTCATCGACAAAAATCGCTGTAACATTGGTCTTTGTTCGTCCTTTGGACCAATTTTTTGTATTGATATACTTGGCATTGGGGTCCACTCCATTGTTCACGATTCACCCATCGCCAGAAGATCCAGGGGGCTGGGAGATTCCCTCGAGAGCAGAGTGCACGTCCTCCGGGTCGGTGTGAATATCGAACGCGCGACCGATCGGGACAGTAGCGACCTGGCTGCGGCGCACAGCTTTCCGCAGTTTACGGGTCTCACAGCACGCCCAAACCAAAAAACCCTCAGAAACCGTTCGGTCTCCAAGGGTCTTGAATTGGTAGCGAAGCCCAGATTTGAACTGGGGACACGCGGATTATGATTCCGCTGCTCTAACCAACTGAGCTACTTCGCCAAAAGCCTTGCGCGCGCCCGATCGGGACGCGGTGCAATTGCCGACTATTTAGGTTTGGCGACCGCCACTGTCAAGCGGCTTGCCGCCTTGCTTCTGCGATCACACGCGCGCTGTTCAAATATTGACACCAGTCTGTCCTGATAGCGCTGCTGCCAAATCCTGGCGCGATGCACTACATCTAGGCCAACAGGCACGACGCCCCCCGCGTCGGCCAACAGGAGACAGTACCCATGACGCTCGAACTCGGAGGCATCCATCACCTCACGGCGGTCACCGCCGAGGCGAAAAAGAACCTGGCCTTTTACACCCAGACCCTGGGCATGCGGCTGATCAAGAAAACCGTCAACCAGGACGACACCACTGCCTATCACCTGTTCTATGGCGATGGCGTGGCCTCGCCCGGCGCCGATCTGACTTTCTTTGATTTCGACACGGTCCGCGAGCAGCGCGGCAATCACACGGTCAGCCGCACTGGCCTGCGCGTCGATAGCCGCGACAGCCTGAACTGGTGGAAAGACCATTTGCAGTCCAGCAATGTCGGCACCAGCGCGATCAAGGAACGCAATGGTCAGCTCTCGCTCGATTTCGAGGATTTCGAGGGCCAGCGCTTCCGCATGGTGATTGACGAGGCCAACAAGGCAATGCCCTGGGCCAAGTCGCCCGTGCCCGCCGAACGCCAGATCATTGGCCTGGGTCCCATCTCCCTGGCTGTGCCCCGGCTGGATCGGACCGAGGCGGTGCTCACCCAGGTGATGAACATGCGCAAGACCCGCTCTTATGCCGCCACCAGCCACACGGCCGAAACCCATGTCTTTGAAATGGGACCTGGCGGCCCCGGCGCCGAGCTTCATGTCGTGGTTGATCCTGGCATGGGCCCGGCTCGCCCCGGAGCTGGCGGCGTGCATCACGTCGCCTTCCGCACCCCTGACCAGGACAGTCTACGGCAATGGATCGACCGCGTGACCAGGGCCGGCATTCGTTCGAGCGGCGAAGTGGAGCGCTACTACTTCACCTCGCTGTATTTCCGCGAACCCAATGGCATCCTGTTCGAGATTGCCACCGATGTACCCGGCTTTACCGCCGACGAGCCGCTGGAAACCCTGGGCGAAAGCCTGGCTTTGCCACCGTTCCTGGAAGGGCGGCGGGCCAGCATCGAAGCCGGTCTCAAGCCGCTGGTTTAGGCCACTTTCTTCCCCTCTCCCCTTGTGGGAGAGGGGAATCTGGCGCGTTGAGCGCCAGGTCAGAGCAAGGGCTGCGGAACCTTTCCATCCCCGTCGCTTTCGGGAGCAGACCTGGCCCCATCGGGCTTCAACAAGCTCGCCGTCCTCACCAGTTGGATGAACTCGGCGCGATAGCCGCTCTCATCGCTGCCCATGCCCGACCGGGCCAGTGCCTCAATCGCATCCCAGCCCATCGCCGAACCATAATCCGACCCCTTCAGCTTCTGCCCGAACGCGGCCACCGCAGCGGCAAATTTCTGGTCCACGCCCACTTCGGCAATGTCGCCATAGACCACGTCTGCCGTCACGGGCTGCTCGATCAACTGGCTCACATCGCTATCGGGCAGCTTGTAGCGCATCTTGAGGAAGGCGATTTCCCCGCCCGCCTCCGGCGCCACCGTCGTCTGTCCATAGCGCAGCGGATCAATCAGCCCGGCGCCCGAGCCAGCCGGCGTGATTTCGTAGATCGCTGTTACCGTGTGGCCCGCGCCGATATCGCCGGCATCCACCGCGTCATTGTTGAAATCCTCGCGGTTGAGCGCCCGCGTCTCGTAGCCAACCAGCCGATACTCGCTGACTACGGCCGGATTGAACTCGACCTGGATCTTCACATCCTTGGCGATCATGTCCAGCGTACCCCCGATTTCCTCGACCAGCACCTTCTGCGCTTCGCGGAAGCTGGAGATATAACTGGCATTGCCATTGCCGGTCTGTGCCAGCGCCTGCATCGTTGCATCATCGAGATTGCCCCGGCCAAAGCCCAGCACCGAAAGGGTCACCCCACCATCGCGCTTGCTCTTGATGAAGTCTTCCAGCGCGTCGGGGTCGTCGATGCCGACATTGAAATCGCCATCAGTGGCCAGGATCACCCGATTGGTGCCACCCTCGACCCTGCTCTGCTCGGCCAGTCGATAGGCCAGCGCGATGCCCGCCGCCCCCGCCGTGCTGCCGCCGGCGGACAACTGATCCAGCGCGCCGAGAATTTTTGCCTTTTGCGTCGCCACAGTCGGCTCCAGCACCACCCCGGCCGAACCGGCATACACCACAATGGACACCGTATCATTGGCCGAAAGCTGATCGACCAGCAGGGCGAACGCGCGCTTCAGCAGCGGCAGCTTGTCGGGCTCGTCCATCGACCCCGAGCTGTCGATCAGAAACACCAGATTGCTCGCCTTGTCCGCGCCGCCAGCGGGCTCATAGCCCTTGATGCCGATCTGCAGCAATTGCGTCCTGGCGTTCCACGGCGTCGGATAGACTGCCAGGCTCGGCCTGAACGGCGCCGCAGCGCTCTCGGCAGCGCGATAGTCATATGAGAAATAGTTCAGCAACTCCTCGATACGCACCGCGTCGGGCTCGGGCACATAGCCATCCTCCAGCATGCGCCGGACATAGGAATAGCTCGCGGTATCGACATCGATCGAGAAGGTGGAGACCGGCTCATCCACCACGGACTTCAGCCGCTGTTCGTCAAATCCGGCGAAGGTGTCGCCGCTCGGCTGGCTCGGTAGCGCCACCATGGACGACTGCGGCGCCGGCATGGCGAGCGCATCACTTTCGGCCGTGGCCGCAGGCGTCATCACCCGCATGGTCTGCAGCGGCGCTGGCTCAGGCGCCGCGATCGACTGGTCGCGCCCCGCAATGGGCGCCACGCTTTTGCGGACCGTCTCCGGCACCGTGACCTGCCCCTCCGTAGCGGCAAGTTCAGCTGGCGGCTGAACAATTACCGCCGGCGGCTGTTCTGCCAAATCGGCGGGCGTCATCGAGGTGCTCGTATAAAGCTGATAGCCAAGCGGCAGCACCAGCAGTGCAATGGCGGCAGTACCAATGGGGATACGCAGATCCATGATCGTTTTCCCTTTCCAGGAAGTGATGATGGCAGTCAGACGCTGCCCCCAGCCGCTTCCTTGGGTCGGTGCACTCGATTTATTCTGCTGCGCTGCAAAGGCCGCCATGCCGGCTGCCAGCGCCTGTTGCCGCGCATCAGCATGCGGCGCTGGCGCCTGGGCGTCGCGCAATTGTTCGAATGGATCGTTTGGAAACTCATTGCTCATAGCAATTCCCTCAGGGTCTTGCGCGCCTGATGCACATGAAATGACACGGTGGCCTCGGCAATACCCATGATCTCGGCCGCCGCCGCGTGGCTCAGTTCTTCAGCATAAACCAGCAGCACTGCATCGCGCTGTTTCTCGGGCAGACGCCGCACCGCCGTCCATAACTGGGCGCTGGTCGCCGCCTCTTCCTGCTCGGCAGGGTGGTCCGCTGGCGCCACTTCGGCATAGGCATCGACATGGCGCGCCTGCCGCATCGACTGGCGCTGCATGTCGCGCACCGCATTGATGGTGATGCGGTACACCCAGCTCGAAAATGCCGAACGCCCGTCAAAGCCGGCAATCGCCCGGCCCAGCTTGACGCAGACATCCTGCGCGACGTCTTCAGCGTCACTGGCATTGCCGCTCCATTTCCAGGCCGCCCGGTGGATCAGCTCATAATGGGCTGCAATCAAGGTGCTGAACGCCGCCGCATCACCATTCTGCGCGCGCACGACCAGCGCCCGCGTCACGGCGCTGGCGTCCTCCTTGGCCAATGCGGCAGTCAGTCCCATCACCGGAGCGTACACTCGTGCTTACCTTTGGTCTCACCTTAGTGGTAAGACGCCGGTGCGCCGCCTATCCTTTGGGTGGCGTCCGCAGTTTTTTATGAAGGCCAATCCAATGGACGAACCCAAGCAAAGACCTTTCGCCCTCAACCAGGGGCGTGTGATCATGCTCATCCTGGGGGCTGTATTGGTGCTGATCGCCATCTCCACTGCCATGGGCGGTCTCAGCTCCTATCAGCAGCTCAAACAAGCTGCCAACGAAGCCAAGGCTGAAGCAGAAGCCGCTCCCGGCGCGACGCCAGCCCAGTAATTGCCTTAGGCAGCGGCGAACACCTGCGGCACGGCTTCGGCGATAAACCCGCCACCCCAGACTTCCGAGGTGGCGCTGTCATCGGCATAGAACACGCAGGCCTGGCCCGGTGACACGCCATATTCGCCGCTGACCAGCGTGACGAACACCTCGCCATCCCGGCTCTGGATCACCGCCGCTTGCGGCCCGGTGGTGGAACGGATTTTGACCTCGACCGGCGCCCCGTTGCCAGCACTGAGTTCAGCCAGTGGCGTGCCGCCCAGCCAGTTCACATCGCGCAGCCGCACCGTATGGGTCTTGAGCGCCTCACGCGGCCCGACGATGACCTGGCGTGTCTTGTGCTCCAGCTTGATCACATAGAGCGGCTCGGCCGCCGCAATGCCCAGTCCCTTGCGCTGACCAATGGTGTAATTGAAGATCCCGGCATGGCTGCCCAGGACGCGGCCATCCAGATGCACGATCTCGCCACCTTCCACCGCCTCGGGATGCATTTTGCGGATGATATCGGCGTATTTGCCCTGCGGCACGAAGCAGATATCCTGGCTGTCATGCTTTTCCGCAATTTCCAGCCCCATCTCGCGCGCCATTTCGCGCACCGCAGCCTTGCTCATGCCGCCCAGCGGGAAGCGCAGGTAGTCGAGCTGCTCCTGCGTGGTGGCAAACAGGAAATAGGTCTGGTCGCGCTCCCCATCTACCGGCCGGAATAGCTGCCGGCGTCCGTCAGCGCCCAGCCGTGACTGCACATAATGGCCCGTCGCCAGCACGTCGGCGCCCAGATCCCGGGCCACCGTCATCAGGTCAACGAACTTGACCGACTGGTTGCAGGCGATGCATGGCACGGGCGTTTCGCCCTGCTGATAGGCATTGGCGAACGGCGCGATCACGCTCTGCTTGAAGCGCTCTTCATAATCGAGCACGTAATGGGGAATATTGAGCGCTGCCGCCACCCGGCGCGCATCGTGAATATCCTGCCCGGCGCAACAGGCGCCCTTGCGATGGGTGGCCTCACCATGATCGTAGAGCTGCAGCGTGACGCCGACAACGTCATAACCCTGTTGGGCCAGCAGGCCCGCCACGACCGAGGAATCCACGCCACCAGACATCGCGACAACAACGCGCGTGTCCTCCGGGCGCTTGGCAATATCAAGCGAGTTCATTTTTGTCCTGTATCCGGTTGGGTTCAAGGGCCAGCGGACCAAATTTTGGTGGCCGCTAGATACTCCTTTCGTCCCCTGCCCGCAACAATTGCCCGGCAACATTTGCCGTCCCGCCCCGTTCTGCTGCCCGGACCACGTCCACATACCTTCTATAACCATCTGACAAATCAAGGATTTTTGAGCAAAATCCGACTTGGCAAGGCACTTGCATTGTTAAGGGTGGATTGGTCTATTTTTGCGAGCCTCTGTCGTGGCATCTCATCTCACCGTTACCTCGAAACCGCCAACGGGCGCCCCGGCCTCCAAGCCGTTCGGCAACCCCAATGGAGCGGAAGCCGACAACGGTACCACCGATACCTTTGCCGCCTTGCTCGGCGGGGCGAGTCAGGCCATCAGCGGTCCAACTGCTGGCAAGAAGTCCGAGCAGAACGCGGACAAGATCGTCGACCTGCTGCAAGGTCTAGGCGAGGGCACGGGCGATGCCGAGGATCCCGACGCCATCGCTGCACTCACGGACGGCACCCAGACCGTTCAGACCACTGCCGAGACCAAGGCGCTGCTGACCGATCTGATCAACGACCTGGCCAGCCTCAAGCAGGCGTTGGATGCCGGCGAAACGCTCGATCCCGAATTACTCGCTGACATCAACACCGCCCTCGATGGCCTGGCCGAACAGCTCGGCCTCGATCTGTCGGCAATACCTGATCTGGCGGCCCTGACCGCCGCCGATCAGACCGATGCGGCCGCACAACTGACCAATGCCCTGGTCCCGCTGGCGCAGACCCTGCTCGGCGGCGAGGCTGCTCCCTCAGCCAGCACCGAGCTTTCCGCCCAGATCAAGGCGATCGGCGACAAACTGGCAGCACTGCTCCAGGCCCTCAACAATGACGCGCTCAGCACTGACAAGCTGGCGGCCCTCGGTCTCGGCAAAGCCGCCAGCTTTGATGCCGATCTCGAAGCCGCCCTGGCCAAACTGCTCAACGCGACACCCAAGCTTGCCAGCACGGCCGATGCAACAATATTGGCCACCCCAGCCCTCAAACTGACCGAGCCGGTTCTGACCGGCAAGGCCGATACCGGCGCCATCGGCACGCCCGCTCAACCCGCCGCCAGCGCTGATTCCAGCACGACCGGCAGCGGTTCCAAGACAAGTGGCGACACTGGCGACGCGGCAATCAAGCTCGCGGCAACCGGCGGCAATGCCGACAAGTCCGATGGCCAGCCAGCCGATAGCAACAAGCGCGACAACAAGCCGCTCGCAGCCCCAGCCACGCCCAGCGATGCCCGTACCGAGGCGCCGGCGATGACGGCAACAGCGCCCCAGGCCGCCCGCGTTGACGCCGTCGCGCCGCGCGTCATTCAGGCCGGCTACCAGACCAGCCAGCAACAGCTGAACCTGCCGCAACTGGCCTTTGAGCTGGTGCGTCAGGTCACTGATGGCAATACAAGATTCCAGCTCCGGCTTGATCCGGCCGAACTGGGCCGGATCGACGTCCGTCTCGACATCGACAAGTCCGGCCAGATCAATGCTCGCCTGGTGGTGGAAAAGTCCGAAACCCTCGATCTGATGCAACGCGACCAGCGGGCGCTGGAAAAGGCACTGCAGCAGGCCGGGCTCGATTCCAGCAAGACCAATCTCGAATTCTCGCTCAAGCAGAGCCCCTTCAGCGGCGGCCAGCAGCAGGGCCGGGATGATCAGGGCCAGCAGTTCAGCCTGAACGGAAACGGAGCCGACGATCTCGACGAGGCTCCACCCATCATCAACCTGTATCGCGGCAGCCTCACGGCGAGCGGCGTCAACATCATCGCGTAAGGAGTAGATGTCATGGCAGTCAGTGGCGTATCCGGATCCAGCAGCACAACACAGGCGGCATCAGCGCGTGCCGGCATTGCTGACAATTTCGACACCTTCCTGAGCATTCTGACCACCCAGCTCAAGAACCAGAACCCGCTCGATCCGCTCGACACCAACCAGTTCACCCAGCAATTGGTGCAGTTCTCCGGCGTCGAGCAGCAGCTCAAGACCAATGATTTCCTGGAAACCCTGATGCTGGCGGGCCAGAATACCGCCAAGTCCGATGCCGTCTCCTATATCGGCAAGGAAGTAACCTCATCGGGCAAGACGGGCGAGCTTACCGATGATGACGCCGTGTTCTGGGCTTATAGCGCCGACGCCAATGCGACCAACGCCAACGTGACCATCAAGGATGCCAATGGCCAGGTCGTCTACACCCAGAACGGTCCGCTCAATGTGGGCCCGGGCACGTTCCGCTGGGACGGTATCGGCGGCGATGGCAGTGCCAAACCGAACGGCGTCTATACCATCGATATCAAGGGCACCGACGCCAATGGCAAGGCCGTCAAAATCAGCACCGCCTCGATCGGTGTCGTCACGGCTGTAGATTTCACCGGCGACATACCGATCCTCACCGTGGGCAGCCGCAGGGTCGCCATCACGGATGTGACCGATGTGCGCATTCCTGACGTGACCGCCGTGCCGAACCCCGATACCGATACCGATACCGATACCGAAGCCGAAACCGAGACGGACGCTTAGCGCACCCCGCTCCGGACAAACTACGCACACCCTCAGGCACCAGCTGAGGGTGTTTTGTTGACCGCGAGCCAGTCAAATCCGCGCGCCGCCAATACCCAAAAAGTCAGGACAGCCCTTAACCTGTTGTAAGCTTTGCCTTAGTCGAATTTTAAGGCAGTTGCCCTAGTCTACTCAACATATGGTCAGGTTTGAGTAGAGAGTAAAATGACCGTACAGATGCGACCTCGCGTTAAGTACGTTATCGGGCCGGACGGAAGTCCGCTCACGATTGCAGATCTTCCCCCCGCCAATACGCGGAGGTGGGTCATTCGCCGCAAAGCCGAAGTCGTCGCTGCCGTGCGCGGCGGTTTGCTCAGCCTCGAGGAGGCCTGCGACCGCTATACACTCAGCGTCGATGAGTTTTTGAATTGGCAAGCGGCTATCGATAAGCATGGCCTGGCTGGATTGCGGACCACCTGGATCCAGCACTATCGCGAAGGCTGAGCGCACGCGCTCATAGCTCAGATATCCAAAGCCCGCCCGGCTCGCCGGGCGGGCTTTGCTGTTATGGCGCGTTGGTGGTCAGCCATGCCATGGCGGCCGGGCGTTGCGCCATGGCCTGATAATAGGCCTCTGCGGCGGGCATCGGCGCATGCTCGAACGGAATGGCAAACCAGCGGTGCAGGCCCAGCGTGATGGCGATATCGGCCAGCGAGAACTGGTTTCCGACGACAAACGCACCGCCCTTGGCCAGATGCGCCTCGATGATTTCCATCTTGCCCGTCCAAGCCGCGATACTGTTCGCGAGTTTCTGCGGATCATCAAAGCCCGGCGCCCGGCGCGCGATCGACATCAACGGGTAACCCCAATGGCTGCCCATCTCGTTGCTCTGCCACTGCACCCATTGCATCGCCAACGCCTGTTCCCGCACATTGCCCGGGGTCAGCGCGCCCTTGCCATGCGCCTGGTTGATGTAGCCCATGATGGCGATACTGTCCCACAGCACGAAGTCGTCCTCGACGAGCACGGGAACCTGCGCGTTCGGATTGAGCGCCATAAATGCCGGCACCTTGGGATCGCGCAGCGGCATGCCCCAATCTTCGCGCTCATAGGCGATGTTTAATTCATCGAGTGCCCACAGCACCTTGCGCACATTGATCGATGTTACCCGCCCGAGGACTTTGAGCATGTTCGAGAACCCTTCATTCACTGTGCCCGGCAATATCTGCCGAGAATTGCATTATGCAACAATTCGTTAACCCTCTGTTTACCACCAGCTAGGTAATTTTTGCCCAGCGATCAGCGTGCATTGTTGCGTTGGCATGAGTCCCGTTTGAATCGAGTGCCGGCTTGGATAATTTCACACAGTTGATGAACCGCATAGGATTGCCGCGCTTGGCAGCCATGGCGACTGTCGCTGTCCTCATGCTGGGCTTTTTTGCCTTCCTTGTCATGCGTGCCCAGACGCCGAACCTGGCGCCGCTCTATACCGGCCTGAGCCTGGAAGACTCCTCCTCGATCATCAGCGAGTTGCAGACCCTTAACGTGCCCTATGAATTGCGCGGCGAGGGCGACACCATTCTGGTGCCACGCGACCAGATCACCACCCTGCGCATGACCCTGGCCGGCTCTGGCCTGCCCCAGCGCGGCCAGGTCGGCTACGAGATATTCGACCAGCAGTCCACGCTGGGCGCCACCAGCTTCGTGCAGAACATCAACAATGTGCGCGCCCTTGAAGGCGAACTGGCTCGTACCATCAATTCGCTAACCCGTATCAAGTCGGCACGCGTTCATCTCGTGCTGCCCGAGCGCGAACTGTTCCGCCGCGAACGCAAGGACCCTAGTGCCTCCATCGTGCTCTCAGTCCGGGGCGAACTGTCGAGCAGCGAAATTCGCGCTATCCAGCACATGGTCGCTTCGGCCATCGAAGGCATGACCCCATCCCATGTTGCCGTTGTCGATGATCAGGGCAATCTGCTCGCTTCGGGCTCCGGCGACGAGGGCGAGGGCGCCCTGTCGGGCCAGAGCGCCGAGCGCCGCCTGAATTACGAGAACCGCCTGCGCACGCGTGTCGAGGACATGCTGTCCAATATTGTCGGGGTCGGTCGGGCCCGCGTTGAAGTCAGCGCCGAAATTGACTTCAATCGCTCCACCACGACCCAGGAGACCTTCGACCCCGAATCCCAGGTGGTTCGTTCGAGCCAGATCCGCGAAACCGAGAATCTCACCGCTGGCGCCAATGGCCAGGTGACCGTGGCCAATGAACTGCCCGGCGCCTCCGCCAATGGCGGTGCCGGCGGCACCGAGCAGGGCACCTCCACCGAGGAAGTGACCAATTACGAAATCTCCAAAACCACCCAGACCGCCGTCACCGAAGCCGGTCAGGTCAAGCGCCTCTCGGTCGCTGTGGTGGTTGATGGCACCTATGTTGAAGATGGCGCCGGCAATGTCACCTACACCCCCCGCAGTGCCGAGGACGTCACCCAGATACTGACCCTGGTTCGCTCCGCGGTGGGCTACTCGGAAACCCGCGGCGACAGCGTCGAGGTGGTCAACCTGCAGTTTGCCGAACGTCCTGAACTGGCCACACCCGGTACGGATGCCAGCGGTGGCCTGTTCGACTTCACCCGTGATGATCTGATGAATGGCGCCCAGATGGCTGTCACCCTGCTGATCGCCCTGGCCCTCGTCTTCTTCGTGATGCGGCCATTGCTCAAGAAGGTGCTGACCCCTGAAATCAAGCCATTGTCGCTGCCACCAGCAGCCGAAGTCGGCCACCAGGGCGTACTCGGCCCCAATGGGCAGATCATCACCGCGCCCCCTGAAGAACCCAGGGACAAGACCCCCGCCTGGGTCTCCAACGCCAAATCCATGGGCGAAACCCAGCTCCAGACCCTTAAAATGGTCGGCGAGCTTGTCGAAGAGAACCCCAAACAGGCCGGGCTGATTGTGCGCGACTGGCTTGGTAGCGCGGCGTAACCCCGATGGCCCTCGTATCTCAATCCGGCGAAACACCCCCCGAGGCTGCCAAGGCAGCCGCCCAGCTCATTGTCAGCGAGACAACCGAGGCGCGCGTCCTTAAGGGCGACGAAAAAGCGGCAGCGCTGCTGCTGGCGCTCGGCCCTGACTACGGCAAGCCCATTTTTGACGAACTCGACGAGCTCGAGATCAAGCAACTCAGCCGCGCCATGGTACGCCTGGGTCCGATCACCCAGGAAATGCTCGACGATCTGATGATCGAGTTCGTCACCGCCGTGTCGTCCAATGGTTCACTGGCGGGCAATACCGATACGACCGAACGCCTGCTGCTCAGCTTCCTGAGCCAGGACAAGGTGGATTCCATCATGGAAGAGATCCGTGGCCCGGCCGGTCGCAACATGTGGGAAAAGCTTTCCAATGTGCAGGCCGACGTGCTGGCTGCCTATCTCAAGAATGAATACCCCCAGACCATCGCTGTGGTGCTTTCCAAGATTGCCACCGACCATGCCTCGCAGGTCCTGGCCGTGCTGCCAGAAGAGCTCGCCATGGACGTCGTCCAGCGCATGCTTGGCCTTGATCCGGTGCAGAAGGAAATCCTCGAAAAGATCGAATCCACGCTGCGCACCGAGTTCATGTCCACGCTCAACCACTCCAAGCGACGCGACAGCCACGAACAGATGGCCGAGATCTTCAACTCCTTCGACCGCCAGACCGAAGCGCGCTTCATCACCACGCTCGAAGAGAATAATCGCGATGACGCCGAACGCATCAAGGCGCTGATGTTCACCTTCGAAGACCTGGCCAAGCTCGAATCCTCGGCGATCCAGACCCTGCTGGCGCGGATGGACAAGAAGGAACTGGCCATGGCGCTCAAGGGCGCCAACGACGCCGTCAAGGCTACCTTCTTCGAGAACATGGCCACCCGCACAGGCAGGCTGCTACGCGACGATATGGAGGCCATGGGCCCGGTTCGCCTCAAGGATGTCGACGAAGCCCAGGGCCGCATGGTCTCCACCGCCAAGGATCTCGCCGCCAAGGGTGAGATCATGATCATGAAGACCAAGGCTGACGATCAGATGGTGGCATAATGGCACAACCCGCTCGTTTCACCTTTGATCTGGATATGGGGCAGAAGACCGTCGCTGCTGCGCCCAAGCCCACCGTACCCGAGGAACTGGTCGCCCAACTGGTTGCCCAAGCGCGCGAGGATGCCTATGCGGAAGGTCTGGCTGCTGGCGAACGCAGTGCTGTCAGCCAGGCGGCTCAGACGCTGGCCTCGGCGGCTGGCACCTTGGCCACGCAGAGCGCCGAAATGGCGGCAGCGCTGGATGACGCCATCAACCAGGCCCAGCACGACGCCATCGAACTTGCCGCTGCGATTGGCCGCAAGCTGGCCCTGCACCTGCTGGCCCGCTACCCCACCGCCGAACTGGATGCCCTGATTGCCGAATGCATGCAGAGTCTTGGTAGCGTGCCCCACCTGGTGGTTCGCTGCCATCCCAAGATTGCCGATGGCATCCGTGACATCGCCACTGCCCATATGCAGACCTCCGGCTTTTCCGGCCGTCTGGTGGTCATGGGCGATCCCGATCAGCGGATGAGTGATGGCAAGCTGGAATGGGTCGATGGCGGTCTGGTCCGCAATATCGGCGCCACGTCCAAGGATATCGACAACAAGATCACCACCTATCTCGCCGCCAAGTCCGGCAAGCCCGTTGCACAGGAGAGTGGCCATTGAGCGATTCTGATAATGACACCGAAGAAGCCATCAACTTCGAAGAGATGCTGGCCAGCGTCCGCGAGGAAACGCCCGAGGCCTATGTTGAACGCAGCGCTGCCGATCTGGAGGCGGTGTTTGACGTTCCTGTGCGGATCTCGGTCGTGCTGGGGCGCACCAAGATGGCCGTTTCCGATCTGCTCAAGCTCGACACCGGCACGGTTATCGAGCTCGACCGCCAGGTTGGTGAGGCCGTCGAGATCTTTATCAATGAACGGTTGGTGGCGCGGGGCGAGATCGTGCTGGTCGAATCCAAGCTGGGTGTCACCATGACCGAAATCATCAAGCCGCAGTAGGGAGAACTCAAGATGCGTTTGCTCATCGTCGGGGCCCTCGAAGGCCAGCTCAGCACCGCCACCAAGATGGCCATGAATGGCGGCGCCAAAGTCGCGCACGCCCCGTCAGTCGAGATCGCGCTGGCGGCCCTGCGCGCCGGGCGTGGCGCCGACCTCTTGCTGGTCGATGTGGTCATGGACATTGCCGGCCTGATTGCCGGGCTTGAAGCCGAGCGCATTGCCATTCCCGTGGTCGCCTGCGGCGTCGAGGCCAATGCCGCTGCAGCGGTCAATGCCATCCGCGCCGGCGCCAAGGAATATATCCCCCTGCCGCCCGATGCCGAGTTGATCGCCGCCGTCATCGCCGCCGTGGCCCGCGACAGTTCAGAATTCCTGTTCCGCGATCCAGCCATGGAGCGCGTCGTCAAAATGGCCGACCAGATCGCCGGTTCTGATGCCTCGATCCTGATTACCGGCGAAAGCGGCACGGGTAAGGAAGTCCTGGCCAAATATGTTCACGCCCGCTCCAAGCGCGCCAACAAGCCCTTCATCTCGATCAACTGCGCCGCTATTCCCGAAGCGCTGCTGGAATCGGAACTGTTCGGCCACGAAAAGGGTGCCTTTACCGGCGCCATCGCCCGCCGTATCGGCAAGTTCGAGGAAGCCTCGGGGGGCACCCTGCTGCTCGATGAAATCAGCGAGATGGATGTGCGCCTGCAGGCCAAGCTGCTGCGCGCCATTCAGGAACGTCTGATTGACCGCGTCGGCGGCAGCAAGCCCGTTCCCGTCGACATTCGCATTCTTGCCACCTCTAACCGCAATCTCAACGAGGCCGTCCGCGAGGGCAGCTTCCGCGAAGACCTGCTGTTCCGTCTCAACGTCGTCAATCTCAAGCTCCCGCCCCTGCGCGATCGTCCCGGCGACATCGCTGCGCTGTCCGAGCATTTTGTCGGCAAATATGCCAAGGCCAATGGCCTGCCACCGCGCGTCCTTTCCCCTGACGCTCGTGCTGCCCTGCTCAAGGCCCCCTGGCCGGGAAATGTCCGTGAGCTGGAAAACACG
Organism: Devosia sp.; assembly: GCF_030689745.1. GTDB lineage: Bacteria > Pseudomonadota > Alphaproteobacteria > Rhizobiales > Devosiaceae > Devosia > Devosia alba. The sequence continues at coordinate 39,652 of NZ_JAUYGL010000212.1, forward strand.
TTGCATCGCGCGGTGTTGCTCTCTTCAGGCGATGTCATCGGTTCCGATGCCATTGTCCTGCCCGATGGCATGGGTCTCAACGAAGTGGCTGCCGCCAGCTCGCTCTCCTCCCAGCTGGCCCACACCGCTCAAACCATGTCGGCGGCCCTGGTCGGCCGCACCGTGGCCGATGTCGAACGCGATCTGATTCTCGATACCCTGGATCATACCTTGGGCAACCGCACCCATGCCGCCACTATCCTGGGCATCTCGATCCGCACGCTGCGCAATAAGCTCAACCAATATGCCGATGAAGGCACGCCCGTGCCCGATCCCGGCGAACGCCGCAGCGTGGCGTAGTTGGAACATTTGACCAGCCAATCCTCCTCCCCAACCCTCCCCGCACGGGGGAGGGTTGGCGGTTTGACACAATCTAGGATTGCGGCATGACCGACCTGCCCACCGGCCGCCAGCATTCGCCCTTCAAGATCCCGACCCCCGCATCGGTCGTGGACATGCTGCGTTCAGGCGACATCGCCTTGGCGACCGGCGTCATGGGCCTCATCGTCATCCTGATCGTGCCGATGCCGCCCTTCCTGCTCGATGGGTTGCTGGCCATCTCCATCGTGTTTTCAGTGATGATCCTGATGACGGCGCTGTTCATTCAGAAGCCGCTGGAATTCTCGTCTTTCCCCACAGTTCTGCTGATCGCCACCATGTTGCGCCTCGGTCTGAACCTGGCCACCACCCGCCTGATCCTGTCTGATGGTCACACCGGCACCGCAGCGGCGGGCCACGTCATCGAAGCCTTCGGCAATTTCGTCATGCGGGGTAATTTCGTCATCGGCGTGGTGGTGTTCGCCATCCTGGTGCTGGTCAATTTCATCGTCATCACCAAGGGTTCGGGCCGTATCGCCGAAGTGGCCGCACGCTTCAACCTCGACGCCATGCCCGGCAAGCAGATGGCCATCGACGCCGATCTCAGTGCCGGTCTGATCGACGAAGACGCTGCCAAGAAGCGCCGCGCCGAGCTCGAAGGCGAGAGCGCCTTTTTCGGCAATATGGACGGCGCCTCCAAATTCGTGCGCGGCGACGCCATTGCCGGCTTGATCATCACCTTCATCAACGTCATTGCCGGCATCTTCATCGGCATGATGCAGGAGGGGCTGACGATCCAGGAGGCCGGCAATGTCTATACCCTGCTCACCATCGGTGATGGTCTTGTCTCCCAGATCCCGGCGCTGATCGTCTCGACCGCGGCCGGTATCCTCGTGTCAAAATCCGGCGTTACCGGTTCAGCGGACAAGGCCCTGTCGGCCCAGTTCACCGGCTATCCCCGGGCCTTGGGCATGTCCGCGGCCGTCATGGGCGTGCTGGCTTTCCTGCCCGGCATGCCCATCGCTCCGTTCCTCTCCATCGCCTGCTTTGTCGGCTATGTCGCCTGGCGTTCGGCCCGCACCAAGGATGAGCACCGCGAGGACGCCAGCCTCGCTGCCGCCGCCAATGCGCCAGCCCTGCCCGGCGGGCCGCACGGGCAATCTGACGAACAGCCCATCACCGACAGCCTCAAGATCGATGAGCTCAAGCTTGAACTCGGCTATGGTCTGCTCAGCCTGGTCAAGGAAGACGAGAACGGCTCCGATCGTCTCACCGAACAGATCAAGGCACTGCGCCGCCAACTGGCGACCGAGCTTGGCTTCATCATGCCGCCGGTGCGTATTCTCGACAACATGCAGCTCGAGCCCAACAGCTACAAGGTGCGGATCAAGGAAGTCGAAGCCGGTGCCGGCGAGATTTTCGCCAGCCAGCTCATGGTCATGGACCCCTATGGCAACCAGATCGACCTGCCGGGCCACCACACCACCGAGCCGACCTTTGGCCTGCCCGCCACCTGGATCGAACCGGCGCTGCGCGACGAGGCCGAACTGCGTGGGCTCTCCATCATCGATCCCTCGACGGTCATCTCCACCCATCTGACCGAAGTACTCAAGACCAATGTGGCCGACCTGCTCAGCTACGCCAATGTTCAGTCCCTGCTGTCGGGTCTGCCCAAGGAACAGCAGAAGCTGGTCGAGGATATCGTGCCCGGCCTGATCACGGTCTCGGGTGTGCAGCGCGTGCTACAGACCCTGCTCAACGAGCGCATCTCCATCCGCGACCTCTCGACCATTCTCGAAGGCATTGCCGAAATCGCCGGCAATGGCCGCTCGGTGCAGACCATTGCCGAGCATGTCCGCAGCCGCCTGGCGCGCCAGCTCTGCGCCGCCAATCTGGGCCCCGACGGCAATCTGCCGCTGCTGACACTGGGCCCCCAATGGGAGCGCGACTTCGCCGAAGCCATGGTTGGCGAAGGCGACAGCCGCCATCTGGCCATGGCGCCGTCACGCCTGCAGCAGTTTATCGGCGCCGTCCAGGTAGCCTATGAGAAGGCCGCCCAGACGGGCGAAATTCCGGTCCTCATCACCTCCCCGGGCATTCGCTCCCACGTCCGCGCCATCATCGAGCGCTTCCGGCCGCAAACCGTGGTCATGAGCCAGAATGAAGTGCATCCGCGCATTCGTCTCAAGACCGTCGGCAGCGTCTAGAAGTGGGCAGGGTTCGGCTTGAAGGCTATCTTGAGGTGCCGCCGGAGCGGATTGCTCAGGTCGTTGCCGCCCTGCCCGCCCACATCGCCCTCACCCGTGCAGAACCCGGGTGCCTGGCCTTTGAGGTGAGCCAGAGCACAACCACGCTCGGACATTTTCTGGTCGCTGAGACCTTTGTCGATCAGGCCGCCTTCGACCTGCACCAGGCCCGCACCAGAGCGTCGGCCTGGGCCGAAGTCACTGCGGGCCTCAACCGGCACTACACCGTGACGGTTGCTGACGGGCCAGACCACTAGGCAGTAGGGCGCCCGCTCGGCTATCGTGGCGCCATGACCATCTCGATCCTTATCGTCCCGCCGTTCTCGACCCTGTGCAATGCCGCATTCGCGCTGCGCCGCGAAGTCTTTGTCTGGGAGCAGAAGGTCCCCGAGGCCGAGGAACACGATGCCGATGATCTGACGGCGACCCATTTTGTCGCTATCGCTGTCGGGGAAGTCGTGGGCACGCTGCGCCTGCTCGACCGGCCTGAGCACGTCAAAATTGGCCGCGTCGCCGTGCGCCAGGCCTTTCGCGGTCAGGGCATCGCCAAGGCGATGATCCATGCCGCCATGGCCCACGCCCGCGCCGCTGGGCGTGATCGCTTCTATCTGACAGCACAGTCCGACAAGCTGGATTTTTACCAGCGGCTGGGCTTTGTCGCCTTCGGCCCTGAATTCCAGGATGGCGGCATGCCGCACCGGGCCATGCGCACCTATGATCGCGACAGCGCCCAACTGACCGGTTGACCGGCATCCCGGCAGGGCGACCCCACGGGGCGACTTTATTGGGAACGTCTCGGCGAGTCGTCGCGTTGTTGTGACATCATGGGCCGCACGATGCGCCACCTGCAAGTTTTGCATCGCACGGCCCGTTCACCACAAGAATGAACATACGGAGCTTACTATGATCCGCACCCTTTTGGCCACTACGGCCCTTGCTGCCCTGATGTCGACCGGCGCCATTGCCCAGGATGCCACTCCTGCCACCGATCCGGCTGCGCCAGCCACCAGCACTGAAGCCCCGGCCACCGATGCCATGGGCGCCACCCATAGCGCTGCACCATTCGATATGGCCACCGGCTACACTGCAGTCGACACCGACAATCTGGCCACACGCCTGATCAACCAGCCCGTCTATTCCAGTTCGGGCGATGACGCCGAGGAAATTGGCAACGTCACCGATCTGGTGTTCAGCGATGACGGTCAGATCACCGCAGTGGTGATCGGCGTTGGCGGTTTCCTGGGCATTGGCGAGAAGTCAGTGGCCGTGGATTTCGCGTCGCTTGAATTCACCGTCGCTACCGACAACACCGAGCGCTGGGTCCTGCCCACCTCCGCTGACGCGCTGAATGCCGCTCCAGACTTCGTCTGGCAGGAAGATGAGCCGGCTGATGCGATGGCGCCGGTTGACAACATGGCCCCAGCCGATGCCATGGCCCCGGCTGATGGCATGACCCCAGCCGATCCAGCCGTCGCCCCGGCTGATGCCACCGGTGCCTCTGCCACTGACGGTGCAGCAACGACGACGCTGCCCCGTGAAGGCTACGCACCAATCGAGTATGAGGCCCTCACGGCCGAAAACCTGACCGGCGCGACCGTTGTCGGCCCCAATGGCGAAGACATCGGCGAAGTCGGCGACATCCTGCTGACCGCCGATGGCGAGATCGATGCCATGGTTGTCGACTTCGGTGGCTTCCTCGGCCTCGGCCAGAAGCGTGTGGCCGTGACCCTGGACAATCTCGACTTTGCTGCCAATGAGAGTGGCGACCTGGTGATCTACAGCGACTTCACCCGCGAGCAGCTTGAAAGCCAGCCCGACTACGACGAAGCCACTTACGCGAACGATCCGACCCAGCGCGCCACCGATATGTAATCGCGCGCAACGATAACAGGTCCTTCGCGGATCAACCCCGAAGGGCCGGCACCGCCGGCCCTTCTTTTGCGTCTTGTTGGAGGATTGATTTATGCGCCGTCTGCTCACCCTATCCATGTTTGCCAGCTTGCTGGTCCCTGCCGGTTTTGCCCAGGATGCCCCGGTGATCGCGCCCGGCAGCGAACTCGCCCGCACCGGCCTCGCCACGCCGCTGCTGCTGTCGGATGGCTATTCCATCACCGGCAATGACACGTTGGTCACCAAGCTTCTCAACGCCACCGTTTTCACCGCCACGACCGATGATGCCGACGAAATCGGCACCATCACCGACCTTGTGGTCACCCCCGGCCTGGGCCTGTCCGCCGCCATCATCAGCGTCGGCGGCTTTCTCGGCGTCGGCGCCAAGGATGTCGCTGTCGACTTCGCCCAGCTCGAATGGGCCGAGCGTCCCGATGGCAGCTATCGCTGGGTATTGCCAACCACGGCCGAGGCCCTCTCGTCAGCCCCCGCTTTTATCTGGGCCGATAGCGAAGAGGTTACGGGCACGCCCGCCCTCACCAATTCCGAGGAAGAAGCCCAACTGGTCGACGGCAATCCGAATGCTATGGCGGTCGATCCCGATCTCACCACCGACCAGCCCGAACGCCAGGACGCCGTCAGCCCCGCCGCCGATATCGTTGAGCTGACCGACGAGCAGATGACCGGCGTGGCCGTCTATGGCATGGATGATCAGCAGATCGGCACGATTGGCGATGTACTGCGCCAACCCGATGGCGGAATCGACGCCGTCATCGTCGATGTCGGCGGCTTTCTTGGCCTGGGCGCCAAGCCCGTGGCGGTGGCCGGTGACAGCCTCATCTTTTCCACCGACACCACCGATAGCCGCTACCTCTTCCTCAACACCACGCGTGCCCAGCTTGAAGCTCAGCCGGTTTATGATCCAGCTACCTATTCCCAGGAGCGCGATGCTCAGCGCATGATCGTCAGCCCCTGAGCAAAAAAAAGGCGGGCCCGGGGCCCGCCTTTTTCAATACCGATCAGCGCCACTCAGGCGGCGGTTGCTGCTTCGCGCACCGCTTCCTGCACCTTTTCAAAGGCCCGCACTTCGATCTGCCGGATCCGCTCGCGGCTGACGTCATATTGCTGCGCCAGCTCTTCCAGCGTCGATGGGCTTTCCTGCAGACGACGGGCGTGGAAGATCGCCTTTTCGCGCTCATTGAGCACATCCATGGCGTTGTTCAGCAAGCCCATGCGCTCGGAATATTCTTCGCTTTCGCCCAGCGCGGTTTCCTGGCTCGGCGTGTCATCTACCAGCCAGTCCTGCCATTCCGACGTGCCTTCGTCGGCCCGCATCGGTGAGTTGAGCGAGGCATCGCCCGACAGCCGCGCATTCATCGACACCACATCGGCCTCGGTTACCTTGAGCGTTGTGGCGATCTGCTTGATCTGGTCGGGATGCAGCCCATTGTCGTCCAGCGCTGCAATCTGCCCCTTCACCTTGCGCAGGTTGAAGAACAACCGCTTCTGGGCGGCCGTGGTGCCGATTTTGACCAGGCTCCAGGAGCGCAGGACATATTCCTGAATCGCCGCGCGGATCCACCACATGGCATAGGTCGCCAGACGGAAGCCCTTATCGGGCTCGAACCGCTTGACCGCATGCATCAGGCCAACATTGCCCTCCGAAATCACTTCCGAAATCGGCAGGCCGTAGCCGCGATAGCCCATGGCGATCTTGGCAACCAGCCGCAGATGCGAGGTGATCAGCTTCTGCGCTGCCTCGGTATCTTCATGTTCCTTGTAGCGCTTGGCCAGCATGAACTCTTCGTCCGGTTCCAGCATGGGGAACTTGCGGATGTCCTGCAGATAACGGCTCAGGCCGCCTTCGGCCGAGAGCACTGGCAAATTTGTTTGGGCCATTGATGCACCCCTTTCCCTGTTCCCCCGCATGCCGCGGGCGGAATCTCCAAATCCGCCACTGCCCAACCTGAGCCATCGGCAGATTACGATGAATGGTATATATAGTTGGCAATTGGGCGAATGTAAGACGTGCCAACCCCGGCAAACGTTACAAATAGGCAATGGTTGCGTGTCGTACCAGTGCACTGCCCAAATAACATTACAGCGGGCCGGAACGCTCCATCACCATGTGGTGACGCTAACGCGCAAACGCCTTGTTATAGTCGCCCAGCGCCTCGTCGAGCGCTTCGAGATCTGGCGGCAGCGGCGCTTCGAAAAACATCTCTTCCTTGGTCACGGGATGCTCAAAGCCCAACTCGGCAGCGTGCAGCGCCTGCCGGCCCAGCGCCTGAATGGGCGCCGCTACTTCGGGTGGCAACCGATTGATCTTTGTGGCGTATCCCGAAGCATACACACTGTCAGCCACCAGTGGATGGCCGATATGGGCCATATGCACGCGGATCTGATGGGTCCGGCCAGTTTCGAGCTGACACTGGATACGGGTGATGTCCCAGCCCTCACCGCCGAAGCGCGCCTCGACCAGATAATGGGTAATCGCCTCGCGACCATCCTTGCGCACGGTCTGCTTCAACCGATTGTTCTGGTCGCGTCCCAGCGGCGCATCAATGCTGCCCTTGGCCGTCTCGGTCGAGCCCCAGACATAGGCGATATAGGCCCGATGCAGCGGACCGGTGCGGCCATGATCGGCAAACTGCGCCGACAGGTGCCGGTGGGCCCGCTCGGTCTTGGCCGCCACCATCACCCCCGAAGTGTCGCGGTCGAGCCGATGCACGATCCCGGGACGTTTGACCCCGCCAATCCCCTGCAGGCTTTCCCCGCAATGGTAGATCAGCGCATTGACCAGCGTGCCATTGGGCGATCCTGGTGCCGGGTGCACCACCATGCCCACCGGCTTGTTGATGACGATCAGCTGATCGTCCTCATAGAGGATATCGAGCGGAATGTTTTCGGCCTGTGGCTCAGGGTCTTCTGGGGGCGGCGCCAGAAGAATGATTGTTTCGCCGACGTTAAGCCGGTATTTGGGCTCACTGACGGGTTTGCCGTCGATGCTGACCGCGCCGGTCAGGATCAGATCCTTGATCCGGCTGCGACTGAGCACACTATGTGCCTTGGCCAGCGTGGCATCAAGCCGCCCGCCGGCCATCCCGGCATCGACCACGACTTCAACCTCGTCGCCCTCAAACTCTAGTGCGGTATTTTCGGCCATGGACAATCCTAACGAAACTGGGCCCAGCGAGCCAAAAGCGGATGCGCCGCTGACGCCAGAAGCTCTTGCCATGCTGGGGAAGGCACGCCGCTCGTTCGGTATCTCGATCGGCATCCTGTTGCTGGGCTTTATGGCGATTGGCTTCGCCCTTGTCTATCGCGTGATGCGTGATGCCCCGCCGCCGCCCGTGGCCGAGGCCGTAACTCTTCCTGCCGGTGCCGTGGTAATCGGCGCTTCCGTCAATGAGGGCGCCATCAACGTAACCTACACCATTGACGGCGTGACCACACTCTCCCTGTTCAATCAGGAGACCGGTGAACTCACCCGCAGCGTCACGATCCGCTAGCTGGCTCGCCCCGCCAGTCCGCAGCTGGCACCCTTAGCCAGCGCACGCCAAAGCGTTTTCAGCAAAAGTGGCGCCGCTTTTGCGGCTCGAAAAACGCGACCGATGAAAGTTCTGGCGATCTAGCGCTGCTGGATCTCCCGGAGCGCCGTCATGCGATCGGTTACCGAGCCGCCCCGCCCTTGCGGCACCGGGTCCATCGGCAGCGCATCGCTGCCTTCGCCGTCATCGGCAAACCGCTGCACCCGGTCAAACAGGCTTTCGCCATCAGTTGCTGGCACGGGCGTGTCGGTATCAACCGCATAGACCAGCCGGCTGACGCTGGCCGCAATATCGTTCAGCTTCTCGCGCAGATAGGCCTCTTCGACACGCTCGCTGTCCCAGTCCGCCATGATGGTCGATTCTACACTGGTCACCTTCCGGCGCAGTGTCTCGACCTCGGCATCCAGCGCCAGCTTGTCGGCCAGCAATTGCCCGGCGCGCCCTGCCGCCTTGTCGACGACCTGATTGCCCTCGGCCAGAATGGCGTTGAGCCGGTTTTCCGCGCTGGCAATGCGCGCTTCGGCCGTCGCCAGATTGTCGGCGGCAGCAACCTTCTGGTCATCCTGCCCGGCCAGGGCGGTGCGCATCTGGGCAATTGCCGTCGTGGTTTCGGCACTGCGCCGGTCAGAAGATTCGAGCCGCGCCAGCAGGCTTCTGGCCTGTTCCTCAAGAAAGCCCGCCCGCTTCTGCTCGATTGCCAGCGCCGTGCTTAACCGCTCCACATCCTGCGCGTCATCGCCGGTCAACACGACGCCATCGCCTCTGGTGGCTTCAGGCAACCCGCTCCTGACGGCCTTGCGCAGCATTTCCAGTTCGTCGCCGCGGGCATCCAGATCACGTTCGCGCATCCGCAGCCGCTGCGTCAGATCGGTGGCCTCGCGTTCCAGCTCGGGCACCCGACTACGCAGTTCGGCCTCGCGAAGTTCTAGCTCCTTGACGATTTCGAGGTTCTTGTCGCGCTCGGCCTGGAGCAGTGCCAGGTCACTGCGCTTCTGGTTGACGTCACCGAGTTGTTCCGCCAGCCGCGCGCGCAGCGTTTCGACATGTGTCTCCAGCCGCCGCGTGGACAAGGCGAACTCGGCGCGCAACTGGTCCTTGTCAGCGCGGAACTCAGCCATGGTAATCGGCGTGGCCGCCTGGATGCGGCGCTTGGTCAGGCGCACGGCGCGCTTCCACACCGCCGGCAGGATGATCAGCGCCACTAGGCCAGCAATCAGCAAGCCCAGCGCAAAATACATGATGTTCTCAATGAGCATCGGCCGAACTCCGAAACCACGCGGCCTGAACCGGCATGGACTCCTC
>NZ_JAUYGL010000217.1 GCF_030689745.1 Devosia sp.
CAAGCGCGACGCGCGCGCGGCGCGGCGGGAGGAACGACGGCAAGAGAGACAATCACGTCATCGGCCGCAAGGGCCCGCCGAACGCGCATGATCCCGAAAAGTGGGTACCGGTTTTCGGAAAAGATCATGCGCAAAACTGTAGAGGAAGGAGACTGAGCTATGGCTGTCAGCGCCAACAGGCTCGAACTGCTGCAAATCGCCGATGCGGTCGCGCGCGAAAAGTCGATCGACCGCGGCATCGTCATCGCCGCGATGGAGGACGCCATCGCCAAGGCGGCGCGCTCGCGCTACGGTGCCGAGACCGACGTGCACGCCGAGATCGAGCCGAAGACCGGCGAACTCAAGCTGATGCGCCACATGCTGGTGGTCGAAGCGGTCGAGAACGCATCGTCGCAGATCACGCTCGCCGATGCGCGCCGCCGTCATCCGGCCGCGCAGGTCGGCGACACCATCGCCGATCCGCTGCCGCCGCTCGAATACGGCCGCATCGCCGCGCAATCGGCCAAGCAGGTCATCGTGCAGAAGGTGCGCGATGCCGAACGCGAGCGCATGTATGACGAGTACATCAATCGCATTGGCGAGATCGTCAACGGTTCGGTCAAGCGTGTCGAATATGGCAATGTGATTGTCGATCTGGGTCGTGGCGAAGCCATTATCCGGCGCGACGAGCTGATCCCGCGCGAAATGTTCCGCTATGGCGATCGCGTCCGCGCCTATGTCTATGACGTGCGCCGCGAGCAGCGCGGCCCGCAGATTTTCCTCTCCCGCACCCATCCCCAGTTCATGGCCAAGCTGTTCATGCAGGAAGTGCCCGAGATCTATGATGGCGTGATCACCATCCGCTCGATCGCCCGTGACCCGGGCTCCAGGGCCAAGATCGCCGTGACCTCCTCTGATTCCTCGATCGATCCTGTGGGCGCCTGCGTTGGTATGCGCGGCAGCCGTGTGCAGGCCGTGGTGGGCGAATTGCAGGGCGAAAAGATCGACATCATCCCCTGGACCGATTCCATTGCCGACCTCGTGGTATCGGCGTTGCAGCCGGCCGATGTGGCCAAGGTGGTGCTCGACGAGCAGGCCGAACGCATCGAAGTTGTGGTGCCCGACGAACAGCTGAGCCTGGCCATTGGCCGTCGTGGCCAGAATGTGCGTCTGGCCAGCCAGCTGATTGGCTGGGATATCGACATCCTGACCGAGCAGGAAGAAAGCGAACGCCGGCAGAAGGAATTCACCGAGCGCTCGGCCCTGTTCATGCAGGCGCTGGACGTCGACGAGATGGTGGCCCAGTTGCTGGCGTCGGAAGGCTTCTCCTCGGTTGAGGAGCTGGCCTATATCGACACCAATGAAATCGCCACCATCGAGGGTTTCGATGACGAAACCGCTGGCGAAATCCAGAACCGCGCTGCCGAATATCTGGCGGCCATTGATGGCGCGTTCGATGAAGAGCGCAAGGCGCTGGGCGTTGAAGACGAGCTGTATGAAATTTCCGGCCTGAATGCTGCCATGCTGGCGGCACTGGGCAAGGAAGAGATCAGGACCGTGGAAGACTTCGCCGGTTGCGCGGCGGACGATCTGGTTGGCTGGAGTGAGCGCAAGGACGGCGAAACCAAGCGGTTTGAAGGGACGTTCAAGGACTTCCCGGTGAGCCGCGAAGAGGCCGAAGACATGATCATGCAGGCCCGCGTCAAGGCTGGCTGGATTGCTGCCGAAGATTTGCCGTCAACTGACGAAGCCGAAGCCGAAATCGCTGACGGTGCTACTGACGAGGTTTCGGCCTAGCGGCCGAAACCTTAGCGAGGGCACCAGAAATGGCCCGGCGCGCAGAAACGACCAGGATGTGCGCTCTGACACGGGTAGAAAAACCCGTGGCGGAGCTCATCCGTTTTGTACTTGGGCCCGATGGTGTGCTAGTACCCGATACGGAAGCCAAGGCCGAGGGTCGGGGCGTCTGGATCAGCCTCAACCGCACTCTGGTAGAACAGGCGGTCAAGAAGAAGATCTTTGCGCGCAGCCTCAAGACCGAGGTTGCCCTGCCCGAAGATCTGCCGGGCCTGACCGAATTGCGGCTGCAGCAGCGCTATCTCAATGCGCTGGGCATGGCCCGCAAGGCCGGCCAGTTGACCTTCGGGGCAACCAAGGTACGCAGCCTGATTGCCACCGGCGGTCTGATCGCGCTGATTACGGCGACCGATGCGGCTGACGATGGGCGCAGCAAGATGGTGGGGCCGCTCAAGGCGCTGCATTACGCTGCGGCCGAAGAAGAAATTACCGGCTTCGATGTGCCCCATTTCGAATTGCTTGACTCAGAGCAAATGGGTTTGGCACTCGGGATGGAAAATGTGATACATGCTGCCCTCACAAGAGGGGCGGCAGCCCAAGCGGCAGTAGAAAAGGCCAGAAGACTGGCACTTTATACTGCCAAACCGACGGAAACGGACATCGGCCGCGCTGCGGTTGACGGTGACCTTTTGCCCGAGGAACAGGACGAAAGACGCGAGATACATGGCTGATAACGACGACAAGCGCACCGACGACACTGGCGCGAAGAAGACGCTGACACTCAAGGGCGGCCCAGGCCTGGGCAATCGTCCGGGCGTGTCGCGCGGTCCTTCCCGCTCGACGGTGGTCGTCGAGAAGCGCACCCGACTGGTTCCCAAACCGAATGTACCGAGTGGCGCCCCGCAGCGCCCACAGTCCAGCGCCTCCAATCAAGGTCGCCCTGCTGCCGGTCGTCCGGGTCAGCAGACCCGTGCCCCGCTGGGACTGTCGGCCGCTGAAGCCGAGGCCCGCCGTCAGGCGCTGGCTTTGGCCGGTGCCCGCCAGGCTGAAGACAAGGAACGGTTTGTGGCTGAAGAAGCCCGCCGCATGGAAGATGACGCCCGCCGGCGTCAAATCCGTGAGGACGCGGCCCGCGTCGAAGAAGAACGTCAGGCCGCTGAGAGCGTGGTTGAACAGCCAGTCGCTGAAACCCCGGCTGCTGCGCCCGATGCTGTCGCTCCCGAGGCGGCTGCGCCAAGTGCCGATGCCGACGCCGAACCGATCACGCCGGCATCGCAGCGCAATGCTGGCCCGTCCAGCGTCCGCGTGGTTGCCGGTCGTCCCGGCCAGCCGCCGCGGCCGCCGCGGACCGAGCGTCCGAGCAATGCCCGCCCGGAAAGCGAGCGGGGTGCCAACGCCTATATCAAGACCGGCGCAGCTGCGGCGCGTCCTTCAGGCACCGCAACGCGGCCGCCCGGCGAGCGTCGCCCGGCGGGTGCCGGCATGGCGCCCATCGGCAATGTGCCGCCCGCAGGCCCCAACGAGGCCGATGGCCGCAAGATCCGGTCCGGCTCGCCGCAGGTACGGCCCACCACTGAGGCCGAACTCGAAAATGCCCGGCGCGCCTCGCGTGCCGCACCGGAACGGCCAACGCGCCGCACCGGCCAGGAAAATGCCCGTGGCCGCCTGACGGTGACCAATGCCGGCTCCGAGAGCGATCGCGATAAGGGGCCATCCCTGGCCGCCATGCGTCGCCGTCGCGACAAGAAGATGGGCCGCAACCAGCAGGAAGCGCCCAAGCTGCTGCGTGAAGTGATCATTCCGGAAGCCATTACCGTTGCCGAACTGGCCAACCGCATGGCCGAACGCTCGGTTACCGTGATCAAGATGCTGATGGCCCAGGGCCAGATGGCAACGATCAATGATGTGCTGGACGCCGATACCGCCGAGCTGATCGCCACCGAACTGGGCCACACGGTCAAGCGCGTGTCGGAAGCTGACGTGGAAGAAGGCCTGTACGATCTGCCTGCCGACGACAAGGCCGAGGATCTGACCACCCGCGCACCGGTGGTGACCATTATGGGTCACGTTGACCACGGCAAGACCAGCCTGCTCGATGCGCTGCGCAATGCCAATGTCGTTGCCGGTGAAGCCGGTGGCATCACCCAGCATATCGGCGCCTATCAGGTGGAGCGCAACGGCGCCAAGATCACCTTCCTCGACACCCCGGGCCATGAGGCGTTCACCGCCATGCGCGCCCGCGGTGCCCAGGCCACCGATATCGCCATTCTGGTGGTGGCGGCCGATGACAGCGTGATGCCGCAGACCATCGAATCGATCAAGCATGCCAAGGCGGCCGGGGTGCCGATCATCGTGGCCATCACCAAGATGGACAAGCCCGCCGCCGATGCGCAGAAGGTGCGCGCCGAGCTGCTGCAGCACGAAGTGTTCGTGGAAACCATGGGCGGCGACGTGCTCGATGTGGAAGTCTCCGCCAAGACCGGCGACGGCCTCGACAAGCTGCTCGAAACCATCCTGCTGCAGGCCGAAGTGCTCGAGCTCAAGGTGGCCCGTGACGGTCGCGCCGAGGGCCTGGTGATCGAAGCCAAGCTCGATCGTGGCCGCGGTGCGGTGGCGACGGTGCTGGTGCAGCGCGGGACGCTGGCGATCGGCGACATTCTGGTTGCCGGCACCGAGTTCGCCCGCGTACGCGCCCTGATCAATGACAAGGGCGAGCAGGTCAAGGAAGCCGGCCCCTCCATTCCGGTGGAAGTACTGGGCTTTACCGGCGTTCCAAGTGCAGGCGACAGGTTCTCTGTGGTTGAAACAGAGGCCCGGGCCCGTGAAGTGACCGAATATCGTCAGCGCGCCATTCGTGAAAAGACGGCGGGCGGCGGTGCCACCAGCCTCGAGCAGATGATGAATCAGCTCAAGGTGGCTGGCATTGCCAAGTTCCCGCTGATCATCAAGGGCGACGTGCAGGGTTCAGTGGAAGCCATCGTGGCCTCGCTCAACAAGCTGTCGACTGACGAAGTGTCGGCGCAGATCCTGATGAGTGCGGTGGGTGGCATCACCGAGTCGGACGTCACGCTGGCGGCCGCTTCGAGCGCCATCGTCATCGGCTTCAATGTGCGTGCCAACAAGCAGGCCACCGAGTTGGCGACCCGCGACGGCATCGAAATCCGCTATTACAACATCATCTACGATCTGGTGGATGACGTGAAGAATGCGATGAGCGGCCTGCTCAAGCCGGAACGCCGCGAGACCTTCATCGGCAATGCCGAGATCCTGGAAGTGTTCACCATTACCAAGGTCGGCAAGGTTGCCGGTTGCCGGGTTACGGAGGGCATGGTGGAACGTGGTGCCGGCGTGCGCCTGATCCGCGACAACGTCGTGATCCACGAAGGCAAGCTGAAGACGCTCAAGCGCTTCAAGGATGAGGTCAAGGAAGTTCAGACCGGCCAGGAATGCGGCATGGCCTTCGAGAATTACGAAGACATGCGCGCCGGCGACGTCATCGAATGCTTCCGCGTCGAGACCGTGCAGCGCACGCTCTAGTCACGGGCAACTCCCCTATAGAAAAAGGGCGCGGTTCACACCGCGCCCTTTTTCTATGTCCAGGCCTTCCCCCGAGGGCAGCGCCGCCGCTATTCGGCGGCGGCGATCTGACCGTCGTCGCGCTGATCGGTGATGGCGAGTTGCTCACCGCCCTCGCGCTGGCGCACAATGCGCACCCGCTTGATGCGGCGACTATCGGCGGCCAGCACCTCGAACTCAAAGCCCTCAAGCTTGCTGACGCGTTCACCCCGCGTGGGGACATGGCCGGCCAGGTCAAAGATCAGGCCACCAATGGTGTCGACTTCATCGGCATATTCGCCGGGATCAAAATCAGGACCGATCATGGCCTGCACGTCGCTGAGTTCGGCCCGGGCATCGGCAATATAGGTATCGACGCCGACCTTGCGGATCAGCGAGGCAACCAGTTCGTCGTGCTCGTCCTCAATCTCGCCGACCACCGCCTCAAGCAGGTCCTCAATGGTCACCAGACCATCGGTGCCGCCATATTCATCGACCACAATGGCCATGTGAACGCGGCTGGCGCGCATGGATTGCAGCAGATCACCCACCGGCATGAAGGTGGGCACATACATCGCCGCGCGGATACCGTCGAACTTGGCAAGCTTCTGGCGGAGCGCGCTCGACACCAGCTTGACGGGCACCGACTTGGTCGGGTCATCCACCGGCAGGGTGATCTTGCTCAGCGCATCCTTGACGTGAATGAAGCCGATAATATCGTCGAGCCCGTCCTCATAGACGGGCAGGCGCGAATGGCCGACATGGCGGAAGCGGGCCAGCAGATCACCCAGCGTGGCACCAGAATCGATCGCCTGAATATCGCTGCGCTCGACCATCACGTCGCCGACAGAAACGTCGGACAGCTTGAGCACGTTTTGCAGAATGGTGCGCTCACTCTCGGAGAAGTCAGCCGTCTCGGCGCTGCCCTGTTCGTCGAGGGCGACCTGCAGGTCGTCGCGCAGTGAAACCGTGCCGCGGGCCAGCATGGCCTTGATGCGGTTCCAGATCGATGGCCCCCGTGCAGGCACGGCGGCGGGACTAGAAGGAGGCTCGGATTTGGTGGGCGCCGAGGGAGCCAGACTGTCAGTGTCGTTCATGTTTTCTCGCTGCGCGCTGGCAGCTCACTGTCCTTGAAAAAGCGGCCTGCGCCGCAAAAAAACCGTTCCAGCTTCAGCCGGCATAGGGATCATCAATCCCCAGGCTCGCCAGGATCTGGGTTTCGAGGCTCTCCATCTGAAGAGCCTCGGCATCGGAAAGATGATCATAGCCTAAAATGTGCAAAAATCCATGCACCACAAGATGGGTGAAGTGATCGGCAAAGCTGGTGCCCTGGTCGGCAGCTTCGCGCTCCAGGGTTTCGCGCGCCATGGTGATGTCCCCCAGAATGCCGACGACCGGGCCAAAGGGCTCGATCTGGGGAAAGCTCAGCACATTGGTGGGGCTGTCCTTGCCGCGCCATTGCTGGTTGAGGTCACGCTGCTCGGCATCATTGGTCAGCACAATGGCCAGTTCGGCGGCGCCTTTGGTTTTGGCGCCCGATTGCTTGAGCGCCTCGAGCACAGCGCGCTCGGCCAGAGGATCGAGATCCTCCGGCCAGGCGTCATCATTGCGGATAATGGCGATATCGAGCGGAGCAGAAGTCAGCGTGTCGCCCCTTCAATGGCCTTTTCGGCCAGTCGCTTGGCAGTATCGGCCTCGTAGGCGCGCACGATGCGGCCGACCAGGGCATGGCGCACCACATCCTTGTCATTGAAGCGGGTGATGTGGACGCCCTCGACGCCGTCGAGCAGGTTGATGGCCTCAACCAGCCCGGATTTCTCGCCGCGCGGCAGATCGACCTGGGTCGGGTCGCCGGTGACGATCATCTTGGAGTTTTCGCCCAGACGGGTCAAAAACATCTTCATCTGCATCGAGGTGGTGTTCTGGGCCTCGTCCAGAATCACCACGGCATTGGCCAGGGTCCGGCCACGCATGAAGGCCAGCGGCGCCACTTCGATAATGCCCGAGGTAATGCAGCGCTCGACGTTTTCGGGCTTCATCATGTCAAACAGGGCGTCGTAGAGCGGCCGCAGATAGGGGTCGACCTTTTCCTTCATGTCACCGGGCAGAAAGCCCAGGCGCTCGCCCGCCTCAACGGCGGGACGGCTGAGAATGATGCGGTTGATGTCACCGCGTTCCAGCAGCGAGGCGGCATGGGCCACCGCCAGATAGGTCTTGCCGGTACCGGCCGGGCCGACCCCGAATACCAGCTCGGCGCGATCCATGGCGCGCATATAGCCGTCCTGTGCCGGGGTGCGGGCCACCACGGTGGATTTGCGCGTGGCGATCTGGGCCATGCGCACCTTGCCCTTGCGCTCCAGGGTGGGCAGGGTGAGCTGGCTGTCCTCGGTCTGGATCATGCGGATAACGCCATCGACTTCGGAAATGTCGACAGTGCGGCCTTCTTCGAGACTGCCATAAAGCGATTCAAGAACGCGGCGCGCCTGATCCACGGCGCTGGCAGCGCCTTTGAGCAGAACGTGATTGCCGCGCGGAATGGCTGAAACCTTCAGACGCTGTTCAACGAGCGCCAGGTTCTGGTCAAAATCGCCATACAGCTGGGCTGCCAGACGATTATCTTCAAAAGCGAGTTCAAGTTGGGATGCGAGTGCGTTGTCTGCTGTCGGTGACAAGTGCCTGCTCAAACTGGTGTGGCTCCACGCTCAGCGCGGCTGCGGGCTTGCGCCGCGACTACAAAAACAAGGCTAGGATGATTTGGTTGCCGTGTCTGTAGCAATATTGTGACGATTGGGGCCCCGAACAAGGGCAACACGCCAACGGACGCCGGCTAGGGGCCGTCCGACTCGACCAGGGCCGGGTCGAGTGGCTCCAGGTCCGGCGCGCTGTCGGGCGTCGGCGTCTGCTCCAGATCGGCGATCAACTGCTTCATTTCGGCGATCTCGCGCATCTGAGCGGCAATGATGCTATCGGCCAGTTCGCGCACGCGCGGGTCCCGGATATGGGCCTGCGTGCTCGTCAGCACGGCAATCGAGTGATGGGGGATCATCGCCGTCATATAGTCGAGGTCGCTCACGGTCTCCTGGCTGCGGACCAGCCACAACGAGCCGGCAAAGACCACCGCCGCTGCTGCCAGGATGGCGATATTGGCGGTCCGGTTCTTGTACATGCCCCACATGAAGCCGAGCATGATGACGGCCATGACGGCGCCCATCAGCAGAGCCATCCACATGCGCGTCTGGCTGAAGAAGACATGGTCGAGGTTGTAGGTGTTCAGGTACATCAGCCCGAACATGACGACTGTCGATGTGGCGATCATCGCGCCATAGCGTGCGTAACTCATGGGGCACCTCCTCTTTCTATCAGGAGCGAACGTCCAGGCTGCGCCAAAGGTTCAGTGAATCCGGAAAGCTACGCCGCCACTGCCTCTTTCAGCCGGCCCACCAGCGAATTGGTGCTGGTGCCAACAATCTCGACCTGATGGATCGAGCCGATCAGCTCGGGGCTGCCCTCGAGGTGCACGGCCTGCAGATAGGGCGAGCGGCCGCCGACCTGGCCTTGCATGCGGCCGGGGCGTTCGATCAGCACGGGCAGGGTCTTGCCGACGCAGGCGGCATGGAATGCCGTGGTCTGGGCATTGACCAGATCCTGCAGCCGCCACAGCCGTTCATTCTTGACCGCTTCGGAGATCTGATCGCCCAGATTGGCGCCAGGGGTGCCCGGACGGGTGGAGTATTTGAAGGAATAGGCCGAGGCATAGCCGACATCGGCGATGATCTTGAGGGTGGCCTCGAAATCGGCATCGGTCTCGCCGGGGAAGCCAACGATGAAATCGCCCGACAGCGCCATATCGGGTCGCGCCGCCTTGATGCGGGCAATCACCTCGAGATATTCGGCCGCCGTGTGGCGCCGGTTCATCGCCTTGAGCATGCTGTCGCTGCCGGACTGCACCGGCAGATGCAGGTAGGGCATCAGAATATCGAGGTCGCGATGGGCCGCGATCAGCACATCATCCATGTCGCGCGGATGGCTGGTGGTGTAGCGCAGGCGCTCGAGACCATCGATCTCGGCCAGTAGATAGGCCAGTTCGCCCAGGCTGGTGCTGCCGCCGCTGGGGCCCAGGCCGTGATAGGCGTTGACGTTCTGCCCCAGCAGGGTGATTTCCTTGACCCCGGCATCGACCAGGCCGCGCGCCTCGGTGATGATCTGGGCGACGGGACGGCTGACTTCGGCGCCGCGGGTATAGGGCACCACGCAAAAACTGCAGAACTTGTCGCAGCCTTCCTGCACGGTCAAAAACGCGGTCAGGCCGCGCTTGATGGTGATTTCCTTGCGGGCGGCGGGCAGGTGCTCGAACTTGTCTTCCTCGGGGAAATCGGTATCGACAATGGATTTTCGCAGTGCGGGGTGCAGGTGTCGCTGCGCTTCGGCCCGCGCCAGCATGTCGGGCAATCGGTGATAGGCCTGCGGCCCGAACACCATATCGACCACGGGGGCGCGCCGGGCGATCTCCTCGCCTTCGGCCTGCGCCACGCAGCCGGCCACCCCGATCAGCATGTCGCCACCCATGGCGCGGCGCTCATCCTGGAGTTCCTTGAGCCGTCCCAGCTCGGAAAATACCTTCTCGGAAGCCTTCTCGCGAATATGGCAGGTATTGAGCAGGATCAGGTCCGCCTGGCCCATATCGAGCGTGGTTTCATAGCCGTGCGGCGCCAGCGCATCGCTCATGCGGTCGCTGTCATAGACATTCATCTGACAGCCATAGGTCTTGATGAAGAGTTTTTTGCTGTTGGCGCGCGTCTCGGTCATAGCGGGCTCATACCAGAGGATGCGGTCTTATCAAAGCACCTGCAACCCTTGTGCTGTCTGGCGTGTTCTATTGTGACCACAGCACGGAGATCTGCCATGACCGATACCCCCCGCAATGACACGACCAATGATGCAACCGACAATGATGCCGCCGGGAAGGACGTCACACCCAAATCGGACAAGGCTGCCGCGATGAAAGACAACAAGAAGCCCGGCCCGGACGCATCGCCCGTGCAGGTGCGCAATGCCGGCGAAGACGCCCAGCTTGATACCACCGAAAATTGGGACGAGCAGGATGAAGCGCTCGATGAGAGCTTCCCGGCCAGCGATTCGAGCGCTAAATACTGATCGACCAACCGCGCTGCCGTGCCGCACACGCTGGTCAGCCAACATCCGCTGATTGTATGACTCATCCCGAGCCATGCGGTCAGATAGACAGGCTCGGCCAGGAAAGTGCGGCATGATCAATTCGTCTTCCAACAATGCAGCGCCGCCGCCAGCCGCGCGGTCGGGGCGTGCACCGCAGCGCTCCTTGTCGGTAGCGTTTTATCTGTTTGCGTCGGCTCTGGTCATCCTCCTGCCGGCGCTGGTGGTGTCTTTGGTCCTGCTCAACCGCAACAACCAGGCCCAGGAACAGGTGGTGCGCGGCCTGACCGATACGACGGTGCAGGCGATCGGCCAGTCGGTTGAGCGCGAGATTGCCGGCATGATCACCACCTTGCGCGTTCTCTCCACCAGCGAACTGCTGAACGATGAACTGCTCAAGGAATTCAATGATCGCTCCGTTACCGCCCTGGCAGGAAGCGGCGCCTATCTGATCGCGCTCAATGACGAGTTTGAGCAGTTGCTCAACACCAGGGTGCCCTTTGGCACGGCACTGGAACGCACCTCGGACCCCGCCACCGCCGCTCGGGCCCTGGAGCGCAAGACGCCGACAGTGTCCGGCCTGTTCTATGGCCAGACCGCCGAGCGCTGGGTGTTCAACGTGTTGCTGCCCATCGCCGATAATGACCAGGTTTCCCTGCTGGCGTTGACGCAGGATGCGCGCAATATGGCGCGAGCCCTGCAGACAAGGCAATTGCCCACCGGCTGGCAGGCAGCACTGGTCGACAATGCCAATCTGGTGATTGCCGCCACGCCGGATGCCGGTTTTAAGACCGGCAATGTGCTGCCCATGCGCCAGCAGCTGGATCAGGCCCCCGAGGAATGGCGGCGCGAACCCTTTAACGGGCAGCAGGTGGTCACCGCCGAGTGGCGTTCGGGCCTGTCGGGATGGCGTGTGATTGCCTGGGCGTCCAGCGAGGCGGTGGACCGGCCGCTGGGCGACGCCCTGCTGTGGCTGGCGGCCTGGGGCGTGATCATCGTCGTGGCGGCGGGCCTGCTGGCCTTCCTGATTGCCCAGCGCATCGGTCTGTCGGTGCGCGGCCTGCGCCGCGATGCCCAGCGGCTGGGGCGGGGCGAGCATGTGGCGGCCAAGCCCTATCCGGTCGCCGAGATCGCCGAAGTGTCGCGCGCGCTGGCCGATGCGTCGACGGCCCGCCAGGCCGCCGATCGCGAAGTGCGGTTCCTGATGCGCGAAGTGGCGCACCGCTCCAAGAACCAGATGACGGTGATTGCGGCGATGGCCCGGCAGACGGCGCGGGGCGCCGAGGATGTGCCGAGCTATGTGCAGGCATTCGAGCGGCGGATTCTGGGGCTGGCCCGCTCCACCGATCTGTTGCTCACCCATGGCCGGGCCGGGGTAGCCCTGCGCGAACTGGTCGAAAGCCAGATCGCCCCGTTCAGTCCGCCCGATTCCAGCCGCGTCAGCATTACCGGGCCGGCGGTGCGGCTCAACATGCAGGCGGCCCAGATCCTGGGCATGGCCGTGCATGAGCTATCGACCAATGCCGTCAAATATGGCGCCTTTGGCGAAGACGGCGGCACGCTGGCCGTCAGCTGGACAGTGGTGGATGACCGGCTGGATTTTGTCTGGCGCGAGACGGTACCCCGGGTCCTGCCCGGTTCCAAGCGTGTCGGATTTGGCACCACCGTGCTCAAATCCATGGTCGGCCATTCCCTGGGCGCCGAGGTCGAGTGCCTGCCCCACCCGACCGGCATGGAATGGCGCTTTGCCATTCCGCTGCACGCCATTGATCCTGAACAGGCGCCAGCGGAGGCGGCGGGCGAATAATTCTGGCGTTGCAGCGCCGTTTGCACTATAGCACGCCTGTCTCTGGCCTATGGGTCGGCGGCATTCATGGCCCCTCCTGGACGACATCCCGGCCGGGGCGACCGCAATCCTCCTTTGAAAGGATCTATCCGATGTCGATCACTGCTGAGCGCAAAACCGCGCTGATTCAGGAATATGCCACCACACCAAACGACACCGGCTCGCCGGAAGTTCAGGTGGCAATCCTGTCCGAGCGCATTGCCAACCTCACCGAGCACTTCAAGGGCCATGGCAAGGATAACCATTCCCGCCGCGGCCTGCTCAAGCTGGTTTCGACCCGTCGCAGCCTTCTCGACTATGTCAAGAAGGTCGACGACAACCGTTACAAGACCTTGATCGAAAAGCTCGGCCTGCGCCGCTAGGCGCGCCAGTACAATTGCGGGTGCGGGGACAATCTCCGCATTCGCCCTCGTGGTATCCGTCTGCCGTGTTTCGATAGGGCGGGATATGACGAAAGCGTAGACCGGCGAATGCCGGAGCATGGCAGGATTACTGGCCGCTCCCCGCCTCACGCTCGCAAAATCAGTGCCTGATTTTGAACTCGTGGGGCCCCGGAAATTTCCGGGAGCTGCTTGTTGTCTTGCCCATGTTTCGTCTTTGCCAGATGCAAACAGCGCCTGATTTTGAGCCCGGGTCACACATGGGGTGGGACTGCGGGTGCGGGTGCACCGAATGAGTTCGCGGGATGACCTACGCCCCTGCGTTACCGCTCAGACGGCAGAAATGGAAAACAAGACATGACAATCAATTTTGACCACCACAAGGTCGAGCTCAACTGGGGCGGTCAGCCCCTGACGCTCGAGACCGGCAAGATGGCCCGCCAGGCCGATGGCGCTGTGCTCGCCACCCTGGGTGAAACCGTGCTGCTGGCCACCGTTGTCAGCGCCAAGACCGCCAAGCCCGGCATCGACTTCTTCCCGCTGACCGTGAACTACCAGGAAAAGTATTTTGCGGCCGGCAAGATTCCTGGCGGCTATTTCAAGCGTGAAGGTCGTCCGACCGAGAACGAGACGCTGACCAGCCGCCTGATCGACCGTCCGATCCGCCCGCTCTTCCCGGCCGGCTACAAGCATGAGACCCAGGTGGTCATCACCGTGCTGCAGCACGATATGGAAAACAATCCGGACGTGCTGGCCCTGGTTGCCGCTTCGGCAGCCCTGACCATTTCCGGCGTGCCCTTCATGGGCCCGATCGGCGCGGCGCGCGTCGGCTATGTGAACGGCGAATATGTGCTCAACCTGGCGGTTGATCGCCGCAGCGAGTCCAAGCTCGATCTGGTCATGGCCGGCACCGAAGACGCCGTGCTGATGGTGGAATCGGAAGCCAAGGAGCTCAGCGAGGAAATCATGCTGGGCGCCGTGATGTTCGGTCACGCCGAGAGCCGCAAGGTGATCCAGGCCATCATCAAGCTGGCCGAACTGGCTGCCAAGGATGCCCGCGATTTCGAACCGCATGACACCTCGGCCATCGAAGCCGAGATGCTGGGCGTGATCGAAGCCGATCTGCGCACTGCCTACAAGCAGACCAAGAAGGAAGAGCGCTACGCTGCCGTGGACGCCGTCAAGGCGACGGCCAAGGCGCATTTCGCTGCCCGCGTTGAAGCCGGCGAAATCTCGGCTGAAGATGTTGGCGCCGTGTTCAAGGCGCTGCAGGCCAAGGTGGTGCGCTGGAACGTGCTCGACACCGGGCTGCGCATCGATGGTCGCGATCTGAGCACCGTGCGTCCGATTGTTTCGGAAGTCGGCATTCTGCCGCGTACCCATGGTTCGGCCATCTTCACCCGTGGCGAAACCCAGGCGCTGGTTGTGGCCACGCTGGGCACGGGCGATGACGAGCAGTACATCGACAGCCTTGAAGGCACCTACAAGCAGAACTTCCTGCTGCACTACAACTTCCCTCCATACTCGGTGGGTGAAGCTGGGCGCATGGGGTCCCCGGGCCGTCGCGAAATCGGCCATGGCAAGCTGGCCTGGCGCGCGATCAACCCGATCCGTCCATCGGCTGAAGAGTTCCCCTACACGATCCGTGTCGTGTCCGAGATCACCGAATCGAACGGCTCGTCCTCGATGGCAACCGTGTGCGGCACCTCGCTGGCACTGATGGATGCCGGTGTGCCACTGGCCCGTCCAGTGGCCGGCATTGCCATGGGTCTGATCCTGGAAGGCGAAAAGTTCGCCGTGCTCAGCGACATTCTGGGTGATGACGATCATCTGGGCGACATGGACTTCAAGGTGGCGGGTACCGAAGAGGGCGTCACCAGCCTGCAGATGGACATCAAGATCGCCGGCATCACCGAGGAGATCATGAAGATCGCCCTCGAGCAGGCCAAGGGCGGCCGTATCCACATCCTGGGCGAAATGGCCAAGGCCATCACCGCGTCCCGTTCGGAAGTGGGCGAGTTCGCACCGCGCATCGAGACCATGAAGATCCCGACCGACAAGATTCGTGAAGTGATCGGCACCGGCGGCAAGGTGATCCGCGAGATCGTCGAAAAGACCGGCGCCAAGATCAACATCGAAGACGATGGCACGATCAAGATCGCCTCCTCGGACGGCGCCGCGATTGAAGCGGCGATCAAGTGGATCCGCTCGATCACCGACGAAGCCGAAGTTGGCGCCATCTATCAGGGCACCGTGGTCAAGACCGCCGATTTCGGCGCGTTCGTGAACTTCTTCGGCGCCAAGGATGGTCTGGTCCATATCAGCCAGCTGGCCGAACAGCGCGTTGCCAAGACCACCGATGTGGTCAAGGAAGGCGACAAGGTCTGGGTCAAGCTGCTGGGCTTTGACGAGCGCGGCAAGGTTCGCCTGTCGATGAAGATCGTCGATCAGGCGACCGGCAAGGAGGTCGAAGCTGCCGCCGAATAGGCGAGGCTTCTGACAAACAGACAGGCCCGCAGCAATGCGGGCCTTTTTTGTGTGATCGCGCTGCAACACAGCCCCGATCCATCACTTTGACGAGAGGAACCCCTTGCTATGCGAGGCGTTGGTGCAGTGAGGCATTCATGCACTAGCGAAGCCAGTGCTATCGGCTTAGGTGCTTGATCTCGCCGAGTTATTCGGTCCGTCCAGTTTAGGGTATTATTTTGCTCTCTCGTCGTTTGTTTATGATTGGCCTGTCGGCCACGGCTTTGGCCGCCTGCTCCAGTACCCGCACGCCAGTGGTGAGCGAGCCGCAAATCAATCCCTATTATCTGGCGATGTATGGCGCCGACTACAGCGGGAAGTTCCCGGTGGAGGCCACCGATCTGCGCCGGGTTGATCCCATGTACTGGCGCCAGGAAGTGCCCTATGTCACCAGCGAGCGCTCTGGCACGCTGATTGTCGATACCCCGTCCCGTTTCCTCTATCTGGTACTGGGCGGCGGTCGTGCGCTGCGCTACGGCATTGGCGTGGGCAAGACCGAGGCACTGGTGTTCCGCGGCACGGCCAGCATTGGCCGCAAGGCGGAATGGCCGCGCTGGACACCCACCCAGTCGATGATCAAGCGCGAGCCCGATCGCTACGGCCCCTATGCTGGTGGCATGGAGGGCGGGCCAACCAATCCGTTGGGCCCGCGGGCGCTGTATCTGTACAAGAATGGCCGTGACACGCTGTTCCGCATTCACGGCACCACCGAGCCCTATACCATTGGCACCAATGTTTCGTCGGGCTGCATCCGCTTGATGAATCAGGACATTATTGATCTTTACGGTCGTGTACCCACCGGCGCCAAGGTGGTGGTGATCAACGGCTAGAATATTGCATGGGTCGCGTTTTCAAACCGCAGGAGTGCAACCACTTCTGCTCAAAACGCTCCAGGCCCTGACCGGGCCAATGCCGCGGCAGCGGGTCGTCTTGCTTCGGATTCCGTAGTCACCGAAGTGAAATTCACTGCTGTCGCGACACTGGCCCGGCATATGACCATAGAAAAAAGCCCCGCGGCGCGCGCCACGGGGCTTTTTGTATGGGTCGGCAATGGGGAAGTTCAGACCTGCTGCACCGATTCAACGCCAGGCACGAAGTGCCGGAGCAGATTTTCGATGCCGCTTTTCAGCGTGGCGCTGGATGAGGGGCAGCCCGAACAGGCGCCCTGCATATGCAGGAAGACGGTGCCTTCCTTGAAGCCCTTGAAGATGATGTCGCCGCCATCCATGGCCACGGCGGGGCGCACGCGAGTGGCCAGCAATTCCTTGATCACTTCCACGGTTTCGCTGTCGGCCTGCTCGAAGAACTCATCGACCTCGTCGTGATTGGCCACTTCAACGCCGCCTTCGACGATCACCGGCTTGCCCGAGAGGAAGTGGTCCATGATGACGCCCAGAATTGCCGGCTTGATATGGGCCCAATTGGTGTCATCCTTGGTCACCGAGATGAAGTCGGCCCCCAGGAACACCCCGGTCACCCCGGAAATGGCAAACAGCCCGGTGGCCAGGGGCGAATTGGCCGACGCCTCAACGCTGCGGAAGTCGCGCGGTTCACCAACCAGCACGTCACGCCCGGGCAGGAATTTTAGAGTCGATGGGTTGGGCGTGGCTTCGGTCTGGATGAACATCGGAGTGCCTCGAAAAATGCAATTAGAACGTTTCTAAAATAGCCCTTTGCGGGCCAGTTGCAAGGCCATTATGCGCGGGGCAGGGGTGCAGGGTGTGACCGATCAGCAAATCGCGATGATCTCGTCGTCACTCATGCGGCCGGGCACCACGGTCAGCGGGATGGGCAGGGCGTGGGCGCGACCAGCAAAGTGCATCACCAGCGGGCCGGGGCCCTCGCCGGTTGAGGCGGCCAGCACCAGAATGGCAATGTCACGATCCTCATTGATCACCCGTTCGATCTGCTCGGGACCTTCGCCCTCGCGAACCACCGATTCCACCTTCACCTCGCCAATGGCGCGGATACGGGCGAGACGGGCATCGAGATTGCGTTCCGCCTCCTCGACCGCCTCGGCGCGCAGCACATCCTCGACGCCCAGGCCGATGAATTCGGGCTTTTCGACAATGCTCATCAGCACCACGGTGCCGCCGGTCCGTTTGACGCGGTAGGCAGCAAAGGTCAGGGCGCGATCGCACTCAACGGTTTCGTCGATAACGACCAGGAATTTTCGCTTGTATTCGGTCTCGTACATGGCCGAACCTTTCTAGCGGACAAAGCCGACGATGTTGCGGACATCGTCCATAACCGGCTGGGCAATGGCCCGGGCTCGCGCCGCGCCGTCGCGCAGAATAGCATCCATTTCCCCGCGTTCGGCAACCAGGCGCTGCATTTCGTCGGCAATGGGTGACAGCACCGAGACGGCCAGTTCCGCCAGGGCCGGCTTGAAACTGCCCCAGCCCTGACCGCCAAATTCGCCCAGTACGGCGTCAACACTGACATTGGAGAGGGCGGCATAGATGCCCACGAGGTTCTCCGCCTCGGCCCGTCCTGCCAGGCCCGTGGCCTCGCTGGGCAAGGCGTCGGCATCGGTGGTGGCGCGCTTGATCTTCTTGGCGATCAGATCGGCACCATCAAGCATGTAGATGGTGGAGAGGTCCGAGGCGTCGGACTTGCTCATCTTCTTGCTGCCGTCCTTGAGGCTTTTGACGCGCATGGCCGGGCCGGTGGCCAGCGTCTCGGTGATCGGGAAGAAATCACCCTTGTGGCCATTGGCCTTGATCTGCTTTTTGAAGTCGTGATTGAATTTCTTGGCGATGTCGCGGGTCAGTTCGAGATGCTGGCGCTGATCCTCGCCCACCGGGACGGCGGTGGATTTGTAGAGCAGGATGTCGGCGGCCATCAGCGAGGGATAGGCGAACAGGCCCAGTGAGGCATTTTCGGCGTTTTCGCCGGCCTTGTCCTTGTACTGGGTCATGCGCTCCATCCAGCCCATGCGGGCGACGCAGTTGAAGATCCAGCTCAGCTCGGCATGTTCGATGACCTGGGACTGGTTGAAGATGATGGATTTTTTGGGATCGAGCCCGGCCGCAATATAGGCGGCGGCGATCTCATAGGTCCGGCGCCGGAGGTCCTGGGGTTCCTGCCACACCGTGATGGCGTGCATGTCGACCACGCAATAGATGGTCTCATGCGTCTCCTGCAGCGGCACGAAACGGCGAATGGCGCCGAGATAATTGCCCAGATGCAGATCGCCCGAAGGCTGGATGCCCGAGAAGACGCGGGGAGTGAAAGCCATACAAAATACCCATCAGGTTTAGCAGCCTGCCGAATTACACCGGCTGGCGGGGAGGATGCAAGTCAGCTGCGGCGGCGCAGGCGGGCCAGCAACTGACCCAGGGGCTGCGCCCCGGTGAAATGGACCAGAGAAAAATAGACCGCTGCGCCGAAAGCGCAGATGGCAGACAGCGCCGCAATTTGGATGAGCAGCGGCGCGCCGGCAGAAAAGATCGCCGTGCCCCGCTGGCCCAGAAGATACAGCACGCCCGCCATGGCCAGGCTGCTGGCAATGGCCAGCACATGCTTGCGCATCGAGCCGGCTTCCAGCACGAAATAGCCGCGCCGGGCCAGGAACAGCGCCAGCAGGAAGGCATTGAGCCAGGACGAGATGGTGGTGGCCAGCGCGATGCCGACATGCTGCAGGCTAGGAAAGAGCCAGAGCGAGATGCCGATATTGGCCAGCACTGAAATGCCGGCAAAAATGGTAGGGGTGACGGTATCCTGGCGCGAGAAAAAGCCCGGCTGCAGCACCCGGATCAGCACGAAGGCCGGCAGTCCCCAGGCATAGCCCACCAGGGCCTCGGCCACGCCCGCGGTTGCCGCGACATCAAAGGCGCCCCGCTCGAACAGCACGCGGACAATGGGCACTGACAGCGCCGCAAGGGCTGCGGCGGCGGGCATGGAGAGCAGCATGGCGAGCAGCAGCGACTGGTCCTGGCTTCGGGCGGCCTCGCGGTCGCGCCCGGCGCCCAGATGCCGGCTGAGTTCGGGCAGCAGCACCGTGCCGATGGCGATGCCGATAATGCCCAGCGGCAATTGGTAGAGCCGGTCGGCATAGCTCAGGATCGACATGGCGCCGTCGACGCCCGAGGCAATGATGGTGCCCACGAAGATATTGATCTGGGTAATCCCGCCCGCGAGGATGGCCGGAATGGCAAGCAACCAGAAGCGGCGCACCTCGGGATTGGGCCGGGGCAGGCCGATGCGGGGCACAAAGCCGGAGCGGCGTACCGCGCCATAGACCAGGGCCAGCTGGGCAACGCCGCCCAGCATGGTGGCAATGGCGACCCAGAAGGCAGCGTCGGCCTTGTCGTCGAGCACAAAAATGGCCAGCGGCACCAGCGCGGCGATATTGACGATGTTGAGGATGACCGGCGCGAAGGCCGCCGCAAAGAACCGCCCCAGCGTGTTGAGAATGGCACCATAAGCCGCCATCAGCGACATGCAGGCCAGATAGGGGAACATGATGCGCGTCAGATAGACGGTCAGTGCAAATTTTTCCGGATCATCAAAGCCGGGCACAAACACCGCCATGATGGGTTCCATGAAGATCTCGGCGAGGATGGTGACCACCACTATGGTGGCGACCAGCCAGCTCATGATGCGACTGGCCAGCAGTTTGGCGGCCGCGTCGCCATGGGTTTCGAGCGTCGTGGAGAACATGGGCACAAAGGCGGTGTTGAACGCGCCTTCGGCAAACAGCCGCCGGAACAGGTTGGGAAAGCGGAACGCGGCGTAGAAAGCGTCGGTCACCGGGCCGACGCCGAGCACGGCCGCCATCAGGGCATCGCGGGCGAAGCCGGCAATGCGCGAGAGCAGGGTCAGTCCGCCCACCGAGAGAAAATTGCGATAGAGGCTCACCGTCTAGCCATTGGCCGGCTTGGCCTCGGGCCGGGGGTGGAACACCGCCATCAGCGCATCGTGGATCTTGCGCTGCCGTGGCTTGCTGGTGATCTTCTGGCCGGTCAGATCGGTGACATAGAACACGTCGACAGCCTTTTCGCCGTAGGTGCCGATATGGGCCGAGCCGATGGTCAGGTTGAGATCGGCAATCTCGCGGGTGAGGGCATGCAGCAGCCCGGTGCGATCGAGACCCGACACCTCGATGACGGTGAATTTTTCCGACAGCGCATTGGACACGGTGACCTGGGTGGGCAGGGCGAAGGGCTTCAGCCGTCGATTGAGCCGGCTGTCCTTGCCCAGATCGATCAGCACCCGGCGCTTGCCCTGCAGCAATTGCTTGACGGTATCGATGATGCGGGTGGCGCGGACCTTTTCATCCTCATCGGAGGTAAAGGCGCGTCGCAGGCGGAAGGTATCCAGGGCCTGGCCGTCGCGGGTCGAGAAGATCTGCGCGCCGATGATCGAGGCATCCTGCATGGTGCAGGCGCCGGCAATCAGCGAGAGCAGGCGGGGATGGTCGGGCGTGTAGAACGTCACCTCGGTGATGCTCTCGAAGGCCTTGATCCGGATCGAGCCGGCAAAGGCCTCGTCGGTCTTGTCGGCCTGGCGGATCATGCGCGCATGCTCGATCTGCAGTTCGGGTTCGGCGCGCAGCCAGTAATGGTCGTAATGGCGCTCGATATAGGTTTCCACCTCGGCCGGTGGCCAGGCATTGAGGGCCTCGGCGAGTTCCTGACGGGCCTGATTGATGCGGTCGGACTGGGTGACCTGGCTGTGCCCGCCCGACAATAGCGGCTCGGTGGCGTAATAGAGGGCCCGCAACAGGCTGCCCTTCCAGCCGGTCCACACCCCCGGGCCGACAGCGCGGATATCGCAGGCGGTCAGGATCATCAGCAGCGCCAGACGCTGGGGCGATTGCACCACATCGGCAAAGGCCCTGGCGGTTTCGGGGTCCTGGATATCGCGGGCCTGGGCAATTTCGCTCATCAGCAGGTGGTATTCGACCAGCCAGGCCACCGTGTCGGTTTCCGCCGCGGAGAGGCCCAGGCGCGGGCAGAAGCGGCGGGCAATGCGGGCGCCGGCCAGGGAATGGTCTTCCGGGCGGCCCTTGGCAATATCGTGCAGGAACAGCGCCACATAGAGAAGCCGCACATCGTTGAGCTGGGGCAGCAGTTCGTGGATCAGCGGCAATTGGTCAGCCAGCCCGCCATTGGCGATATCGGCCATGACCCCGATGGAGCGGATCAGATGCTCGTCCACGGTATAGTGGTGATACATGTTGAACTGCATCAGCGCGACGATCTTGCCGAATTCGGGGACGAATTTGCCGAGCACGCCGCTCTCGTTCATCTGGCGCAGAATGCGCTCCACCGATTTGGGCGCCGTCAGAATGGCCAGGAAATACTCATTGGCCCGGGGATTGGTGCGCAGCGACTTGTCGATCAGGGGCAGGGAACGCGAAATACGCTTGATGGCGTCGGGGTGAAACAGCAATTGCTCGCGCCCGGCGACCAGAAACATGCGGATCAGGTTGACCGGATCCTTTTCGAATACCTCGGCCGAGGCGATATTGAGCCGGCCGGTATCGAGCACAAAGTCGGGTTCGCCCTTGATCTTGCTGCGGCCGGGCCGGAACGGCGCAAAGACCCGCCCGATCAGATCCATGTCCTTGACGTGGTTGAACTCGAGCGAGGCGCTGATGATGCGGGTCAGATCGCCGACATCCTTGGCGACGAGGAAATAGCGCTTCATGAAACGCTCGACCCCGAGCATGCCGACACGCTGGGCGTAACCCATGCGCTCGGCCAGTTCGGGCTGCATGTCAAAGGTCAGCTTTTCCTCGGCGCGGCCGGTGGCGAAATGCAGATGACAGCGCACCGCCCAGAGAAAATCCTCGGCGCGCGAGAAAATCCGGTATTCGGCCGCGCTGAGCACGCCCTTGCCCACCAGTTCATGGCTGGTCTTGACCTGATAGAAATACTTGCCGATCCAGAACAGCGCATTGAGATCGCGCAACCCGCCCTTGCCATCCTTGATATTGGGTTCGACCACATAGCGGGTATTGCCCATGGCCTTGTGGCGCTCGTCACGCTCGCTCATCTTGGCGGCGATGAATTCGGGACCGGTCTTGGGCATGATCTCGGTTTCGAACCGCTGCACCAATTGCTGATACAGGGCCTTGTCGCCGGTCAGGAAGCGGGCCTCAAGCGTGGCGGTGCGCACGGTCATGTCGGCGCGGGCCATGCGGATGCATTCATCGACCGAGCGGACGGCATGGCCGACCTTCTGGCCCAGATCCCAGAGCATATAGAGGATGTATTCGGTGACCTGCTCGCCCCAGGGCGTTTGCTTGTAGGGCAGGATGAACAGCAGATCGATATCGCTGCCGGGGGCCAGCGTGCCGCGGCCATAGCCACCGACGGCGGACAGGGCGATAGCTTCGGCGCCGGAGGGGTTGTCGACCGGGTAGACGCGCCGCGTGGCAAACATGTGCACGGCGGTGATGATTTCGTCTTGGGCGCTGCACAGATTCTGCGCGCAACGGACGCCTTTGCCGCTGGCCAGCAGCTCGGCCTCGGCCTGTCGGCGGGCCTCGGCCAGAATCTGGCGGATATAGCTCAGGACAGCGGCGCGCGCCGTGCCCGATTTGGGGTCGTTATCGCCAATGACGGCCTCCAGCTCGCCGACAATGGTGCTGGCGGATTTGAGAACGAATAGCGGTTTTCGCGGCTTGGCTTCAGCTTCGACGAGCGTCATCGCGGATTTTCTTCAGTTCGTAGAGGGCGTCGATTGCTTGTTTGGGGGTCATTTCGTCAGGACGAACCGCGTCGAGCGCCAGGAGTACGGGGTCTTGTTGCACCGGCGTGGGCGCCGATTGATGCGCAAACAGCGGTAAATCATCTAGCACGCTGGCTTTCTGGCTGGAAGAGGCGCTGCCGGTCGAGCGCTGCTCGAGCACGGTCAGCACCTGGCGGGCACGCCGCAGCACCGGCTCGGGCACCCCGGCGAGCCGCGCCACCTGAATGCCGTAGGAACGATCGGCGGCGCCGGCCGCCACCTCGTGCAGGAATACCACCTCGCCCTCCCACTCGCGCACCTTCATGGTGACGTTGGAGACCCGGGTCAGCGTCTTGGCGAGGCTGGTCAACTCGTGGAAATGGGTGGCAAACAGGGCGCGGCAGCCGGTGGTTTCGTGCAGGGCTTCCACCGCCGCCCAGGCAATCGAGAGACCATCAAAGGTGGCGGTGCCGCGACCGATTTCGTCCAGCACCACCAGCGAACGGCGGGTGGCGCGGTTGAGAATGGCGGCGGTCTCGACCATTTCGACCATGAAGGTTGAGCGGCCATGGGCGATGTCATCGCTGGCGCCCACCCGGGAAAACACCCGGTCGACCACGCCGATATGGGCGGCGCTGGCCGGCACGAAACTGCCCATCTGCGCCAGGATGGCGATCAGGGCATTTTGCCGCAGAAAGGTCGACTTGCCGCCCATGTTCGGGCCGGTCACCAGCCAGAGCCGACCACCGCCGCTGGCGTCGTCACCGGACAGATCGGCGTCATTGGCGACAAAGCTCTGGCCCTCGGCCAGCACCATGTCCTCCACCACCGGGTGGCGGCCGCCGGTGATCTCGAAAGCCAGCGAGGTGTCGATTTCGGGCCGGGTGTAGCGGCGGGTGGCGGCCAGATGGGCCAGGGCCGTGGTCACATCGAGTTCGGCCAGTGCATCGGCCAGGTCGCGCAGGGCATCGGTGCGGCTGAGCACATCGTAGCGCAGGCTGGCGAACACCTTCAGTTCGATGTCGAGCGCGGCCTCGTGCGCCCGGGCGATGCGGCCTTCGAGGTCGGCCAGTTCGGTGGTGGTGAACCGCATGGCATTGGCCATGGTCTGGCGATGGATGAAGACCTGACGGTGCGGCTCCTCCAGCAGCTTGGCGCTGTGCCCGGCCGGGACTTCGACGAAATAGCCGAGCACGCCATTGTGCCGGATCTTGAGCGAGCGGACATCGGTCTCATCAATCAGCCTTGCCTGCAGCGCGGCAACCACAGCGCGGGTCTGACGGGCCAGGGCCCGCTCATCGTCGAGGGTCTGGTCATAGCCCTGCCGCACAAAGCCACCGTCGCGGCTGAGCAGGGGCAGCTCATCATCAAGCGCCAGCGCCAGCTGCGAAGCCAGGGGCAGCGGGGCGGCGGCGAGCGTGCTGGCGAGACGGGCGATGACCGCGGGGGACTCGGCCAGCTGCGCCATGTGGCGCGACAGCGCGGCGGCGGCGCTGATCGCAGCGCCAATGGCGGCCAGATCGCGCGGTCCACCGCGCTCCAGCACCAGCCGGGTGAGGGCACGGGCCAGATCGGGCACGGCCTTGAGATCGTTGCGCAGGCGGCCGGTCAGCATGGTGTCATTGGCCAGCAGATCGACCGCATCGAGCCGCTGATTGATGGCCGCGGCATCGGCCAGCGGCGCCGCCAGGCGGGCCGAGAGCAGGCGGGAGCCGGGCGCGGTGACCGTCAGATCAATCACTTGGCGCAGCGAGCCGCGCACCTGGCCGCGTTGGGTCTGGTGCAGTTCGAGGCTGGAGCGGGTGGCCGCATCGATGGCCAGATAGGTGCTGGTGGTCTCGGCCAGCGGGGCACGCAGCGCCACGCCGACGCCCTTCTGGCTTTCCCCGACATAGGCAATGATGGCGCCCAGCGCGGCGCGGCTGGCGCGCGACAGCACCGAGGGATCGAATGCCTCGCCGGGAAAGGCGCCGCGCAGGGTCGCCGAAGCGGTTTCGCTGTCAAAGCTCTGCGCCGGCGCGGTGTGGGCAATGGCTGACCAGCTGGGGGCGAACAGATGGCGCTCCACCAGGGCCGATTGCGTGGCCTCGGTCAGCAGCAGTTCGACCGGATCAATGCGCGCCAGCTCGTCCTGCAACTGGTCAGCGGAAAGGTCGGCGGTAAAGGTCTCGCCGGTTGAAATATCAGCCCAGGCCAGGGCAAAATCGGTCTCGCCGTGCCGCACCATGGCCAGGGCGGCCAGAAAATTGGCGGCGCGGGCGTCGAGATGATCGTCTTCGGTCAGCGTGCCGGCGGTGATCAGGCGCACCACACCGCGGCGCACCACCGATTTGGCGCCCCGCTTCTTGGCCTCCTTGGGGTCTTCCATCTGCTCGCAAATGGCGACGCGATGGCCCAGCTTGACCAGCTTGTTGAGGTAGTCATTGGCGGCATGAATGGGCACGCCGCACATCTGGATGTCCTGCCCCAGATGCTTGCCGCGCTTGGTCAGCACAATGCCCAGCGCGGCGCTGGCGATCTCGGCGTCCTCAAAGAACAGCTCGTAGAAATCGCCCATGCGATAAAACAGCAGATAGCCGGGATTGACCGCCTTGATCTCGAAAAACTGCGCCATCATCGGCGTCAGGGCCGGGCTGGGGGCGGGTTCGAGTTGCGGCTGATCCATGGGCGGTTTGATCTCGGCGAGAAAGCCGAGACCATATGGGTTTTGCCCGCAGAATCCAACCGGATGGGTCCGGATTTACCCGCCTCGTTCACACGCCGCGACTGGCGCGCGCCACGCGCCCTTACCTGCCATCTCGAACCGGAGCGCTGTGGCTCCGGCTCGAAGGGAGGTGAACGCGATCAGACTTCGTAGCGATCGGTGTGGTGATGCACCGGCCGATAGATGAAATGCTCGAATTCGGCGGTACTGGCCGTGCCGTTCAGATCCTGGGCGGCAAGGCCGACAAAGGCACCGGTAAAGCTGCCATGCTCGGCATGGCCACCGCATTCGTCCGAGAGCAGCGAGGCGTCGAGCACGGGGCCGATGGGCTGCAGATCCTGGCCCTCAAGGGCATAGAAAAACTGCAGCTCGGGGCCGCGCACCGTCAGTGCCAGCCTGACCTTGCCGGCATTGGGGATCTGTACCGGGGCGGCCGGGAAATTGAGCCTGCCGTCAGGATGGCTCATTTCCGAGCTCATGATCAGCAGTTCGCGTTGCCCGTCGGAATGGGCGGTCACCGCCAGATAGAAGAAATTGAACCGACTGTAATAGGCGGTCAGCCCGGCCATGGTGCGTTCATCGGTCGGGGTAAAATCGATGACGGTTTCAGCATCATAGCTGAAATGGGTCTGCCGCCGCGCCACCAGCGCCTGCTCGAACCAGGAGCCGATCGATTCCCGGCCGATCAGTTGCAGCTTGCCACCATCGGTGGTGAAGATGCGCTCGGGCTCGGGGGTGCGCAGCCACTGGAAATCAAGCGGCAGGCCCTGGGCGAAGCTGTAGCGCTGCTCGGCCCAATAGGCGGTGTCGTCGCGCGTGCCGGGCACCTCGACATGCAGCGAAGGGACCGGACCGTGTTTCACGTGAATCCAGTCGTCATCGCCCCAATAGGCTTCCTGGATCGAGGTTTCGCGGCCCAGCACGCAGCGGCGCTTCTGGGTGGTCGGGCGACCGCTGAGATGGACCAGATAGGTCTTGCCATCGGGGGTATCGACCAGATCGCCATGGCCAGCACGCTGCAGCGGATTGAGCGGGGCATCCTTGGCGGTGACGATGTGCTTGTCGGGGTGGGTTTGGTAGGGCCCCTCGATGGTGCGCGAGCGGGCAAAGGTCACGGCATGGTCATAGCCGGTGCCGCCTTCAGCGGTCAGCAGATAGTACCAGGGCTGGCCGTCCTTGCCGTTGCGCTTGTAGAGATGGGGGCCTTCCACCAGCTCGAGATCGGTGCCCTGATAGATATTGGTCACCGGACCGACCAGCTTGCCGGCCACGGGGTCGAACTGCTGCAGCGCAATGCCGGCAAACAGCAGCGGGCGCCGCCTGTGGTCCCACAGCATGTTGACGAACCACTTCTTGCCGTCATCGTCGTGGAACAGGCTGGGATCAAAGCCCGAGGAATTGGTGTAGACCGGATCGGACCACGGGCCCTCGATATTGTCGGCCCAGACGATGTAATTATGGGCGTCCTTGAACGAGCCGTCCTTGCGCTTGACGTCGGTATAGACCAGCCAGAATTTTTCGCCGTCATGGCTGAGGCAGGGGGCCCAGACGCCGCAGCTGTCGGGGTCGCCGCGCATGTCGAGCTGTGTCTTGCGGGTCAGCGGCCGGGTCAGCAGCGTCCAGTTCGCCAGATCCCTCGAGTGATGGATCTGCACCCCCGGAAACCACTCAAAGGTCGAGGTGGCGATGTAGTAGTCCTCGCCGACCCGCAGAATGGAGGGGTCCGGATTGAAGCCGGGCAGGATGGGATTGGTCAGTTGGGGCATGGAACGACTCCCGACAGGATAAAAGCGGCCACCCGCACTGGGCGTCACTCTCGGGGCTGACCCGAGGGCTCTGCACTTCTTGCGGCGCTGGTTACGTTAAGGCCCCTCGGATCAAGCCCGAGGGTGACGATCTGTGGTGGGGACGGGTCGTGCCCCCACCCATGCTCATCAAACGAAGCGGTTGATCAGGTTTTCGAGATATTCCTGCTGGCCCGAGCGCGGCTGCGGGTTGATGTTTTCGGCTTCCACCCAGGCGGCGATCTGTTCGAGCGTGCGCTCGCCCTTGAGCATGGCCTGGGCACCGGCCTGGTTCCAGCCGGCATAGCGCTCGTCGACAATCTTGTCATAGGCGCCATCCTCGATCAGCGCGGCCGCCGCCTTGAGCGAGCGGGCCAGCACATCGAGACCACCGATATGGCCGTGCAGCAGATCGGCGGGATCGAGCGACTGGCGCCGCACGCGGGCGTCGAAATTGAAGCCGCCCTTGCCCAGACCGCCATTCTTGAGGATCTGGTAGAAGGCCAAAGTCGTCTCGGGCACATTGTTGGGGAACTGGTCGGTATCCCAGCCGGACTGGATATCATTGCGGTTGGCGTCGACCGAACCCAGCATGCCCAGCGAGGCGGCCAGGGCCAGTTCATGCTCGAAGGAGTGGTTAGCCAGGAACGCATGGCCCACTTCGATATTGCACTTCACCTTCGTGTCGAGATCGTACTTCTTGAGGAAGCCATAGACCGTGGCAACGTCGAAATCATACTGGTGCTTGCTCGGTTCCTGCGGCTTGGGCTCTATCAGGATCTGGCCGGTAAAGCCGATCTTTTCGGCATGATTGACCACCAGATGGATGAAGCGGGCCATCTGGTCCTGCTCCTGGCCGATCTTGGTATTGAGCAGGGTTTCATAGCCCTCGCGGCCACCCCAGAGCACATAGTTCTCGCCACCCAGTTCATGGGTCAGTTCGAGCACGTTCTTCACCTGGGCGGCGGCATAGGCGAACACTTCGGGATCGGGATTGGTGGCGGCGCCCGCCATGTAGCGGCGGTTGGAGAACAGGTTCGCCGTGCCCCAGAGCAGCTTGGTGCGGCTTGACTGCATCTTTTTGGCAAAGATCTCGCCGATGGCGCGGACGTTGCGGTTGGATTCGGCCAGCGTGGCGCCTTCGGGGGCGATATCGGCATCGTGGAAGCAGAAGAACGGCGCGTCGAGCAGGTCGAAGAATTCAAACGCCACCTCGGCCTTGAGCTTGGCGCCCTCCAGGCCATTGTCATACCAGGGGCGGTCAAAGGTGCGGCCGCCAAACGGGTCGCCGCCCTCATAGGCAAAGGTGTGCCAATAGGCGATAGCGGGGCGGATATGGTCTTCCATGGTCTTGCCGGCGACCATTTCGTCCTTGTTGTAGTGGCGATAGGCCAGCGGATTGGTGCTGTTGGCACCCTCGAATTTGACGGGTGCGATGCCCTTGAAAAAATCACTCACGAAATTGCCTCCTCGATGGCGGGATAAAGGGCGCGGTAGCGCGCATATTGCTCGGCATAGGCGGCCGACAGGGATTTGTCGGGCGCAATGATGGTCTTGATCGGCGGCATGGTCATCACCGTGGCAGGGCTGGCGCCCTCGGCGGCGCAGAGACCGAGCCGGGCAGCGCCCAGCGCCCCGCCAAAGTCACCGTCCTCGGGCAGGGCGATTTCCATGTCGAGATTGGTGGCGATCAGCTTGAGCCACAGGGCGGATCTGGAGCCGCCGCCCACGGCCAGCAGGCGGTCGATGCGGGTGCCGGCATCGGCCAGCACGCGCTGGCTGTCACGGAAGGCAAAGGCCACGCCTTCCATCACCGCCTGGGCCAGCCTGGCCGGATCGGAGAGATGGCTGAGGCCGACGAAACTGCCGCGCGCGGCGGCATTGTTGTGCGGCGTACGCTCGCCCGAGAGATAGGGCAGGAAGATCTCCTCGCCGGGACCGGTGAACTGCGCCTCGGCCGCGCCGGACAAGGCCGCCTGCTTCTGGCCGGTGATCCTGCTCAGCCAGTTCAGCGAATCGGTGGCCGACAGGATGACCCCCATCTGGTGCCAGGTGTCCGGCACGGCGTGGCAGAAGGCGTGCACGGCGCCCTCGGTATTGGGGCGGAACTTGTCGTTGGAGACAAACAGCACGCCCGAGGTGCCGAGCGAGACAAAGCCTTCGCCGGGGCGGATGGCGCCGATACCGCAGGCCGCGGCCGCGTTATCCCCGGCGCCGCCGGCCACGACCACCAGCCCCTCCATGCCCCAGCGCTGGGCCAGTTCACGCTTGAGATTGCCCGAGACCGCCGAGCCTTCGACGAGGCGCGGCATGTGGCTGCGGTCAAGCCCGGTAACGGCGAGCAGCGCGTCGGACCAGTCGCGCTTGCCGACATCGAGCCAGAGCGTGCCGGCGGCGTCGCTCATGTCTTCGACATATTCCCCGGTCAGCAGCAGCCGCACATAGGCCTTGGGCAGCAGGACCTTGGCGATCTTCTCGAAAATCTGCGGCTCGTGCTTGCGCACCCAGGCAATCTTGGGGGCGGTGAAGCCGGGCATGGCGATATTGCCGGCAATATCGCGCAGGCCGGGGAGCGCCGCTTCCATTTCCTTGCATTCGGCGGCCGAGCGCCCGTCATTCCACAAGATGGCGGGGCGCAGCACGTCGTCATTCTTGTCCAGCAGCGTCGCGCCATGCATGTGGCCGGACAGGCCAATGCCGCGCACCGAGGCGAGTTCTGATGGATGGGATGCCTTGAGCATGTCGATGGCGGCCAGGGTGGCGGTCCACCAGTCGGCCGGGTTCTGCTCGGACCAGCCGGGATGGGGCCGGACCGGTTCCACAGCCGCGGCGGCGGCGTCGCCCAGGGCGCGACCATGCTCGTCGATGAGCAGTGCCTTGACCCCGGAAGTGCCGATATCAATGCCCAAATAGGTCATGAGGCACGTACCTCAATCCAAACCATGAACAACATCTTAACGTCCTCCCAGCCCCATTTCGGGCCGCGCCGGTGTGATGAATGGCGCTCTTGTTAGCGCAGATTGTCGCGCAGGAAAATACCGATTTCAATGGGGTCGATGACAGCACTGCCATTGCCCCCCAGGGCCAGGCTGCGGGCCGCCGCCAGAGCAGCGCGAATTTCGCCGTCCGGGTTCTGGTCCAGCACCACATCAATGGCGCCCGATTGCAGCCCGCGCCGGGTCGGCTCGGTCAGCTCGTGGGCGATCACCCGAATGGCGCCAGCCCGGCCGGAGGCTTGCAGCGCCGCGACCAGACCGGCATTGCCGGCGCCCAGATTATAGACGCCGGCGAGATCGGGGTGGCGGGCCAGCAGATCGCCGACCAGCGTTGCGGTCTGGCTGCGCTCATCATGGCCCTCAATCGGGCCGATAATCGCGACACCGGCAAATTCGGCTTCCAGCACTGCCGCGAATCCCGCCAGACGGTCGGCGTGGTCGCGCAGATGCAGCGAGCCGGCGATCACCGCCACCTTGCCACCCTGCGGCAGGAACCGGCCCAGCAGCGCCCCGGCGGTGCGGCCGGCGGCGACATTGTCGATGCCGATGAAATGGCGGCGTTGCGAGTCGGGGAGATCGGAGACCAGGGTCATCACCACCACGCCGCGCCGGCTGGCGGCATCGACGGCGGCCACCACGCTGGGCGCCTGGCTGGCGACGATAATGGCGCAGTCGCAATCGCGCGGGTCGAGCCCGTCAAGGCTGTGCGCCAGGGCATCGCCATCGAGCGGTTTGATGCGCCGGGTCTGGATATGCATGCGTTCGCTCAGGGCCTGGCTGGCGCGGCGCCTCACCGCTTCGGCCAGGCGCGCCATGAACTCGTTGGAGCCATCGGGGATGATGAAGGTCAGTTTGAGATCGCGGGCGCGGGCCAGCAGCGAGGCCGACAGATCGCGCTGAAAGCCGATCGCGGCAATGGCGGCCTCGACCTTTTCGGCCGTAGCGGCGCGCACGCCGGGGCGGCCGTTGAGCACGCGATCAACCGTAGCCAGCGATACACCGGCCGCGCGGGCCACATCATGGACCGTGGCGCGGCGGCTCAGACCGATTTCGTTCACCCCTGTCCCTCCAGCTTGCCTCGCGCGAGCTTTGGCAGCCGCCCCGAAAAGGTCAAGTGCGCCGTTGCAGAAGGCGCAAAAAGCAGGCTAGAGCTTTGCGCAAATTCCAGGGGAAGCACAGCATGGCCATCGCGGTTTCAACTTTCGGCACCCATAACGAGCAGCGCGTCGACCAGTTTACGCTGCTCAGCGACACCGGCGTCAGCGTCGATCTCATCGGCTATGGCGTGGCAGTGCGCGACTGGCGCGTGCCGGTGGCGGGTGGCGAGCGCACAGTCGTGCTGGGCTTTGACACGCTGGCGGCCTATCTGGCGCACAGCCCGCATTTTGGCGCCCTGGCCGGCCGCGTTGCCAACCGCATCAAGGACGCCTCGTTCGCGCTGAACGGCAAGACCTACCAGCTGCCACCCAATGCCGGCTCGCTGCAATTGCATGGCGGGGCGGAAGGTCTGGGCCGCCAGGTGTGGAAGGGGCAGGTCGATGAGGCCAACAATGCCGTGCGTTTCAGCCATTTCAGCCCCGACGGGGCGATGGGCTATCCGGGCAATGTGAACTTTGCGGCGACCTATTCGCTCAAGGGCAATGTGCTGCGGCTCGAGCTCGATGCCACCACCGATCAGGCAACGCCGATCAGCCTGGTGCAGCACCAGTATTTCAATCTGGGCCGCACGGATGACGTGCTCGATCACACCATCCAGGTCAATTCGAGTGCCTATACCGAGCTGGGCGCCGATCTGGCGCCAACCGGCGCCATCCTGCCCTCGGCCGGCACGCAATATGATCTGCGCACGCCACGCACCATGCGCGACGCGGCGGGCGCGCCGGTGGCCTATGATATCGGCATGGTGCTCGATACCGGCCGCAAACTGGTCGACCCGATTGCCACCGTGGTCGGTCCCGATCAGGCGCTGACACTCAAACTGTGGAGCGACCGGCCGGGCGTGCAGGTTTATAACGGGGTATGGACCGACGTGCCGGTGCCGGGCCTGAACGGCAAAACCTATGGCAAGCATTCCGGCTTTTGCCTTGAAGATCAGGCCTTTGCCGATGCGGTGCACAATCCGCACTTCCCCAATGTGATCTACTCGCCCGACCGTCCCTATAGTCATTGGTGCGAAATCGAGATCGCCTAGCGCTGCTGCTGCCAGTTTCCGTCAGCAC
The DNA here is from genome assembly GCF_030689745.1 of Devosia sp. Taxonomy (GTDB): domain Bacteria; phylum Pseudomonadota; class Alphaproteobacteria; order Rhizobiales; family Devosiaceae; genus Devosia; species Devosia alba. The sequence continues at coordinate 32,642 of NZ_JAUYGL010000217.1, forward strand.
GCTGTGACAGCGTCTCCTCCGGACGATCTGGGGAGACGACAATGGCTCACCACAGGGGCACCGATAGAAGTGAAGGCAGCCCGCATCTTGGCGGCTTGCCGGGAATCTGGCATGCCAGTGCGCCTGAGGAGTTTTGGCCATGGACAAGACCGAGCGCCTGTTCGCGATCATGGATGCGCTGCGCCGGCACCGGCTGCCCGTCACGGCGGCCAGCCTGGCTGAAGAGCAGGGCGTTTCAGTGCGCACGCTGTATCGCGATGTGCAGACGCTTATCGGGCTGGGCGCGCCGATCGATGGCGAGGCGGGGGTTGGCTATATGCTGAAACCCGGCTTTTTCCTGCCGCCGCTCATGTTTACGCCCGAGGAGCTGGAAGCGCTGGTGCTGGGCGCGCGCTGGGTCGGGGCGCAGCCCGATGACGGGCTGGGCGCGGCCGCCCGGAACGCCCTGGCCAAGATCGCCACCGCCTCGCCGGAGGATTTGCGCGACCGAATCAATGATACCGGGCTGTGGCCGGTGGCGGTGTGGAGCGCGAAAACGCCCATGCCGGTGCTGGGGCAGGTGCGCCAGGCGATGCGCACCGAGAAGGCCGTGCAGATCGCCTATGGCGATGAAGCGGGCAATGCGACCGAGCGCACCATCTGGCCGGTGCAACTGGCCTATTATGAGGGCAAGCAGACCATCGCCGCCTGGTGCTGTCTGCGCGGGGCCTTCCGCAATTTCCGCACCGACCGCATCGAGACGCTCACCGTGACCCAAGAGCGCTATGGCAAGCGCCGGGCGGTGCTGGAGCGCGAATGGCGCGACAGCTGGCAGCATGACCCGCGCCACAACGGCAGGGATCAGCCGGGATAGGCAGAAATTTGCCCCCCACCGCCCGGCTCCGCCCCCCTGACGGGGAGGGCGTCGACCGGGATTGCGGTCAGCTACATCCGCCCATAAAGGCTTTCGGGGCGATTGGTTGGATCGAACTCGAAGCGGTGGTCGGCCGGGGGATGGGCGCGCTGGCCGCATTGCAGGCGCGGTCAGATGCGGCAACCCACGCCAATGGGCACCACCTGGCTGTCGCCGGTCAGATCCATGCCATCGGCATAGATCATTTCCTTGGCGTGGTGGATCGAGCAGCCCAGCCCGATCGACATATAGCGGCGCGGCGCGTTGTAGCGG
>NZ_JAUYGL010000224.1 GCF_030689745.1 Devosia sp.
TCGGCAGATATCTTTGACCAGCCGTCCTGCCTCTACCGATTTCAATATCCCGATGATCTGGTTCTCGCTAAATCTGCTCTTCCTCATCTTCGTCCTCCTGGGCTTAAGTTTGCCCGAAGAACTCCAGTTATGCATGGACCGTTTTAGGGGAGGTTTACACCCCGATCCATAGAAGACGGAGCCTATGGAAGGCAAATGCAAGGGCAATCCCTGGCAATTCGGGAGTATCGGGCAATCCGCGAATATCGGCTGTTTCAAGCGACGTTAATGCTTTTGCCTCTGACGGTGGTCCGGAGCCCGTAACCGGCTGGCGCCAATTTATTGGCGAAAGGTTGCATGGCACTCCACGCAATATTGCATGGTTTTGTTCAATGCGCGCAGCGACGTATTCATGTTCCTGGTTTTCAACACATCGCCGAGATCGTCACCGCTCTTGTGGAAAGCGAGCCCCAGCGACTTGAAATTCTTGTTTTCGAACATGTTGCACATTGCCTGCATGTCCGCAGTCAAGCCAAGCTTGGCATGGGCTATTTTGGAAGCCTCATCGAATTTGTTTTCCGAAATCAAGCCGGTAATCGATTTGATCGCCTCCATATGCTCGCGCATATTCGACAACTGATGCTGCTTCATTTGCGCCGGCAGGCCAAGGGAAATGCGCGTGTCCGCCATATGCATTTCGTGCTGATGGTTGTCATGATGCGTCATTCCGTCTTTTGCAAATGCTGCATTAAAACCAACTGCACCGATGAATACTGAAGCGGCTATCCAAACTTTTTTCATGTTCTAACTTCTCCTGTAATTGAGATCAGCCAGTGCTGGTCTCGTTGGTTAAGGCAGGATTTCTCTATTTCATCAAGAAAAATTCTGCCGGTCGTTATTTCGGACAATCTCAAGACTTCGGCAAATGAAGCACCATGCCGGAGCCGAGAGTGATGTTATCGATATGGCCAGTCATCTTGTCGGTGCGCGAGACAAAATGAATGTGAATCGCATTTTTCAGGCCGCTATCGCGCTTGATCGCCGGTGCATATTCGGCAATGAATACTCCTGGATGATGTTCGGAATAGAACCCGATGATGTCAACAGGCTCATTGTTGGTCACATAGGGCTCCTTGGATTTTACAAACAATTCATTGGTGATGGCTTTACCCTCAGTGCGGTCAACATTGATGTGCCACTTGATTTCTGCCGGCATCCCCGAAAGTCGAAAGGGGAATGGCTTGGTTATGTCAATTCCTGCGTTGCCTGCTTGAGCTTTCACAAAGTTTTGCAGATCAACATAGCTCTTTATGGCCTCTGGAATGGGGATGTTCTGCCACTGTGCCTGATCAGTCCAAACCAGGAAAAATGCGCCGTGGTTATGGGATTGCTCAACCACTTTTCCGCTGTGCCGTACTTTGCTCACATAAGGTTTCCCGTCAAGAATTGTGATTTCTCCATCAAGTCCCTCAACCGGGCCAACACCATAAATTCCTGGTCGCTCCGGCAGGGATTCCAGCGACATGACCCGCTCGGCTTTGCCTTTGGTGAAAATGTCTTTCTGGGCACCGGTGTACTCGACCAGGCCTTCTTTGGTCGAAATGATGCCGGTAGTGGTACATGCGGCGACAATGCAGACGCCAAAAATGGCTAAATATTTTTTCATGACGATTGTTTTCTCCATTATTTGGTCACACCATCAACAACGATGGGGCAGCCACTATAAACGGGCATCTTGTAATGAAGTATGACTGAAATCATATTGACGAGCCGGGTTGCCGTTGCATCAGGGTCAGTGTTTGCCCTTGCCGTTGCAGGATGCCTTCCCGTTCCATTTCAGCCAGGGTGCGATACAGCGCTTCGTGGCTTGCCCCCAGCTCCGTCGCCCAGCGAATGATGGGCTGATCCAGTTCCACGCGCCCCTCTTTGCCGCGATCCACCAGGTAGTGGATGACACGCAAGCGCAGGCTTTTCAGGCCCAGGCGTTCCTGGGACGCGCGTTGTCGGCGGAGGTTACGTGACAGCGTGGCGATCCATTCCATGGCGAAACCGGGGTCGTTGGCCAGGCAGTGGCGCAGGGTCTCGGCGGGCAAGCGCAGGCAACGCCCGGGACGGGTGCAGATCGCATCACAATGATAGTGTGTGCCGAACAGGCTGGCTTCGGCGAAGAAATCACCTTCGCGGGCGCGGTGCAGGACAATCTCGGTGCCCTCTGGCGAAAAACGCGTCAGGCACACTTCACCTTCAACTACGCGATAAACGGCATCTGCTTCATCACCGAAGCGAAAAATATACTGCCCCTTCCTTATATCTAAAGGACGCGCAGCCAATCGAAGCGTATCCGGGAATTGTTCTATCCAATCTTCTGTCAAGATTGTTCTCCATTAATTTGTGTACTGGAAAATACCGCATGATTATCACCTTCGTGGTGCTCGCCTGGTATCACATCATATTCGATGGATAGGAAATCCAACCACCAAGTCAAATCAAACACGCGCCGGAATCCTCATATCCGATTTTCACCCTACAGACTTGTGAAATTCCCCGCACCCATGGCAAGAATTTGCCGTGCCGCCCCCTAAACACACCCGCACCACGAGGCAACTTAAACCCTCGGCACAACCGCCCCCGAACGAGACACCTTTCTCATCCCGCACTCCTCACCACGCCACCCGCTGATCAAACTCAAACACCGGTTCGGGCTGGGGTGATGACTCCCATTGAGGATCGTTGCCCGCCTGCTCCGAAGCTCTTGCGGCTTC
>NZ_JAUYGL010000018.1 GCF_030689745.1 Devosia sp.
TCGACTTCGCCACCATCGCCGATATCCAGGCGATGAAGCGCCAGATCAATATCGCCAAGAATGTCGGCTCGATCCGCGTCGAGGGCCACAACGTCAAATTGGGCCGCGGCGGCATCCGCGAGATCGAGTTTTTCACCCAGACCCAGCAATTGATCGCCGGCGGTCGCGACAAGACCCTGCGCGTCAAGCCGACCGCCCATGCCCTGGCTGCGCTGGCTGACGCCAACTGGATTTCGCCCCGCGCCGCCACTGAACTGAGCCAGACCTACTGGTATCTGCGCGCCGTCGAGAACCGGCTGCAAATGCTGCGCGATGAGCAGACCCATGTCATGCCGGCCACTGCCGCCGACGTCGCGGTGATCGGGCAACTGATGGGCGAGCCCGATCTGCGCCAGTTCGAGACCGATTATCGCGCCGCCCTCGAGCTGGTCACCGCCTATTATTCCGATCTGTTCACCGAGGGTGAAAGCCTGGGGAGCGGCGAAGGCAATCTGGTGTTCACCGGCAGCGATGACGATCCTGGCACGCTCGAAACCCTGACCAATATGGGGTTTGCTGACGCCACCAAGGCCATCGAAATCGTCCGCAAATGGCACTATGGCAGCTACCCGGCAACCCGGGCCTCGGCCGCGCGCGCCCACCTCACCGAATTGCTGCCCGCCTTGCTGATCACCTTGAGCAATACCGGCAACGCCGACGCGGCGCTCGCCAAATTCGATGATTTCCTGTCGCGCCTGCCCGCTGGGGTGCAATTGTTTGCCCTGCTGCGCAATCACCCCAGCCTGCGCACCCTGCTTGTGCAATTGCTGGCCTCGGCGCCGCGCATGGCCGAGTCGGTGATCCACCGGGCCCATGTGATGGACGGGCTGATCGACCCCGCTTTCGCCAATGATGTCACCCGCCGCGATGTGCTGATCGCCAAGGTCGACGCCTTTCTGGCCGATGCCCGCTCCTATGAAGAGGTCATCGACCGCGCCCGCATCATCGGTCAGGAGCAGAAATTCCTGATCGCCGCCGGCTTGCTCTCGGGCACGGTGGACGCGCGGGGCGCCGGGGAACAGTTCACCGCCCTGGCCGAAACCCTGTTGCACCGGCTGTTTGACAGTGTGCGCGCCGAGTTCGAACGGCGACACGGCGTCATGGAAGGCGGCAAGGTGGTGCTGCTGGCCTTTGGCAAGATGGCCAGCCACGAAATGACCGTCGCCTCCGATCTCGATTTCATCCTGCTTTACGACGCGGTCGATGGCGAGTCCGACGGGCCAAAGCCGCTCAGCACCAACCATTACTACACGCGCCTGACCCAGCGTCTGGTGGCCGCCATCACCGCGCCGACCGGCGAGGGCGTGCTGTACGAAGCCGATATGCGGCTGCGCCCCTCGGGCAATGCCGGGCCGCTGGCGACAAGCCTGGCCGGATTCACCTCCTATCATCGCGACAATGCCTGGACCTGGGAGCATCTGGCGCTGAGCCGCGCCCGCGTCATTCTGGCCGATGGCAGTTTTGGCGATGTCATCAACGACGCCATCAATGCGGCGATCTCGCGCGCCCGCGACGCTGCCAAGACCGTGGACGATGTGCTGGCCATGCGCGCCATGATGGCCAAGGAGCGCCCGCCGCGGCACGCCTTTGACCTGAAACTGGCCGAGGGCGGATTGATCGATCTCGAATTCATCGTCCAGTCGGCGCAATTGCTGGCCGGCCAGACCATCGCCTTGCCGCAAGCCGCCACCGCACCGGTGTTGAGCCGGCTCGGCGAGACCGGCCTGGTGCCGCAGGGCGCCCGGCTGGCCGAAATCCATGGGGTGTATTCGACGGTGCTGCAGGTGATGAGTTCTGCGCTGGTGCAGCCGCTCAAGGATGAAGTCTGGCCCAACGCGTTTCGGGAATTGCTCGCCGGCTTGACGAACTACCCCAATTTCGAGCGGCTGGAGCTCGATCTTGCCGCCATGCGGGCGGAGGTCACCGAGGCCGCCAGGGCCTGGTATGAGAAGGCACGAGGCCTCTAGCGCGTCGGCCGCTGCGGCAGGTCAATGCCGCGTGCCGCCAGTTCGCGCTTGATGCTCTCGGGCATGTCGCGGCAACCGCATTGTGCGGCATGCTCGAGATGCCAGGCGATGCGCTGTTCCAGCGTCGCCTTGTCGGGCATGGGGTGCGCTTCATGCCATTGCCGGTTCAGCATCAGGCGGCCACCGACAGATCGGCCGTCAGCAGGGGCAGCGAGATGGCAACCGTGGTGCCCAGCGCGGGACTGGAATCGATGGCCAGCGAGCCGCCGCTTTGCTCGGCAATGGCCTGGGCAATCGATAGACCCAGGCCGGGGCCGGCGCCCTCGCGGGTGAAGGTGGCGTCACCCAGCGCGAAGGGCTGCGACAGGCTGGCCAGCCGCTCTTGGCTCATGCCGATGCCGGTGTCGGTGATTTCCAGTACCACGCCATCATCGGCCGCAAAGGCGGAGAGGGTGATCCGGCCGCCAGCCGGGGTGAAGCGCAACGAATTTTCCACGATATTGGAGACCATGCGCACCAGGCCGAGGCGGTCGCCTTCAATGGTGGCGCCGCAGGTGCGTGTGAGTTCCAGCCCGACCTTGGCCCGGGCGGCCGTTCCGGCAAACCGCGTCAATACGCTTCCGAGCACATCATCGACCTGGAGCGGATCATGGCGCAGCGCCTTGCGCCCGCCCTCCAGTTCGGCCAGATCGAGAATGGTGGCGAACGAGGCCAGGAGATGTTCGCCCGAGCTTTTGATCGATTGCACATAGTCGGCATAGCGGGCATCGCCCAGCGGCCCGTAGGCCTGGTGCCGCATCAGATCGGCAAAGCCGATAATGTGGTTGAGCGGCGTGCGGATATCGTGGCTGAGATGGGCCAGAAAATTGGTCTTGGCGCGGTTGGCCGCCTCGGCGTTGAGCTTTTCCTCATGGTAGCGCCGCGCCAGCTGGCGCTGTTCCTCGCGGATCGTCTGCAGCATGGTGTCGGTCTTCTTGCGCTCGGTGACATCGCTGACCAGCGTCATGAAGCCGCCATCGGCCAATGGCCGCTCGTCAATCAGCAGGCACGAGCCGTCGCGCGCATGCAGTTCCAGCAGGCGATTATTGGCATCATCGTTGAGCATCTTGACGTAGCCGCCGGCGATCATCCGTTTGACCGCGTCATGATAGGTGACCGTCTTGCCGCATAGATCGAGCCGGGCCCGATACTGCTCATTGCAGGTCACCAGCACCCCGTCCCTGGTCCAGCAGGCCACGCCCATCGGGATCGCGGCAGCCAGTATGCGGTAACTGTGGCGCTGCAGCAGGTCGGGCAAGTCGCCGCGCCTGCGGCGCCAGACGAGGACGGTCAGCAGACCCGCCAGGCCAAAGGCGATGCCGGCACGCTGCCCGATGGCAGCCCACTGGTTCGGCGCTGCCGCGCCCTCGACCTGCGGCCCGAGATTGGTCACCGGGAGGAAATGGCTGGGAAATGCCGCCAGACTATCGGCGGGTGGCGCCGTGATCAGGCTGGCGCGCCGCAGCAGGTCAAACTGGCGGGACATGGGCGGGGTGGCGCTGGCTGCTGCCGTACCGTTCGTCCCGGAATTGTCGGCGGTCCATGCCGCGTTGCTGGGCAGCTCATGCGGGGCGGCAGCAAAGGTGCATACCGTGTCGTAGGCGACAAACAGCAGGGCGGCAAACACGGCGGTCAACGCCACCGCAGCCGTGATCGGGGACAGCACCAGGCTGTGCCCCAGGCGCGCATTTGCCGCAAAACCATCGCTGGCAGGGGGCGTTGTCGCCCGCTGCTGGTGTGCGCCCAACCCTCTGGCGCCGACACCGGATGTCTCCACCCGCCCCATGCAATTCTCCATCCTGCGAGGCTGTCTTTTGCCCGACCCGATTTGCCCTTAACGAACAATGAATCAGCGCGACTCGCGTGTCCAGACCTCGAAAATGGCGGCAGCGGGCCGACCCGCAAAAATGCGAGTCGGCAGAATCACTTAGCTGTTGAAGAAAAATTCTTCCAACAATGGCGGCGATTTAGCTTGCCAACATGCGCGTGAGGATGTCGGCGGTATTGCGGCTCAGTGAGCCGCTGGTCTCGAGCCAGAGCAGGGCGGTTTTCGCTGCGGCGCGGCGCTCCTCTTCCAGCATCGGCCAGACCCGGAAACCGGTCAGCAGCCGGGCTGCAACCTGCGGATTGATGCTGTCGATCTCGACCACGGTTTCGGCCACAAAGCGGAAACCGGCGCCATCGGCGCGGGCGAACTGGGTGGGATTGGCCATCGAGAATACGCCCACCAGTGAGCGCAGCCGGTTGGGGTTGGTCTTGGGGAAGTTCGGGTCCGCCAGCACGGCACGCATGCGGTCGATCACCATGTCCTGGGGCACGCTGGCCGTCACCGCCAGCCACTTGTCCAGCACCAGCGGATTGGTTGCGGCAAAATTGGTGTGGAAGTGGGCCAGCAGCGCCTCCGCGTCCGGCGTCCAGGCAAGGGCGCTGACGCTCAACGCTGCCAGTCGGTCGGTCATGTTGCGGGCGCCTGCATATTGCTGCGCCGCCAGATCGGCGGCACCAGCGGCATCGCTGCTCACCAGCAGGCCGAGCAGCCGGTTGCGCAGTGCGCGTCGGCCCGTGCTGGCCGCGTCGGGGGCATAGGGCGCGTCGCTGGAGAGCTTGCGATAGGTCTGCAGCAATTGCAGTGCCAGGGGCGTAAACACCGCCTTGAGCAGCGCGGCCCGCACCATGTGCACCCGATCAGGATCGATATCCTTGCCAATGGTGCGACTGATCTGGGCCTCGGCGGGCAGGTTCAGGGCCAGCGCCTTGAACGCGTCGTCCAGTGTCTCGCTGGCCAGCGTTTCAGCCATGGCCTGGCTGAGCGCGGTGACCGCCTGTTGGCTCCACGGCGTGCCGCCGATTGCCGCCACGGCCAGCGCCATGCCGACATCCTGCAGCGCCTGCCAGCGGTTGAACGGATCGCTGTCATGCTGGGCCAGGAACAGCTGATCTGCCTGGCTGAGCGTGGTGTCCATATTGACCGGGGCTGAAAAGCCGCGCAGCAGCGAGGGTACCGGCTTGTTGGGAACGCCGGTGAAGCGGATTTCGGCCTCGGCGGTATCGAGCACGATCATATCGTCGCGCACCGTGCCGCCGCTCACCCCGGTCCAGCCCATCTCGCTGCCATTGGGGCCGATCAGGCCGAACTTGATCGGCAGCACCAGAGCCTGCTTGGTCGGCTGACCCGGCGTCGGCTGCGTCTGCTGGCCGAGCTTGAGCGTATAGGTCTGGCTCGCCGCATCATAGCTGTCGCTGACGCTCAGGCGCGGCGTGCCGGCCTGCAGATACCAGATCTTGAACTGCTCCAGATCGACATCATTGGCTTCGGCAAACACCGCCAGAAAGGCTTCGATCGTCGTCGCTTGCCCGTCATGGCGCTCGAAATACAGGTCCATGCCCTTGCGGAATCCGGCTTCGCCCAACAGCGTCGCCAGCATGCGCACGATCTCGGCGCCCTTTTCGTAGACGGTGGCCGTATAGAAATTGTTGATCTCGCTATACTGGTCCGGCCGCGCCGGATGGGCGAGCGGGCCGCCATCCTCGGGGAACTGCCCCGACCGCAAGCCGACCACATCAGAGATGCGCTTGACGGGCCGGCTGCGCTCATCGCTGGTGAATTCCTGGTCGCGATAGACCGTCAGGCCCTCCTTCAGGCACAGCTGGAACCAGTCGCGGCAAGTGATTCTGTTGCCGGTCCAATTATGGAAATACTCATGCGCGATCACCCGCTCAATGCCGTCGTAGTCGGCGTCAGTGGCGCTCTCGGGCTGGGCGAAGACCAGCTTGTCGTTGAAGATGTTGAGGCCCTTGTTCTCCATGGCGCCAAAGTTGAAGTCCGACACCGCCACGATATTGAAGATGTCCAGATCATACTCGCGGCCAAAGCGCCGCTCATCCCAGGCCATCGAGCGCTTCAGGCTGTCCATCGCCCACAGGCACTGGTCTTCCTTGCCGTGGCTGCAATAGATCGCCAGCGCGACCTTGCGGCCCGAGGCAGTGGTGAAGCTGTCGGTGATCGATCCCAGATCGCCCGCCACCAGCGCAAACAGATAGGACGGCTTGGGGAAGGGGTCCTCCCAGACGGCAAAGTGCATGCCCTCTCCGGCATCGCCCTGGTCAATCAGATTGCCATTGGACAGCAGCACTGGCGCCACGTTCAGCGGCGCGGTGATCCGCACCTTGAACAGCGCCAGATTGTCGGGGCGGTCCAGATAATAGGTGATGCGGCGGAAACCTTCGGCCTCACACTGGGTGCACCAGGTGCCGCCCGAGCGGTACAGCCCCATCAGCCGGGTATTGCCTTCGGGCTTGAGCGTAACCTCGGTTTCCAGCACGAAGCGGCGCAGCGGTGGTTCAAAGACCGTCAGCCCGCTGGCGTCGGCGCCATAGGCCGACAGCACCAGCGGCGCGCCATCAATGGCGATCGAACCCAGCGTCAGCTCATTGCCATCCAGCACCAGCGGCGTTCCCGCTGCGGTGTCCTCGCGCGGCTCGATCGTCAGCAGCGCCCGCACCCGTGTATCGGCTTCGGTGATCCGGAAATCGAGATCTGCTGACACGATCCGGTAGGGGCTGGCGGCATAGTCCTTGAGGTAGATGGTGTCTTCGGTGCGCATGAACGGGTCCATAAATCGGCGGTCTGACAATGAGTGTGGCTGCGCCGCAACAGCCAGCGCGGCGCTTTCATGTATTGTTTGCGGCCCGGCGACCGCTTCGGTCCACTCTTCTACGCCAAATGGGACGGCATTGGGGAGGGGGCATGATAGGGTCGCGGCTCGTGTCTCCTCTGGGCTGATTGCGGGCCCATGAGCGCGGTATCCAGATTTCTTAGCTGCCTGTTCGCTCTTGGCCAGTGCTGGTTTGACCTCAACCATGCTTGAGGTTGTGCACATCGCGCCTTGCACGACGGTCCGGCGGACCCAATTACGGTGAGTGACCATGCTGCGTTGGTTTGAACGACGTCTCAATCCCTATCCCCTGGGCGAGCCCAGCGAGCCGCCCAAGGGGCTGGTGGCATTCTGCCTGCATTACAGCCACGGCGCCAAGAAATGGCTGCTGCTGATGGCTTTGCTGGCCGCCGCCATTGCTGCCAGCGAAATCCTGCTGTTCGGCTTCATCGGCGATATCGTCAACTGGCTGGCCCAGGCCGATCGCGCCACCTTCATCCAGACCGATGGCTGGAAGCTGGCGCTGATGGCCTCGATCGTGGTGGTGGTCATGCCGCTGCTGGTGGTGTTTTCCACGCTGATCATGCACCAGACGCTGCTGAGCAATTTCCCGCAGCGCATTCGCTGGATGAGCCATCGTTATCTCATCCGCCAGTCGATGAGCTATTTCCAGGACGAGTTCGCCGGTCGCATTGGCGCCAAGCTGATGCAGACCTCGCTGGCCGTGCGCGAAGTGGTGATGACGCTGCTCGACATGCTGGTCTATGTCGTCGTCTACTTCACCGGCGCAGTTATTCTGGCGGCCTCCTCGGACTGGCGCCTGGCAATGCCGTTCATGGTCTGGCTGGTCGCCTATGTCGCCATGATGCGCTATTTCATCCCGCGTCTGGGCAAGATCTCCGAGGCGCAGGCCGATGCGCGCTCGCTGATGACCGGTCGCATCGTCGACAGCTATTCCAACATTGCCACCGTCAAGCTGTTCTCCCATTCCAACCGGGAGGAAAGCTACGCCAAGGAGGCCATGGACCAGTTTCTTGACACCGCCTACCGGCAGATGCGGCTGTTTTCCGTCCTCAATATCCTGGTCAACTTCTCCAATGCCCTGCTGCTGTTTGCAGTGGGCTGGACCGGCATCTGGCTGTGGCTGCAGGGCACCATGAGCCCCGGTGCGGTGGCCGTATCGCTGGGTCTGGTGATGCGCTTCCAGGGCATGAGCCAGTGGGTGATGTGGGAAATGTCCTCGCTGTTCGAGAATATCGGCACCGTGCGTGATGGCATCTCGTCCATCTCGCTGCCGCGCGTCGTCTCGGACAAGCCGCAAGCCGAACCGATCGGTCCGGTCAAGGGCGACATCAGGTTCGAGAACGTCTCGTTCCACTACGGCAAGACCGGCGGGGTGATCGAGGATCTCAACCTGCATATCCGTCCCGGCGAAAAGATCGGCCTGGTCGGTCGTTCCGGGGCCGGCAAGTCCACCATCGTCAATCTGCTGCTGCGCTTTTATGACCGCGCTGATGGCCGCATTCTGGTCGATGGCCACGACATTGCCAGGGTGACCCAGGACAGTCTGCGCGCCAATATCGGCGTGGTGACCCAGGATACCTCGCTGCTGCATCGCTCGGTGCGCGAGAACATCCTTTATGGCCGCCCCGACGCGAGCGAGGCGATGATGCGCGAAGCGGCCGATCTGGCCGAGGCCACCCTGTTCATCGAGGGATTGAGCGATGCCAAGGGCCGCAAGGGCTTTGACGCCCATGTGGGCGAGCGGGGCGTCAAGCTCTCGGGCGGTCAGCGCCAGCGTATCGCCATTGCCCGCGTGCTGCTCAAGAACGCCCCGATCCTGGTGCTCGACGAAGCCACCTCCGCCCTGGATTCGGAGGCTGAAGCGGCGATCCAGAGCCAGTTGCAGCTGCTGATGCGCGGCAAGACGGTGATTGCCATCGCCCATCGCCTGTCCACCATCGCCATGATGGATCGGCTGGTGGTGCTCGATCAGGGACGTGTCGTGGAAATGGGCTCCCATGCCCAATTGCTGCAGACCGGCGGCCTCTATTCAAGCCTGTGGAACCGCCAGTCCGGTGGTTTTATCGACGCCGACCTGCCTGATGAGGCGGCGCAGTAGCCGCGCCGCAACGCGCCGGGAAAGCCTAACCGGCGGCGCCAGAAGCTCTTCTGGCGTCGCCGCTGCGGACCGTCCGCTCGCGCGCCAGCTGCGCCAGCATGGTGTCGGCATCGACCGGTCGGCCAAACAGATAGCCCTGGATGACCGTGCCACCCAGTCCCACCAGCACATCGAGCTCTTCCTGGGTTTCCACCCCTTCAATCACGCATGAAATGCCCAGATTGCGGCAGAGTTCGGTTGTCGTCTTGATGATGGCCTGGCTGGTTCGGTCATTGCAGATATCGGTGACAAAGCTGCGGTCGACCTTGATGCGGTCCAGCGGCAACCGCTGCACGTGGGTCAGGCTCGAATGGCCGGTACCAAAATCATCCAGCGCAATCCGTGACCCCAGCGCCAGCAGCGTCAGCAGGGAAGAATTGGCCTGATCGAGGTCACGCATGACGGCGGTTTCGGTGATCTCGAAGTCAATTCGGCGCGGTGTGCCAGCCTGTTTCAGCAAACCGGCAATGGCCTTGATCGCCGTGGCGGAACCGATGTCATGGGCTGACAGATTGACCGACAGGCGGATGTGCTTGGGCAGGGTGGCCGAGACGGCCAGCGCCTTGCGCAGGACGGTTTGGGTCACCTTGGAAATCAAGCCGATATGTTCTGCCAGTGGAATGAACTCCATCGGCGAGACTTCCCCCAGCACCGGGCTGTTCCAGCGCGCCAGCACTTCGTAGCCCGTCGTGCGGTTCGTTGCGGTATCGAACTGCCGCTGGAACAGGATATGGATTTCCTTGTCGAGGTCGGCGGTGTGCAATTCGTGCTCGATCTGGCGCACTTTGCGGATCTCGCGGTCATGGCGGTCGGCAAACACCACGGCATGGCCGCGACACTCGCGCTTGGCCACCGAGTTCGCATAGTCGGCCCGGTCATAGGCCATCTCGGCGGTGTCGCCGGGATGGGATGCCGCAAAGCCGATTGACGCTGACAGGTGGATATTGGCGTCCGGCAGGTCGAAGGGGCTGCGCAGGGCGCGGCACAATTCAGTGCCCAGGCGCTGCAGCCCGGCGTCCGATTGAACATTGCGCGTGATCAGCGCGAAATTGTCGGCCCCCAGACGCGCCACAAAGCTGCCCGATGGACTCACCGTGCTGATGCGGCGGGCCGTTTCGGCCAGCACCCGGTCGCCGGTAGTCTGTCCGAACGTCTGGTTGATGGCCTTGAAGCCATCCAGATCGATGCGCGCGACGGCAATTGCCGTGCCGTCCGCGTTGGCTTCGCCCAGCATCTCGTCCAGTTGACGGTCAAACCATCGACGATTGGGCAGGCCGGTCAGCGGGTCGACATTGGCCAGCCGGTTATTCTCGTCCGACAGGCGCTGCGTTTCGGCCTGCTTCCGTGCCATCGTCGAACGCGATGCCACCAGGTCGGCGAAGTCGCGATAATTGCCCAGCAGGACAATCAGCACGCCCGCCACCACAAACCCCAGATTGATGGCGATGGCCGTCATCACCACATTGTTCAGCATCAGCATGGCAATGGTAAACGGAACCAACTGCAGGGCGCCCATGGACACGGCCGCGGCGCGCATATGCATCAGGCAGAACATGCAGCCAATGGTCGTCACGCCGGCGAAAAACACGACCTGGGACTGCTGATAGGCATTGCCATAGGGCAGCAGCGCAACGGTCCATACGCTGAACCCGACCGACAGCACCGGCATCACCCGCATCATGCGTCGCAGGCTGCGGCGGGCAACATCGATATCGTTGAGTCTCTGCCGACCGCGCAACCACGAGACGATGCGCGCCACGCAGAGCACCGAAAGCATCGCCGGTGCGTAGAGGGTTAGCAGATCCGGTCCCGCCCCGGCATGGCTGACCGCCAGGATCACGGTGTTGACCACCACCATGGCATACATCAGCGGGACCTGTGTCGACAGCGCCCGGGCCTGGGCCAGCACCAGCTCCGGGTCGTCCGGAACCGAAAACTGTCGCTTTATTGACTCGAGTGACCACATCGACTGCGCCCTTTGTATGGAAGCAGCCTACCCGCTGAAGTCCTAATAGAACTGTAAGCGGTGCGGCATAGAGACGCCTGTCGCGATTGCCGCATTGACAGCATTGCCAACATTTTGGGCATCGACCCCATTGGAAGCTGTCACGAGTCCGGCTAGAAGCGGATGAAATCGATTGCATCGGCTTTTCTTGTCGCTCGGTGCGCCCGTTCCAGCAGTATTGGCAGCGCGGCTTGCGCTGCTCCCAGGAGTTGTTGATGTCTATCCCCGCCACCTATTCGGCAATCGATCTGGCCGGTCGCTTCGCCCTGACCTCACCCACCAGCGACATAGCAGTGCCCCTGGATCTGCCCGGCGATGTGCATTCGGCGCTGCTGGCTGCCGACAAGATTGCCGACCCCTATTACGGCGAAAACGAAAAGCAGGTGATGTGGGTCAATGAAACGGCCTGGTCGGTGGAGCGGCGCTTTACCGCCAGCGCCGCCGATATCGCTGGCTATCTCACCCTGACCCTGGCTGAGGTCGACTGCATTGCCACCGTTTCGCTCAATGGCGAGGTCATTGCGCAAACCGACAACAGCTTCATCCGCTACGACATCGACGTCACCGGCAAGGTGCGGGCAGGCGACAATACCCTGCGCATCGATTTCGCCATTGCCCCCGACGTGGCCAGGGCGCGCGCCGACGCCCATCCATTCCCGATCCCCTTCACCAAGAACTACCAGACCAATGGTCTTGCCGGCATCCACATGAACTTCATCCGCAAGGCGGCATGCCATGCGGGTTGGGATTGGGGCATCTGCATCATGCCCATCGGTGTCTATGGCACCATGGCCCTGCGCAAGTCGCGCCTGGCCCGTCAGGAG
Organism: Devosia sp.; assembly: GCF_030689745.1. Taxonomy (GTDB): domain Bacteria; phylum Pseudomonadota; class Alphaproteobacteria; order Rhizobiales; family Devosiaceae; genus Devosia; species Devosia alba. Next base: position 11,691 of record NZ_JAUYGL010000018.1, read on the forward strand.
AGCGTGCAGGTCGATCAGGCCCATGCAAGCCATTCGGTCGAACTGTCGATAAAGACTCGGGTTTTTGCCTTTGCTCACGGTGAGGTGGAACTTGAGCACACCATTGCCGGCCAGACCGTTGCCGACAAGCTGGTGGTCAATCCCGGCGAAAACCTCTTCACCCACAACCTGACCATACACGACCCGAAACTCTGGTGGCCGGCGGGGCAGGGCGAGCAGCCGCTCTATGAACTGGTGACCGATCTGGACGGCGAAAAGACCACCCGCCAGATCGGCCTGCGCCAGCTTGAGTGGATCGTCGAGAAGGACGAGATCGACCATTCCTTCAAGTGCCGCATCAACGGCCGCGACATCTCCATGCTCGGCGCCAACTGGATCCCCGCCGACGCCATCCCGTCCCGCATCACCCCCGAAGTCATCCGCGACCTGCTGCAAAGCGCCAAGGCCGCCAACATGAACATGCTGCGCATCTGGGGCGGCGGCCAGTACGAGCCGGACTATTTCTACGAGATGTGCGACGAGCTGGGCATTCTGATCTGGCACGATTTCATGTTCGCCTGCATGAGCTACCCGTCCGATCGGCCTTTCCTTGCCAATGTGCGCACCGAAATCACCCAGCAGGTGCGCCGGCTCAGCCATCACGCCTGTATCGCGCTGTGGTGCGGCGACAATGAAGTCATCGGCTCGCTTGGCTGGTATCCCGAGACCAAGGCGGCGCCCGAGCGCTATGTCGCCAATTATGATCGTCTCAACAATATGCTGGGCAATATCGTCGAGGACGAGGATCCCGCCCGCCGCTTCTGGCCGTCCTCGCCTTCCATGGGCTATCTCGACTTCTCCGATGGCTGGCACGCCGATACCCGCGGCGACACCCATTACTGGGACGTATGGCACTCGGCCAAGAGCTTTGAGGCCTATCGCACCGTCAATCCGCGCTTTGCCTCCGAATTCGGCTTCCAGTCCTTCACCTCGATGAACGTCATCGAGACTTTTTCCGAACCCAAAGACCGCAACCCGTCCTCGCCGGTGATGGAAAACCACCAGCGCAATGATGGCGGCAACGCCCGCATCCTTGAAACCATGACGCGCTATTTCCGTTTCCCGCGCGATTTCGACCAGATGGTGTTCCTGTCCCAGATCCAGCAGGGACTCGCCATCAAGACCGCCATTGAGTACTGGCGCTCCACCAAGCCGCGCTGCATGGGCACCCTGTTCTGGCAGATCAACGACATCTGGCCGGTCGCCTCCTGGTCGAGCCTCGATTACGGCGGGCAGTGGAAGCTGCTGCAATACATGGCCAAGCGCTTCTTCCTGCCGGTCAATGTCGTTGCCGTGCCGGTGCATGACGCGGTGCCGACCAATTCGCGCGGCAAGCCGGTAGAGAACGCGCCCCCCAGCCAGATTGTGCTCAAGGCCATCAACGACACCGGTGCGCCGGTCGAGATCAGCCTGGAAGTTCGGGCGGTCAAGGTTGCCGGCGGCGAGCGCCAACTGTTCGCCGGCCACAGCACCATCTCGCCCGATGGCGCGGTAGAAGTCGCGGCCATCCCGGCGGTCGACCTGGCGGCAGACGAGTTCCTGTTCTTCTCCTGGCGCGACGTCGAGGGCAAGCTGCTGGGCGAAAACGACTATTTCCCCAAGCCCTACAAGGCCTATGAGCTGGTGCAGCCCAAGATCCGGGCCGCCTGGTCCGATGTCGATGGTCAATTGGTGCTCAGCCTCACCAGCGACCAGCCGGCGCTGTTCGTCACCGCCACCGTCGATACGCCCGGCTATTTCTCCGACAATGCCGTGACGCTCCTGCCGGGGCGCACCACCGACCTCACCTTTACCCCCCGCCACGGCGCGACCCCTTCGGCATCCGAACTGGTCAAGTCCCTCAAGGTGCGAAATCTGAGCGAGACGTTCTAGCCCGCGTCTCCTGTCACGGTCGGCACCCCGGGAATGGCTTCAGGGGTGCCGGCCCTATTTCATCTTCCATACCAGTTTTAGCGGCCGGCGCATTGACACCTGCGGCGGCATATCCCAACGCTATGGATGTTCCGCGACAGTCGCCGTGTTCCTCCCGGATTCGCCATGTTGATGACTATAGCGTTCAGCCATGATGCCTCTTTTGCTGGCTGGCTGAGCTGATGGCCAGCGTCGTTGCTCCTGTCGAGAGCCGGGCCAACTATGCCATCACGCTGGTTCTGGTGTCCCAACTGGTGTTGCTGGTCCTCGATGTTTCCGCCAAGTGGCTCTCGGTTGGCGGCATGCCGACCACCGAGATCATCTTCATGCGCTATGGCATGCACCTTGCGCTGCTGCTGGTGCTGTTCCTGCCGGTCACCGGCCGCAACCTCTTCATCAGCAATAACTGGAAGCTGGAAGTCCTGCGCGGCGTCTGCCTGCTGTGCACGACCGGCCTGAATTTCCTCGCCATGCGCTACCTGCCGCTCACCGTCACCAGCGCCATCCAGTTCAGCTCCCCGCTGATCATCTGCGCCATGTCCGGTCCGCTGCTGGGCGAAACCGTGGGGCCCCGTCGCTGGGCGGCGATTGCCGTCGGTTTCATCGGCATTCTCATCATTGTCCGGCCCGGATCGGAGGCCTTTCAGCCCGCCGCACTGCTCAGTGTCGGCTGCGCGTTTTTCCTGGCATTGTTCTCCATCCTCACCCGCAAGCTGGCCGGCGTCGACAGCGCCCAGACCCAGCAGTTCTTTGTCGGCGTGGTGCCCGTGATCCTGATTGCCCCGGTGGCGCTCACCGATTGGGTGTGGCCCAGCCAGCCCATTTCCTGGCTGGCTTTTTTCGTGATGGGCGTTGCCGGCCTGGGTGGGCATTTTCTCAACTCGGTAGCCCACCGCTACGCGCCGCCCGCCACCCTGGCCCCGTTCAACTATCTAAGCCTGCTCTACCTGTCGATCGCCAGCTGGCTGATCTTCAACCAGCCGCCGGATCAGCTGTTCATTGTGGGGGCTGCGATCATCATCGCCAGTGGGCTCTATATCTGGCTGCGTGAGAAATCGCTGCACAAGGCAAACTCGTCGCTCGATGACGTGGCGGCGCGCTAGCCCCGAAAGGTGCCCCGATCACGCTCTGATTGGCGCTGTCAGGCCAGCCGCGCGCGCCAGCGTGCGGCATAGGCGTCGAACCCTTCATGCTCGAGTGGGGCAATGGGCGTGCCCGTCGCGCTGCCACCGCCGCCGCCAAACAGCATGCTGGCGCCCAGGCTCGTCCCGGTCGCATCGCCTGACGCCTGTACCGGCACCCCGGTCAGCCGGGCCAGCGCCGCCGCGAACAGCTGGTTGCGGGCCAGTGGTCCTTCAATGATGATCTGCCTGCCCAGGCCGCACAGGCCCAGGCAAGTCTGGGTCACCAGCGCCAGATAGAGCGATACCGCCGCCGTGCGCTCGCCCGGGCTCAGCGTCCCGGGGTCCCCGGTCCAGCGGCCGACATGGTCGGGGAAGGGGCCGACGCCCGCCATGAAGCTGGGCAGCGCCTGTACGTCGCCGCTGATCACCGCATCGACATCGGCCGCCACCGGCGTCACCGCTCCGGGCGCCAGCATGTCGAACTCGCGCCCGCCCATGAAGCGCGCCGTCGGCACCGGGCGCCCGAAGGCGTCGACATTGGCCAGGCTATCGCGCGCTGGATCGAGATGGGTCGTGTCGCCGCCCACCGTCATGGCGATGGCCCAGGTGCCGGTCGACAGAATGGTGAACGGCTCGGCATGGCTGCCCAGATGCGGCAGCAGCGACGCGTTGGAATCGTGAATGCCGCAGGTGATCGGCGTTTCCGCCCGCAACCCCGTTGCCTGGGCAAGCGCGGGCCGGATCGGTCCCAGCACCGAGGCCGCCGGCCGTACCGCCGGAAACAGCTCGCGCCAGCCCTGCTGGCGCGCCAGGCTGGAAAAATCCACCTTGTCAGGCGCCCACAGATCGCTGTGGCAGCCCAGCGAGGTGACTTCGCTGGCCATCACGCCGCTCAGCCGCCACGCCCAATATTGCGGATAGGTCAGGATCTGGGTGACGCTGGCAAACTGGCTGGCAAAGCGCCGGCTCTGCCAGAACAATTGCGCGCCGATATTGAGCCCGTTGGGCAGGCGCGGCGACAGGGTTTCGGCAAAATCGGGCCGCGCTGCGCCATAGTCGTCAGCGGTTTCATCGGGGCCGGCAAACTCATAATCCAGCACCGGCAAGGCCAGGCGGTCGCCCGTCAGCAGCGCCGCCGTGGCGCCATGGGTGGTGATGGAAATGCCATCCACGCCATGCTCGGCCTGCAAGGCGCCGAGGCTTTCCAGCATGAAGCCCCACAGCCGCTCCACATCGGCATGCGGATAGGGTCCGTCCGACCGCACTGTATTGGGCGTGCTGCGCGCTGCCAATTGCTGGCTGGTCTGGGCGTCGATCAACACCACCTTGGCATTGGTCTTGCCGATATCGATCACGGCGATGAAACGGGGCAGGGGCATATTGCACGCACTCGTTGAACCTGATGCAGCCGCCATACTGGAATTCGCGCGCCATGACCATCACTGACATGTTAGCCGCCCGCGCAACCCCGCCCTGTCCCCAGCGGCTGATCTGTCGGACACTTTGCCGGTTAGGCTGCGCCAATCCTGCGGGCCAGCAAGTCGTCACGGTTCCATATCTGGCGCGAGCGCATGTTACGCCAGATAGCGCAGGAAACTGGCCAACGGCAATGTCGATGCGGCCACGGCACGGCGGGCTTCGCCGATGACGTCGGAGATGAGCACGTCCGGCTTGTTCAGCGGCATGCGACCGGGCACGTCATATTTGTCGAGATCGATCTTGTCGCACAGCGCCCCGAGGATCGATTTGGGCAGGTTGCCGCCCAGGATGATCTTTTGCGGATTGATCAGCTGCACCACCGCGCTCAGCGGCCAGGAAATCACCTCCGCGCGGCTGACGATCCAGTCGAGCAGGATGGCGTCGCGATCGGCGAACAGGCTTTCCAGCCGCGCCAGGTCCAGTTCGGCCGGGGCGCAGCCCAGCGTATGGGCCAGATCGGTGACGCTGGGGCGGGGACCGGGTTCGGGGACCATACCGCCGATATTGCCGGCCTGGTTGAAGCCGCCGCGCACGATCCGGCTGCGATCAAAGATCTGTCCGCCCACGCCATCGGTGCAGGCCAGGTGAAACAGCACCTGGCCGTAGCATAGCATAGCGCAGGCTTGGGCTGCTTGAACGTCGGCTCTTGGGATGCCGCGCTGGTCTGCCCTTTGGCCGATATGGGGCGCGTTTCAGACCCGTAGTTCGGAGCGGGAACTGGCCGCGGCTCTCCGAGCCTGCGGTTGAAAAACTGCTGTCCGGTATGGCCTCAACCGGAGCAGCTATTGATCCTGCTTCTGCCAGGTGCTTTTGGGGGTGGTGCTTCCGTCAGGCGCGGCCGCCATCCACGCTGAGGATCTGGCCAGAGATCCAGCCGGCCTGGGCCGAGGCCAGAAACAGCACCGCATGGGCAATGTCCTCGGGCTGGCCGAGCCGGCGCATGTGGATGCTGTCCATCAGCCGCTGCTGGCCTTCAGCGCCGTAGCTCTCCCACTGGCTCTGCGTGGCCGGATTGGACAGCACGAAGCCGGGCGCCACGCTGTTCACGGTGATCCCATGCGGCCCCAGTTCCAGCGCCAGCTGCTTGGTCAGGCCCACCAGCGCATGCTTGGCCGCGCTATAGGCCTGGATGCCGGTAAGGCTCGGCCGCAGTCCGGCGCCCGAGGCAATGGTGATGATCCGCCCGGTGCCCTGTGCCTTCATCAGTGGCGCCACGCCCTGGGCGCACCAGAAGGTGCCATCCACATTGGCGGCGAACAGCTGCTGCCAGGCCGGCTCGCTGACCGCGTCGAGCGGCTGGGCCACCTGTCCGCGCACCCCGCCGGCGGCCGCCACCAGGATATCGATCGTGCCGAAGCGGGCGCCGATCCCGGCCATGGTTTCGAGCACCCGCTCGCGTTCGGCCAGATCGAGCGTGACGGTCAGTGCCGCGCCCGCTTCCCTTGCGCCTTCCAGCCCCGCGTCGTCGCGGTCCAGTGCCACGACCTGGGCGCCGGCAGCAGCCATGGCCTTGACGATGGCCCGGCCGATGCCCTGCGCCGCGCCGGTGACGACGACGATCTTGCTGTCAAAATCTAGCTGCATGTGGACAACAGATCATCAAGCACGTCCCAGGCCTGGGGACGTCCGTTTTCGACCTCGTGCACCAGTTCGATCAGGCGCAGGGTGATGGGGGTAGCCACGCCGGCTTCGGCGGCGAGGTCGGCAATGATGGCAAATTGCGCATCCACTTCCGTCTTGCGCTTGCGCACGGCAATGTCGCGCCACACGCCCGAATGGGTCTTGGCGGTATGGCGGTTATGCTCCTCCATGGCGGCAATCGAGCGCCTGGCGTCCGCAGAGCTCGCGCCAGGCATGAAAGCCTGAGGGTCAAAGCCGTTGAACCCCAGGGGGGTCACGCCGCGCGCCCGGGCCACGGCCATAACCTCGCGGCCCAGCCCCTCGAAGACCGGCGCATGCCTGGCGCTGGCGAAATTGTCCGACATCGAGGCCGGGGTCAGAGCCGTGGCAAACAGCATGCCGCCATAGCCCATCTTGCCCCACAGATAGCCCCAGATGTTGTCGGTGAGTTCGGCCGCCGGCTCATAGATGGAAAACAGCCGGTGCACCTCGCGGACGCGATCGGTCATCGCGCCATCGAGTTCCCCGATCGCCACCTTGCCGCGATTGCCCAGCAGGATCTTGCCTGGCTCCAGCCAATCGGCGCCGAAATTGACAAAGCAGCCAATGGTCCGCTCGGGCCCGATCAGCCGGCCAATGGTGAGCTCGTTGAGCCCGTTCTGGGCCGACACGACATAGCCGTCCGGTGCCAGCAAGGGCCGCAGGGCCTCGACGGCGTCGGCCGTGTGCTGTGCCTTGACCGCCAGGATCACCGTCTTGAACGTGCCGGTGACGTCGGCAGGCAGGCTGGCCTTCATGGGCTGGGTGAAGCTCTCCACCGGCCCCTCGATGGCCAGGCCGTGTTCATTGATGGCCGCGACATGCTGGGCCTCCACGTCCACCAGCAGCACCTCTTCGCCGGCGCGCGCCAGATAGGCGCCCAGCGTGCCACCAATGGCCCCGGCGCCCCAGATCAGGATAGTGTCGCTCATGCCCAGCCGTCCTCGATCAGCGACCGCGTCTCGGCCAGTGCGATCTCCCAGATGGCCTCCATCTCGTCATCGGCGCGCTGATAGCGACCGCCGAAATTGCCATCCCCGAGATAGTCCTTCACCAGCGGCGCAGCGATGGTCTTGAGCTTGTCGAGGTCGATCATCGGCTTCTGTTCGTCCGGCATGCCGATATTGGGCAGCCGGGTCCAGGGGAAATTTTCCATCCAGGAGGCATGCGAGGCCACTGGGTCGATTTCGTGCACCTTGGCCAGGGTCTTGGGGGAATTCCACCAATTGTGCCACCGGATGCGACAGTCGGCATGGCCGTTGAGCCATTCGAGCGCCGCCGTCTGGCCGGGCGTATTGCCGCCATGGCCGTTGACGAACAGCACGCGCTTGAAGCCGGTGCTGTGAAGGCTGTCGAGCACATCGGTGATGATGCGCGCATAGGTGTCCATGCGCAGCGAAATCGAGCCGGGATAGGTGGCGAAATAGGGGGTGATGCCAAAGGCCAGCACCGGAAACACCGCCACGCCCAGCGGTCCGGCCGCCTCATTGGCCAGCGTTTCCGCCAGGATCGAATCCACCGCATTGCTGAGATAGGCATGCTGTTCGGTCGAGCCCAGCGGTATGATCGCCCGGTCGTCGGATTTCAGGTAGGTTTCGACCTGAAACCAGTTCATCTCGGCGATTTTCATGGTGTCTCCTTGACGGTCCCGCTGTGCCGCAGCGTATCGAGCAGCGGCAGGACGTGGTGTTGAATGAAGGTGCTATCCGGCGCATGCCGGTATTCGAGGGCCTGCTGATGCGGGCCCACTTTTTCGGCCAGCCAGTCGAGCCCGGTCGCATAGACCAGCACATCGACCTGGGCGATGAAGGCTTCGAGATCGGGCGCATCCACCATGGTGACGCTGGTGCTGGCTACATGCGGGCTGAACCGCATTACGGCCGGCTTCATCAGCGCCATGAATTCGGGAAAGATCGAGACGATGCCGATGCGGGTGCTCGGGTCGAGCCCGGCCAGCCGCGTGCGCGTGGCTTCCGAGGGAATAAAGCTCAGGCCCACCACCGGAATGTCCGGTCCCACCAGCGCCTCCACCTCGGCCCGGCGATTGGCCAGCGTCAGCACGATATCGGCGCGCGGCATGGCGTGCGAGGCCCTGAGCGTGTCCAGCGTCAGCCAGCTCAGCTGGTCTGTCCTGGCCAGCAGCGGCCTGATATGGTCGGCATAGGCCGCCGTGGCCTGCTCGAACAGGCCGACCAGCACGATCTGCAGGCCATGAGCACTCCGGAAGCGCAGATGACCGGCCCGTGCATTGACCAGGGTGGCAATCCCGGCGGCATCCACACCTAGGTTCTTGCCCATCTGCAGCAGCGCGTCGATGGCCGGGTTGAGCTTGTCGAAATTGAGCGCGCTGGGCAGGCTCTCGGTATGGGCCACGAAGGTACCGGCGCTGCCGCGCGTTTCGATCAGCTTTTGCTGCTTGAGTTCGTTATAGACCCCCACCACCGTCATCGGCGCTACGCCGGCCCGCTCGGCCAGTTCACGTACCGTCGGCAGGCGCATTCCGGCCGGCAGATCACCCAGGGCAATACCGTACTGGATCAGCCCGCGGAGTTGCACGCCCAGTGGCACCGGCAGGTCGCGATCCAACCCAGCAGCCAACGTGCCCAATATTTGCTCGCTCTGCTCATGTTCTGGTCGTCTAGAACGATTTGACTGCTTTTGTGTCACTTTCGGTGTGGGAGCGCTTGACATGAAGGGCTATCTTGGTTCCGTTTGTAGGGTGACGTTCTAGTTCGCCAGGACAAGATTGAACAGTACGGGCACCGTAATCAAGAGGGTTCGCTATGCTTTTTCGGAAAAACGCCATTCTCGCCATTACTTTGGCACTGATCGGCTCGACAACCTTGTCGAGCGCCGTGCTGGCTGACGATCTGACCGTCGGCGTGCGCGCCGGTCCAGACTCCATCGATCCGCATTGGTCAACGCTCGGCAGCCAGGCCGAGTCGCTGCGCCACATTTTTGATACGCTGGTGGGCGTCGACAAGGACCTGCAACTGCAGCCCGCCATCGCCACCTCCTGGACCCCGGTCGATGACGACACTTGGGAGTTCAAGATTCGCGAAGGCGTCAAGTTCCACGGCGGCTCCGACTTGACCGCCGAGGACGTCAAGTTCTCCATCGACCGCATCCCCCTGGTCACCGGCCCGATGAGCATGACCATTTACACCAAGTCGGTGGAATCGGTTGAGGTGATCGACGACTATACCGTCCATGTTCACACCAAGGGTGCTGCTGCCACCCTGCCCAACGACTTCATCCGCATGTTCATCGTCTCCTCCGAGATCGGCACAGTGGGCAATGAGGAGTTCAATTCGGGCGCTGCTGCCATTGGCACTGGCCCCTACAAGTTCGTCTCCTGGGAGCCCAAGGGTGACCTGGTGCTCGAGCGCAATGCCGACTATTGGGGCGGTGCCCCGCATTGGGAAAACGTTGTCCGTAAGGAAATCCCCAATGACGCATCGCGCGTTGCCGCCCTGCAGTCGGGCGAAGTCGATCTGATCAACTATGTGCCGGCCACCGACTATGCCGCCATGCAGAATGATAGCCGCCTCGATACCTTCATCGCCGACTCCGTCTACATCCTCAACATCACGCCCAGTGTGAAGGACACCCTGCCGGTCAAGGCCAAGGTCGATGGCGTCGAGATCGATGCCAATCCGTTCCAGGACCTGCGTGTGCGCGAGGCCATGGATCTGGCGATCAACCGCGAAATCCTGTCCGATGTCGTGCTTGAAGGACTCGGCAAGCCAGCCAACCAGCTGATGCCGGCAACCTTCTTTGGTGGTTCGACCGATCTGCCGGCCCGCGAATATGATCTCGAGCGCGCCAAGGCCTTGCTGGCCGAAGCTGGCTATCCGAACGGGTTTGAAGTCGACTTCGCCTGCACCAACAATCGCCTGCCCGGTGACGCCGCCGTCTGCGAGGCGCTGTCGCAGATGTGGGCTCGCGCCGGCCTCACCGTCAATGCCAATGCCCTCAACGGCACGGTCTTTTTCCCGGCCCAGCAGGCCGGCGAGTTCAGCCTCTGGCTCTCGGGCTGGGGCACGCTGACCGGCGAAGCCTCCTATACCTATGGCTCACTCGTGCACACGGCCGATCCTGAAAAGGGTCTGGGTGCGTTCAACAAGTCCGGCTATTCCAATGCCGAGATCGATGCCCTGCTCGAAGAAGGTGCCCGCACCCTCGACGATACGGCGCGCGCTGCGCTCTACAAGCAGGTCACCGAGCTGTCGATGAACGACCGCGTGCTGATCCCAACCGTGGTGATCCAGACCGTCTGGGCGGCCAAGGCCGATACGCTGACCTTCGAGCCGCGTGTCGATCAGGAAACGCTGGCCCAGCTGATCGAGCCCGTCGCGCAGTAATCGCCTTCCCGGCTGCCGCACGCGGCAGCCGGGGCTCCCCGCACCGGGCCCTATCGGCCTGACACATTTGGGTTTCCATGTTCGGCTTTTTCATCCAACGCATCGTTCAGGCCGCGATCGTCGTCGTGGCCATGTCGATCCTGGTCTTTGTCGGCGTCTATGCCATTGGCAACCCGATCGATGTGATGATCGATCCGGCCGCCACCCAGGAAATCCGCGACAACCTGATCCGCCAATATGGCTTCGACCGGCCGCTCTACGAGCAGTATTTCGTCTTTGTCGGCAATGTGCTGCAGGGCGATTTCGGCCAGTCCTTCATTTATCGCGTCCCCGTGCTCGATCTGATCTTCTCGCGCCTGCCCGCCACGTTCGAGCTGGCGCTGGGCGCCATGCTGCTGGCTTCTGTGGTCGGCATCCCGCTGGGCATCTGGGCCGGCTATCGGCCGCACGCCTTCTCGTCCAAGGCGATCATGACGCTGTCCATTCTGGGCTTCTCCCTGCCCACCTTCTGGGTCGGCCTGCTGCTGGTCATGACCTTTGCCGTGCAGTTGCACTGGCTGCCCTCGGGCGGCCGCGGTCCCACCAGCGACCTGCTGGGCGTGCCGCTCTCCTTTTTGACGCCGACTGGCTGGAGCTACCTCATCCTGCCCGCCTTCAATCTGGCGCTGTTCAATATGGGCCTGCTGATCCGCCTCGCTCGCGCCGGCACGCTGGAGGCCATGAGCTCGGATTATGTGCGCTTCGCCCGGGCCCAGGGCCTCAAGGAAAGCAAGGTGGTGGGCCTGCACGTGCTCAAGAATATCTCCATTCCGATCGTCACCGTGTTCGGCCTCGAATTCGGCTCCACCTTGGCCTTTGCCGTGGTCACCGAAACCATCTTCAACTGGCCCGGCGTCGGCAAGCTGATCATCGATTCCATCATGGTGCTCGATCGCCCGGTCATGGTGGCCTACCTGATCCTGGTCGTGCTGCTCTTTGTCATTATCAATCTCGTGGTCGATCTGCTCTATGGCGTGCTCGATCCGCGTATCCGCGCGAGGCGTTCCGCATGAGCCTGGTTGAGGACATTCAGGTCGAGACCTGGCGCACCCGGCTGGGTGATTTCTGGCGCGAATTCGCCGAGAGCAAGGTCGCGCTGGTGGCCCTCGTGGTCATCGTCGCCATCGTCTTCATCGCCGTCTTTGCGCCCTGGATCTCGCCGCAAAATCCCTATGATCTGGCACGGCTCGATCTGTTCGATTCCCGGCTGCCCCCCGGCACGGTGGGCTCGGGCGGCTATGTGCACATCCTGGGTACCGATGCCGCCGGTCGCGATCTGCTGTCGGCCATCTTCTATGGCCTGCGCATCTCGCTGCTCATCGGGCTGATGGCCGGCGCCTTCGCGCTGGTACTGGGCATGAGCATAGGCCTCGTCGCCGCCTACAAGGGCGGCCGTGTCGAGGCGATCATCATGCGCATCGTCGATCTGCAGCTGTCCATGCCCGCCATCCTGCTGGCACTGGTGTTGACCGCCATGCTGGGGCAGGGGCTCTGGCAGCTGGTAACGGCCCTGGTCGTGGCGCAATATGCCTATTTCGCCCGCACCATCCATGGCGCCGCCAGTGCCGAGCGCGACAAGGACTATATCGAGGCGGCCATCGCCACACCCCTGCCGGCCCACATCATCTTGCTGCGCCATCTGCTGCCCAATTCGCTGCCGCCATTGATTGTGGTGGCGACCGTGCAGGTGGCCAGTGCCATCGCGCTCGAGGCGACGCTGTCCTTCCTCGGCCTAGGCCTGCCGCTGACCGAGCCCTCGCTGGGCGCCCTGATTGCCAATGGCTTTCAATACCTGCTGTCGGGCCGGTTCTGGATCTCGGTCTATCCCGGCGTGGCCCTCGTCATCACCATCGTTTCCATCAATCTTGTCGGCGACCAGGTTCGGCATGTGCTTAATCCGAGGCGCGGCCAATGAGTGACGCCATTCTTTCTGTCGAAGAACTGCAGACCCATTTCTTCACCCGCGCTGGCGTCCTCAAGGCCGTCGATGGCGTGTCCTTTTCGGTCGGCAAGGGCCGCATTCTCGGCCTGGTCGGCGAATCCGGATCCGGCAAGTCGGTCACCGGCTATTCCATCCTTCGGCTGGTCGATGCCCCCGGCAAGATCGTCGGCGGTCGCATCCTGCTCAAGGGCAAGGATCTGGCAGCCCTCGACCCCGAAGCCATGCGCCGGACCCGCGGCGCCGTCGTCTCGATGATCTTTCAGGACCCGATGATGACGCTCAATCCCGTGCTCAAGATCGGCACCCAGATGGTCGCCGCCATCAAGGCGCATGTGAAGATATCGACCGCCGACGCGCGAAAGCAGGCCCGCGATGCATTGGCGCTGGTGGGTATTCCCGCACCCGACGAGCGGCTCGATGTCTATCCGCATCACCTCTCGGGCGGTATGCGCCAGCGCGTGGCCATTGCCATTGCCTTGCTGCACAAGCCCGCCGTCATCATTGCCGATGAACCGACCACGGCGCTCGACGTGTCGATCCAGAGCCAGATACTGGCCGAGGTGCGGCGGCTCGCCGACCAGACCGGCACCGCCTTTGTCTGGGTCACCCACGATCTGTCCGTGGTCTCGAGCCTGGCCGACGATATTGCCGTCATGTATGCCGGCCGCATCGTGGAATCGGGCGAAACCGGCGCCGTTTTGGCCCATCCCAAGCATCCCTATACGGCCGGCCTGATGGCCTCGGTGCCCAGCCAGGCCGAGCGTGGCCAGAAGCTGGTGCAGATCAAGGGTTCCACCCCCTCGCTCGCCCATCTGCCCGAAGGCTGCTCCTTCAGGCCGCGTTGCCCGCGCGCCACCGATATCTGCAAGACCATGCCGGCTCTGCTGCCGCTGGGCGACACCAAGGTGCGCTGCCACCATCCCATAGTGGAGCACGCGTCATGACCAAGGCCATGCTGAGCATCGACAATGCGGCCAAACGCTTCGTCACCCCGGCCTCGATGGGCGATCGCATCGCCCATGCCTTGGGTGGTCCGGACCGCACCCAGACCGTCCACGCCGTCACCGATGTCACCCTCACCGTCGCCAAGGGCGAAGTGGTGGGCCTTGTGGGCGAATCCGGCTGCGGCAAGTCCACTTTGGGCCGCATGATCTCGGGCATTTACGCCCCCAGCAGCGGCGCCATCGCGCTGGAAGGCACCCCGGTGGCCAAGATGGCTGGAAAGCGCATCCAGAAGCTGACCACGCGGGTGCAAATGGTACATCAGGACCCGTTCTCGAGCCTTGATCCGCGCATGCGCGTCGCCAATACCGTTTCCGAGGGGCCTGTCCACCATCAACTGGTCAGCGCCGCTGGTGCCGACGACAACGTCGCCGACATGCTGGTCCGGGTGGGGCTCGATGCCAGCACGCGCCGCCGCTTCCCGCATCAGTTTTCTGGCGGGCAGCGTCAGCGCATCGCCATTGCGCGCGCCCTGGCCATGCAGCCCGACCTGCTGGTGCTCGATGAGCCGGTTGCCTCGCTCGACGTCTCGATCCAGGCCCAGGTGCTCAACCTGTTCCTGGACCTGCGCCAGCAGCTGGGGCTGACGGCGGTCTTCATCAGCCATGACCTGGGCGTGGTGCGCCATGTTTCCGATCGCGTCGCCATCATGTATCTCGGCCGCGTTGTCGAACTGGCCGATACCGTGCCGCTGTTTGACCGCCCGGCCCATCCCTATACCCGTGCCCTGCTCGACAGCGTGCCCAAGCTAGGCGCCGGACGCGGTGCTTTCTCGGCGGTGGCCGGCGAAATTCCCTCGCCGCTCAATCCGCCACCCGGCTGCGCCTTCCATCCCCGCTGCCCCTTTGCCGGGCCGCGCTGCAGCGTCGAACGCCCTATCCTCAAAGCCGGCGACAACACGCCCGGCACCGTTGCCTGCCACCTCTATGACGGTGGCACATGAGCCTGATGTCCATGACCCACTATGATCGTTTCAACGCCCGCTTCGGCGCGGTCAACGACGTGCTCAATGCCGTCAATGTCCTCAACTGGGATGCCCGCACCATGATGCCGGCCCAGGCCAGCGCCACCCGCTCCGAGCAGGTCGGCACGCTGACCGAGCTGGCCCGCGACATCATCGTCTCGACCCAGAGCCGCGAGCTGACCGCTGCGGCGGCAGAGGAAACCGCGCATCTGCCGGAAACCGCCGCCGAGCGCCGCGCCGTGCTGCAGGCCCAGCAGGCCATCGATTTTCACACCCGCGTCCCGGGTGAACTGGTCAAGGCCCGCGCCGCCCAGCATTCGGTGGCCAATGACGCCTGGATTGCCGCCCGCAAGGCCAATGATTTTGCGGTTTTCGCGCCCCATCTGGCCGAAATGCTGCGCCTCTCCAAGCTCTATGCCGATGCTATCGGCTGGGAGGAGCATCCTTACGATGCCCTTGTCGGCCTATATGAGCCGGGCGAAACCGCCGCGAGCCTCAGCACCCTGTTCGGCGCGTTGCGCGCCGGCCTCAAGCCCATCTATGACGCCGCCATTGCCCGCCCGGCGCCGCGCAGCGATTTCCTGTTCCGCGCCGTGCCGCCCGAGCTGCAGCGCAAGTTCGCCGCCCGCATGTCGGAGGCCTTCACCTTCGACAACCAGCGCGGCCGCCTCGATATTTCCGTACACCCGTTCGAAGTGTCCTTCACCCGCAACGACGTGCGCCTGACCACCCGCTATCGCGAAACCTATATGCCCATGGCCCTGTTCGGCACGCTGCACGAAACCGGGCACGGGCTGTATGAGCAGAACATCGATCCGCGCTATACCCGCTCGGTTCTGGCCACCGATCTCATCGGGCTCTATGCCGTCGGCGGCACCAGCTTTGGCGCCCACGAATCCCAGTCGCGCCTTTGGGAAAACCATGTCGGGCGCAGCCGCGGCTTCTGGCAGCGCCACATGGCCGATCTGCAGGCCGATATTCCGGAGCACTATGATGACGTCACGGCCGAGGAATTCTACCGCGGCGTGACGCGCGTCTCGGCCGGCCTGACCCGCGTTGAGTCTGACGAAATGAGCTATGATTTCCACATCATGCTACGGGTCGAGCTCGAGCAGGCCATGCTCGATGGCAGCCTGGCGGTCGCCGATGTGCCCGGCGCCTGGAACGCGGCCATCAAGCGCGATCTGGGGCTCGACGTGCCCGACGATCTGCAGGGGTGCCTCCAGGATATCCACTGGTCGGTCGGCTATCTGGGCTCGTTCCCCACCTATACGATCGGCAATATTACCGCCGCCCAGCTGATGGATACGGCACGCACGACGGCGCCGGAGGTCATCGGCGCTACCGAAGCGGGCAATTACGCGCCCCTGGCAGGCTGGCTACGCGACAATATCTGGCGGCACGGCAGGTGCTTCTCGCGCGACGAGCTGCTGACCCAGGTCACCGGCCGCCCGCTCGAGATCGCCCCCTATCTGGCCTATCTCACGGCCCGCTACAACCAAGAGGAAAACTGATGGCAAGCCTGGTCATTCACGGCGGCGCGGGCACCATCCCGCGCGCCAACTTCACGCCCGAAAGCTATCAGGCCGCCCGCGACGGTCTGGCCGATGCGCTGCGCGCCGGCTGGGCCGTATTGGCCAGGGGCGGGCTGGCGGTCGATGCCGTCGAGGCGGCGGTCGTCGCGCTCGAAGATCATCCCAGCTTCAATGCCGGGCACGGCGCCGTGCTCAATGCGGCGGGCGATCATGAGCTGGACGCGGCGATCATGGACGGGCGCCAGCGCATGGCCGGCGCCATTGCCTCGGCCCGCGCCATCCGCAATCCGGTGCGCGCCGCCCGCCGTGTCATGGATGCCAGCGATTGCGTCCTGCTCTCGGCTGCCGGCGCCGACGCCTTTGCCCGCGAGCAGGGCCTCGACATGGTCGAGCAGAGCTATTTCACCACGTCCCTGCGCCAGCAGCACTGGCTGCGGGCCGAAGAAGAAAAGGCCGGCCTGCTCAAGCGCGAGCGCAGCGAGGCCGAAAAGCACGGCACGGTCGGCGCCGTCGCCTTTGACGATGCGGGCAACCTGGCCGCTGCCACCTCGACAGGCGGCTACACCTATAAGCGCGTCGGTCGCGTCGGCGACACGCCGATCATCGGCGCCGGCACCTATGCCAGCAATGGCGTGGTTGCCGTCTCCTGCACTGGTCTGGGCGAATATTTCATCCGCCGCGGCACCGCGCACGACATTGCCGCCCGCATACACTATGCCGGCGAAAGCCTCGCCACCGCCACGGCGGCCGCCATTGCCGACCTGACCGAGGACAAATGCGGCGCAGGTTTGATCGCGGTGGATGGCATGGGCAATATCGCCATGCCGCATAATACAGAAGGCATGTATCGCGGTTCGGTCACTGCAGACGGCGTCGCATCGGTAGGCATTTATGTCGACGACTTCGCGAAGCTGGAGAGCTTTGCCGCAGGCCTGTAATTGAACAGACCGCCTGACCATGATCGTGCGGTCGGAACGATCCCAATACGCTTTGTGTGCTGGCACGGCCACAAATCCGACATCCTCCATTCGGTGGATGCCGCCAGCGTGCGCACGCAATCAAGTGAACTTGGATAGGGCGCACCAGAACGGCCAGGCATCACGCCATCAAAGTCGTCGTGATCTTTGGTAGGCGGTCTGAACGGCTGAAAAGGGGCGCATTCCGGGTGGCTGACAGGGCGCTAAGCGGCGACGCCGTCGACGATGACGTGGTCGAACTGGCGCGAGCATTTTTCGATGCGGGCGTCGACGCCGTAGACCTGGCGCAGCATAGCCGGGGTAACAACATCAAGCGGATCGCCACAGGCCCGCATCCGGCCATCGGCGATGAGCAGGACCTTGTCGGCAAAGCGCAATGCCTGATTGAGATCATGAATGGCGATCAGGACGATCATGCCTTTTTGCCTGGCCTGAGCATGCATGAAGCTGAGCACCTCGACCTGACGGTGTAGGTCCAGCGCGCTGGTCGGCTCATCCATCAGCATCACGTCGGGTTCGCGCACCAGTGTCTGGGCCACTGACACCAGCTGGCGCTGTCCGCCACTCAGGGCACCCAGATCGCGGAAGGCGATGGGGGTGATGTTCAGCGCCTGCATCACATGGTCGATGAAGCGGAGATCTGCATCGTCGACAGACCAGGCGCTGCCCTGCTTGCGCGCGAGCAGAATGGATTCGTAGACCGTCAGCACCGCATTGGCCGAGGTGTCCTGCGGCATGTAGCTGATGGCCTTTTTGCCTTTGTCCGTTTCGGTCAGCCGGATACCGCCGGGCCCCTTCAACAGGCCGGCAATGCGCTTGAACAGGGTCGACTTGCCGGCGGCATTGGGGCCGATCACGGCGACGATTTCGCCACCTTGCAGCGGCGGAGTGGAGATGCCTGAAACGGTGAGCTTCTTGCCGTAATAGGCACCGAGATCGTCAAGCTGAAGGGCTACCATGACCGCCTCACATTAGCGAGAATGAGCGAAATGAAGAAGGGCACACCGACCAGCGCCGTGATGATGCCGATCGGAAAGACGACGCCGGGAATGATCGACTTGGAAACGATCGAGGTCACCGACAGCAGCAAGGCGCCGGCCAGCACGGAACCCGGCAGGAAGAAGCGCTGATCCTCGCCCAGGATCATGCGGGCGATATGCGGGCCGACAAGGCCGACAAACCCGATGGTGCCGACAAAGCTGACCGGTACGGACGCCAGCAGCGAAACGATCAGCATGGTTTCAAGTCGGACATAGCGGACGTTGACACCAAAGCTGGCAGCCTTGTCTTCGCCCAGCCGGATGGCAGTAAGCGCCCAGGCATTGCGGGCAAACAATGGCAGCGCAATCAGCAATACGGCCAAGGTAATCCAGATCTTGGGCCAGGTCGCCTTGGTAAGGCTTCCCATGGTCCAGAACACGACCTGTGACAGCGCCTGTTCGGAGGCGAGATACTGCACGAAGGCCAGTAGCGCATTGAAGGTGAAGACGAGTGCGATGCCGAGTAACACTACAGTTTGCACCGTGACGCCCCGGGCCTGCGAGACGAAATGGATGAACAGCGTTGCGCTCAGCGCCATGATGAAGGCATTGACCGGCACGATCAGCCCGGCGGCGACCGGCAGCAGCGGCACCGTGGTGACAATGCCCAAAGCTGCGCCGAAGCTGGCGGCGGCGGAAATGCCCAGGGTAAAGGGACTGGCCAGTGGATTGGCGAGAATGGTCTGCATCTGCGCGCCGGCGACGGACAGGGCTGCGCCCACGACCACGGCCATGACGGCGACCGGCATGCGGATGTCCCAGACCACGGTGCGCACTTGCGCCGAAACGGCCTCGGGATTGAAAAGGGCCAGCACGACCTGATCGAGGCCATAGCGGGCTGGCCCCCAGGCCAGGTCAACCGCGATGGACAGGCAGAGCGCCACGCTCATGGCGGCCAGGATGAGCAATTTGCGACGGGTCCGGGCGCGGTATTCACCGCGCCCGTCGACTGCCGCTCCCGTCAGGATGGTGATGTCAGCGGCCGCCATGATCTACTCGTCGGCCTTGAGGGAAATCCAGGCGCCCGGTTCATAGGCGATGGGCAGGAAGCGGTCATAGAACTCCTTGAAGGTGGCATCGGCATCCACATCGGCGAACAGGTCCGGGTGGAACCACTTGGCCATTTCCTGGATCGCCACGAATTGGTAGGGGCTGGTATAGAACTGGTGCCAGATGGCGTGAACGTCGGCGTTTGCGACGGCGGTCGAGCCGACAAAGGTGGGCGCATCCACCACGGCCGCTAGGGCGGCGCGGCTGGCATCGGCGTCATCGGCAGCCCCGGGTCCCACGCTGACAAAACTGGCCGCATTGTTGGAATTACGCCAGTCCGAACCCGTCACCACGATGATATCGGGATCCGAAGCGATGACCTGTTCGGGATTGATCGAGCCGGTATAGCCGGGCAGGAAATCCGAGCCCAGATTATGGCCGCCGGCCAGCTCGACCATCAGGCCGAAATTGTCCGGACCAAACGTACCGCAGCATTCCACCAGACCCGCGGCGCGATACATGAAGACGTTGGGACGCTGGGGATTGTTGTCGGCGATGACCTTGGCAACCGCGTCCATCTTGTCCTGCCAGAAGTCGGCGACTTCGGCAGCGCGGGCTTCCTTGCCAAACAATTGCCCCAGAATGTGCAGGCTCGGCACGGTATTGTCGATGATGTGCTCGCGGAAGTCGACATAGACGATCTTGACGCCGATGCCGGAGAGCATCTCTTCGAGCTTGACCTCATCGGCCGCCGTCTTGTTGCCGATCGGCAGGATGAGCACGTCGGGATTGAGCGTTACGACAGTTTCGGTCTGCAACGTGCCGTCGGTCAGATTGCCGAGGAAGGGCAGATCCTTGGCCTCGGGGAACTTTTCCGCATAGGCGTCAAAGGAGACCTGGTCGGTCGTCCACAGATCGTTGCGCCAACCCACGACATGGGCAAAGGGGTTTTCCGTTTCGATGGTGGCCAGCGAGTAGAGCATGCGCCCTTCGCCCAGGATCGCGCGTTCGACGGGTTTGTCGAACGAGACCTCGCGGCCGGCGACATCGGTAACGGTAAAGGCCTGGGCGAAAGCGGGCACGGAGAACGATGCCAGCCCCACGACAGCCGAAATGAGCATCAGACGCGAAATTTTCATTTTGATGTCTCTTAGAAACTTGATAATGGTCGTCACCTATTAAAGATGATCGCAGTTATCAAGATTTATCTTTTAGAGTTATTCCAAGGTGTTACGGGGCAAGCATGACCGAGTTCGGGGCAAACTATTCTATCCGCGATGAAATCCGCGACTTCTGGTCGGAGCGGGCGGCCACGTTCGATCAAAGCGTCGGACACGAGATTTTCTCGGAAGCGGAGCGGCGCGGCTGGCATGGGCTGATCCGCAGGCATCTGGGGGAGGGCAAGGGTCGTGCTGCGCTGGACCTGGCCAGCGGCACCGGTGTGATCTCACACTTGATGAATGATATGGGTTTCAAGGTCACTGGCGTTGACTGGTCCGAGGCCATGCTGGAACAGGCGCGCGCCAAGGCGAAACAACGCGGCACAGATATCCGCTTCATCATGCGCGATGCCGAGAACACGCAGGAGCCGCGCGGCAGCTACGACGTGATCACCAACCGGCACCTGGTCTGGACGCTGGTCGACGCGCCTGCAGCTTTCCGGGAGTGGTTTGAGCTGCTCAAGCCCGGCGGCAAGCTCCTGATCGTCGACGGCAATATGGGGCGCAAGAGCTGGGTAACACGGCTGCGCCTGGCATTCGGTGGCAAGGCGGGACATGGCAATCTCGCGCCAGGCATGTCGGAGCGGCTGCAGCGCATCCGCGAACAGGTGCATTTTTCCGGCGACATGCCAGCTGAGGCCGTGGTTGCAGCGCTGGTGGCCACGGGCTTTGTTCACCCGGTAATTGATCGTCGGCTTGGTGCAATTCACTGGCCCCAGGCCCGCAAGATGCCGTTCTGGCGGGCCTTGGAACGTCTGAGCCAGGATCGCTTCGCAATTTGCGTCACCAAGCCCGAAATTTCATAGCACACTGCATTGGTTCGGCGCGGGCGGGGAGGCGATCTTTGCACAACCGTATTAAGGACGGATTCCGACTCCATTTCGGCCCTTCGTACGCTTGATCGCGACATCACCAGACATAGAACTTGGACAAAGCGCGCTGCAGTTTTGCCCGCGACAAGGCAGGAAAACATGGCTGTTCCGACGAACAAAGACGAATTGCTCGAAGCGATAAATTCAAGCTTCGATAAGCTCAACAAAGGGCTGCACGACGTGCCGCTATCGGTGGTCGATCAATGCAGCTTGGAAGGCCATGTGAAAGGGACCCAGATTAGCGTTGCCAATCTCGTCGCCTATCTGGTGGGGTGGAATGAGCTGGTCCTGAAATGGCTCGATCGAGACGCGGCGGGCGAGCCATTCGATCTACCGGAAACCGGGTTCGAGTGGAATGAGCTCGGCCGCCTCGCTCAGAAGTTCTATCGCGACTATGAAAGCGTCCCTTTTCCGCAGCTTATCGAGCGTCTGGCTGGGGCAAAGGCGCGGATTGTCTCGCTGATCGAGACGCGTAGCGATGACGATTTATACGGCCGCCCCTGGTACGGCAAATGGACGATGGGGCGCATGATTCAGTTTAACACCTCATCGCCCTACGCCAATGCACGCGGGCGGCTGCGGAAGTGGCTGAAAGCAATGGGCGCGTCGCCCAACTCCTAAATCCGCGAAAGAACCACTGGCATTAATTCTCCGTACTGCTCTCCGTCACGAATACCAGTTCACAAATACGACAGGAGCAGTTTCTTGCGACAGAACAACCGTGTTCCTGCCGGCGGCAACCGACCCCGTTTCGGCCGATTAGTCGAAGTGGTATCTGCGACGTAAGCAGACATCGAGGCCGGCTCAATGAAACTCCAAAAATCCTTCATACCTTCAAGTGAGCCTGGCGTTGCTCTGGAGATCGTCACCGCGAAGCCCAGCGGAGAAGGTCCGCATCCAACCATTGTGTTCCACCATGGCTCCACTGGGAATGGTCGGAACAAATCGCTCTACACCAGAACGGTGGCTCCTGCGGTCGTGGCAAACTACTTTGTCGAACGCGGCTGGATGGCACTGTTCCCGCAACGAAGGGGTAGAGGGAAGTCCGGCGGTGTATATGGGGAAGGGCTTGATGCAGACGGCTCGGGCTATTCCTGTGACGTTGAAATCGCGATTGCAGGCTTCGAGCGAGCAGTTGAGGACGTCGATGCCGTCGTCGACCATCTGCACGGCCGAACTGATGTGGACAAGGAAAGGCTTCTCATTGGGGGCGTTTCGCGCGGAGGTATCTTG